>NZ_JBFAOY010000008.1:0-248578 GCF_040675505.1 Streptomyces sp. NPDC049597
CGCCCACACGGCCCCGCCGCCCCCGGGCTCCCCGGGGTGCGTGAGGCGGCGGGCCGTGCGCGCGGCTGTCAGGCGCCGCGCGTCAGACGCAGCGTCACGAGCTCGAACGGGCGCAGGCTCAACCGCACGGTGCCGTCCTCGAGTTCGTGCCGCAGCGAGTCGGCGAGCGGGCGCTCCAGCAGGTCCGTCACCGTGACCGTGCCCGCCGTGAAGCCGGGAACGACCCGTGCCCTCGCGCGGCCGCCCGCCGACTCGTAGAGCCGCACCACGACGTCGCCGCTGCCGTCGTCGGCGAGCTTCACGGCGCTGACGACGACCGCGTCGTTGTCGACGCCGACCAGCGGTGCGACCGCGGTGTCCCCCGGGACGCGCCGCTCGGGCAGGTTGACGCGGTAGCCCTCGCGGACGGCGTCGCCGATCGAGGCGCCCGGCACGAGCGCGTGGCGGAAGCGGTGCACGCCCTGGTCCGTCTCCGGGTCGGGGAAGCGCGGCGCGCGCAGCAGGGACACCCGCAGGGTGGTCGTGGTGCCCGAGTCGCCGGCGCGGACGGTGCGGGTCACGTCGTGGCCGTACGTGGAGTCGTTGACGAGCGCGACGCCCCAGCCCGGCTCCTCCATGTGGACGAAGCGGTGGTTGCACGCCTCGAACTTGGCGGCCTCCCAGCTGGTGTTGGTGTGGGTGGCCCGGTGGAAGTGGCCGAACTGGGTCTCCGATGCGTACCGCTCGGCGTGGATGTCGAGCGGGAAGGACGCCTTGAGGAACTTCTCCGTCTCGTGCCAGTCGACCTCGGTGTCGATGTCGAGGCGTTTGGCCCCGGGGGTGAGCGTGAGCACCTGCGTGACCTTCGACGCGCCGAAGCTGCGGACGACGCGCACGGCCGCGGACGACCCGGCGTCGACCGGGGACACGTCGTCGGCGTCGGTCAGGTCCGTGACCGTGTTGCGGTAGAACGCGTCGACGTCCCAGGCGTCCCACATGTTCGGGAAGTCGGGGTGGATCTGGAGCAGGTTGGCCGCCCGGCCGGGCGCGACCGTCTCGCGCTCGGCGGCGATGTCGTACGCGGACACGATCAGGCCGTCGGCGTCGACCTCCACCCGCAGCAGGCCGTTGTCGAGAACGAAACCGCCGCCGTCGCGCCCGGTCAGGTGGGCGCCGCCCGCTTCGGCGGGCACGGCGGCGCCGCCGGCCGCGACACCGTGCCGCTCGTGCGGGGCGGCGTTGAAGACGAGTTCGCGGCCGGCCGCCGGGTCTCCGGCGAGGGCCCGCTGGGCCTCGCCGATGATGCCGTTCAGCTCGTCGGCGACGGCCGCGTAGGTCTTCTCCGCCTCGCGGTGCACCCAGGCGATGGACGAGCCGGGCAGGATGTCGTGGAACTGGTGCAGCAGGACGGTCTTCCAGATGCGGTCCAACTGCTCGTACGGGTAGGCGAATCCGGTCCGCACGGCGGCGGTCGCCGCCCACAGCTCGGCCTCGCGCAACAGGTGCTCGCTGCGCCGGTTGCCCTGCTTGGTCTTGGCCTGGCTCGTCAGGGTGGCGCGGTGCAGCTCCAGGTAGAGCTCGCCGACCCACACCGGCGGAGCGGGATACTCCGCCTCGGCCTTGGCGAAGAACTCCGCGGGGGTCTCCCACGTCACGGTGGCCGACCCTTCGAGGTCGCGCAGCCGGGCCGCCTTGGCGACCATCTCGCGGGTGGTGCCGCCGCCCCCGTCGCCCCAGCCGGTCGGCGCGAGCGAGTGGCGGGCTGCGCCCTTGTCCTTGAAGTTCCTCGCCGCGTGGGCGATCTCGCTGCCCTTCATCGAGCAGTTGTAGGTGTCGACGGGCGGGAAGTGCGTGAAGATGCGCGTGCCGTCGATGCCCTCCCACAGGAAGGTGTGGTGGGGGAACTTGTTGGTCTGCGACCACGAGATCTTCTGGGTGAGCAGCCACTTTGAGCCCGCGGCCTTGATGATCTGGGGCAGCCCGGCCGCGAAGCCGAAGGTGTCCGGCAGCCACGCCTCGTCGTTCTCGATGCCGAACTCGTCGAGGAAGAACCGCTTGCCGTGCACGAACTGCCGTGCCATGGCCTCGGAGCCGGGCATGTTGGTGTCGGACTCGACCCACATGCCGCCGGCCGGCACGAACCGGCCCTCGGAGACCGCCTTCTTGACCTTGGCGTAGACCTCGGGCCGGTGCTCCTTGACCCAGGCGAACTGCTGCGCCTGCGACATGGCGAAGACGAACTCCGGCTCGTCCTCCAGCAGTGCCGTCATGTTGGACGTCGTACGGGCCACCTTGCGGACCGTCTCGCGCAGCGGCCAGAGCCACGCCGAGTCGATGTGGGCGTGGCCCACGGCGCTGATGCGGTGCGCGGAGGGCTCGGCCGGGGTGGCGAGCACCCCGGCGAGCTCGGCGCGGGCGGCCGCGGCGCTGCCGTTCACGTCCTGGAGGTCGACGCGGTCCAGCGCGCGGCCCACGGCGCGCAGGATGTCGTGGCGGCGGGGGCCGTCCGCCGGGAGCTCGTGCATGAGCTCGCCGAGCACCTCCAGGTCGAGCACGAGCTGCCACACCGTCTCGTCGAAGACGGCGAGGTCCATGCGGGCGAGCCGGTACTGCGGTTCGCTGCCGGCGGTCTCCTTGTCGCCGAGCCGCGTCGGGACGAAGGGGTGGTAGTCCAGGATCACGGGGTTGGACGCGGCTTCGACGTGCAGCCGGACCTCTTCGCCGCCGGCGACGGGCGCGCCGATGCGCACCCACTGGTTGCGCGGGTTGAGGCCCTTCACCGGGGTGCCGTCGGGGCGGTAGACCAGACCCTCGCACTGGAAGCCGGGCATGTTCTCGTCGAAGCCCAGGTCGAGGATCGCCTCGACCGTACGGCCGGCCCACTCGGCCGGCACGGTCCCGGTGACGGTGAACCAGCTGGTGCCCCACGGAGCACCCCACCGGTCGCCCACGGCGATCGGCGCGGGTGTCGCGGCGAGTCCTTCGGCGACCGGGACGGGCTCGCCCGGCGCGTTCCACACCGCGACGTCGAGCGGCACGGACGCGGGGTGGACGGCGGGGCGGATGCGTTCGTCGAGGACGCGCCTCAGACGCGCCTCGACGAGGGTGCGGTCGTCATGCATGAGGGGTGCTCCGGGGGTCGGGGGTGATTTACCAGAGGTGGTCGGTCGTCGCGGCGGTGGACACGCTGTACAGCTCCCCCACCGCGCGGAGTTCGAACCGGGCCGCCCGCTCGCCCTGTTCGGGCTTCTGGCCGGGGACGAAGAAGGCCCGCTGGCAGGTGGCGCCGAGGAAGCGCCGCGTCCCGTCGGGCAGGAGGCGGTGCAGGGTGTGGTGGCGCACGGCGCCGGGCGCGGGCCGCCAGGCGAAGCGCAGACCCGCGGCCGAGGCGTCGGTGACGCGCAGGGCCGTGGGGGCGGCGGGCGGGGGCACGGTCCCGGCGGCGCGCACGGCGAGGGCGCCGAGCCGCCAGGACACCCGGCCGCCGCTGCCGGTGAGCCGGACCCCGAGGGCGTGCACGGTCCCGGTCAGGCCCGTGAGCCGTACGGTCCGCGTGGTCCAGCCCGGTCCGGCGGGGCCCACGGGGATGTACGTGTACGGGTGGGGCTCGCCCGGTCCGGCGGGTTCCGCCGTGGCGACGGCCAGCTCGACGGCGACCTCTCCCGCGTCGGCGCGGTGCGTCAGCTCCACGACGGTGTCCGCGGCGAGCGGCAGCCGTGTCGCGTACAGGTCGAGCGTGGCCGGCGCGTCGAGGGCTCCGTCGACGTGGAGGCTGCTGCCGCCGTGCCAGGCGTCGGCGAAGTCGAACCCGACGGCGGGCCGGGTCCCCTCGGTGCGCACGACCCACTGGCGGGACGGCATGCGGTCCTGGAGGCCGAGGTGGTTCCACGGGGTGTCGGAGACCGCCCTGCCCGCCTCGTACCAGCGCAGGCCGTGCCCGGCGTTGAAGACGGTCGCGAACGGCAGGGCGGTGACCGTCGAGCGGTCGGCGACGGCGAGCGCCGGGGCGCGCCAGGTGTCGGAGGTGTCCGGCCGGGACGGGTCGAGCGATCGTCCGCTCCAGAAGCGGTCGTCGGCGGCGTGGAACTGGGCAGGGGTGCGTCCGGCCGGGAGATGGTTGCGGGTCCACTCGGGCCGGTAGAAGCCCAGCGAGACGACGTCGTCCGTGTGCTCGGGGAGGACGGCGTCCCAGTCGACGGACTTGTTCCAGCCGCTTGCCTCCACGTCGACGCCCGCCCACAGCTCGTACCGGCTGCGGCCCGTCCGCTGCGCCAGCTGCCCGGAGGAGGTGAGGTCGGCGCGCGTCCAGTTGAAGTTGAGGAACATGGAGTCGGCGGCCTCGAAGAACGGCCGGTTGCGGTCGTTCAGGGCGTCCTGCCAGTCCACCGACCCGTCCACGGTCATCGAGTCGTACCAGGTGACGCGCAGGCCCTTCGCGGTGCCGAGGCTCTTCAGCTCGGTGAGGAAGCCCCGCATGTCGGTGGCGAGCGCCCGGTCGCCGCCGCCCGTCTCGGCGTTGACGAACCAGCCGTCGAAGCCGTACGCGACGGCCACCGCGACGAGCTGCGCGGCCAGGGGGTAGCGGCCGAAGGCGTCCTTCTGCACCAGGTCGCGGGTCCAGCGGAGCTGACCGCCGTAGGCGACGGGCGGCAGGAACACGTTGCCCAGCACCGGCACGCCGTGGCGGTGGGCCGCGTCCACGACGGGGGCGTTGGGCGCGAGGATCAGGCCCTCGCCCGACGAGCCGCCCCAGAAGACCAGTTCGTCGACGTACGCCCAGTGGGTGGTGGCGTAGTAGTCGGCGGTGGGCGCGCCCTGGGAGGGGTTGGAGGCCGTGGGCGCGAAGGAGACGAGGGACTGGATGCGGGCCTGGCCGGCGCGGGCGGTGCGGTTCACCGGGGTGGGGGTGAACCGGCGCGCGAGCGGGACGGCGGACCTGTTGAAGGGCAGGTCCGTGTCCTGCTCGGCCCGCCAGGACTTCAGGCTGCGCCAGGTGATGCCTTCTCCGGGGCTGCCGGAGGGCAGCGAGTCGGGGTACCAGTAGGAGGCGTACGGCGCGCCGAGCGCCTTCTCCTTCGCGGCGGCGGCCGTGCCCGGCACGAGGGCCGGGGTGAGGGCGGCGGCCGCGGATGCCGCGAGGACGGCTCGTCTGCTCAGGCGGGGGGTCATGACGGTGCTCCGTATCGTGTCGTGGACGGCTTACGGTGCGGTGCGAGGGGGTTGTCCGGCCCTGATCCACCGGACGACCCCCTGGACCGGCTCGGGGGTGACACCGGCCTGTTCGGGCGTGACGACCTCGGTGATGCCGCGGGCGGCGAGATGCGCCCGGTCGCCGGCGCGGCTCGCGAGGACGGTGGTGGGTCGTGCCCCGTCAGCGGTCAGGCGCGCGAACGCCTCGAAGACGGGGCCGCCGGGGGCGCACACCGAGCGCCGGGGCGCGGTGTCCTCGTCGCCCGCGTCGACGACGAGGGCGGTCGTACGGGGGGCGGGGCGGTGCTCGCGTCCGCGCCACGCCTCGGCGATGCGGGCGACGGCCTGTCCGGCCGGTTTCACCTGCCGGTCGTTGGTCAGCAGGCCGAGGCCGTACTCGAGTTCGGGGAAGTCGGCCAGTGAGCGGGAGACGTCGTGGGAACACCACCAGGTCACGCCCCACACGTCCGGGCAGTCCAGTGCGCCCGCGACGGTGGCCTCGGTGAAGGCGGCGGCGTGCTCGGCCGGGATGTGCGGCGCGGGGGCGCCGACCTCCTGGAGCCACACGGGCCTGCGGGCGTCCAGCGCCCATGCCTTGGACAGCTCGATGAGGTAGGCGGCGTGGTGCTCGGTGGCGGTGCCGGTGCGGCCGTGCCGCTGGGCGGTGCCGTTGAAGACCCAGGAGTGCACGGCGGTGACGGGGCCGATGCGGGCCGCGTGGGCGGGGGTGAAGGGCTGGTCGTCCTGGTACCAGGAGGCGTCGTACTCGGCGTGCAGGTGCATCCGGCCCGGCGCGCCCTCCTCGCAGGCCGCGAGCAGCCGCTCCAGCCAGCCGCCGGCCTGCTCGGGGGTGACGCGGTCGGGGTCGGGGTGGGGCGCCGCGGCGAACTGGGCGACCTCGTTGCCGATGGTCATGCCGATGAAGTTGGGCCGGTCGGCGAGGGCCGCGGCGAGGGTGCGCAGGTACGCGGCCTGTCCGGCGACGACATCGGGGTCGGTGAAGATGTTGCGCCGGTGCCAGGTCCGGGTCCATGCAGGGAGGAAGTCGAAGCTGGACAGGTGTCCCTGCAGTCCGTCGACGTTGACGTCCAGGCCGCGTTCGGCCGCGGCGTCGGCGAGTCGGACGAGCTGGTCGACGGCGCGCGGGCGGATGAGGGTGCGGTTGGGCTGGAACAGCGGCCAGAGCGGGAAGACCCTGATGTGGTCGAGGCCGAGGGCGGCGACGGAGTCGAGGTCGGCGCGCACGGCATCGATGTCGAAGTCCAGCCAGTGGTGGAACCAGCCCTCGCTGGGGGTGTAGTTGGCGCCGAAGCGCAGGGGGGCGGTGCTCATGGAGAGGCGGTGTCCCCAATCTCGTCGTGGTGTCGGTCAGCCCTTGACGGCGCCCTCGCCGACGCCGCGGAAGAAGAACCGCTGGAGGCAGGCGAAGAGGACGATCAGCGGCAGCACGGCGATGATCGTGCCCGCCGCGACGAGCCGTTCGTCGTTGGCGAAGGTGCCGTGGAGGTAGTTGAGGCCGATGGTCAGGGTGAAGTTCTCGGGGTCGCTGAGCACGATCAGGGGCCACAGGAAGTCGTCCCAGGCGCCCATGAAGGCGAAGATCGCGACCACGGCGAGGGTGCCCCGGACCGAGGGCAGCGCGATGCGCACGAACCGCTGCCAGACGTTGGCGCCGTCGACGAAGGCGGCGTCCTCCACCTCCTGCGGGAGGTTGAGGAAGGCGTTGCGCATCAGCAGGACGTTCAGCGCCGCGACCGACCCGGGCAGCAGCACACCGAGCAGGGTGTTGTTGAGACCGAGGTCCCGCATGGTGGTGAACTGGGCGATGATGATGCCCTCGACGGGGACGAGCATGGCGAGGACGAAGGCCAGGACGGCGGCGCTGCGTCCGCGGTAGCCGAGCCGGGCGAGCGCGTAGCCGGCGAGGGCGGCGCCGACGCAGTTGGTGAGGACGTTGGCGACGGCGACCTTGAGCGAGTTGAACGCGTAGTCCCACACGGGGATGGTCTCGGCGACGCGCGTGTAGTTGCGATACGTCGGGTCGCTCGGCAGGAACCGCGGCGGTGAGCTGAAGATGTCCTCGTGCGGTCCCTTGAGCGACGTGGACAGCTGCCACAGGAACGGCCCGACGGTCAGCGCGAGCACGGCGAGCAGCAGGACGTAGCGCAGGACGAGCTGGGTGGCGGGGATGCGCTTGCCCTCGGCGTCGGTGATGCCCCGGTTGCTCACGCGTCCTCCTTCCGGTCGGCGCGCAGCACCAGGAGCATGAGCGCGACGGTGACGACGAAGACGACGACGGAGATGGCGGAGGCGTAGCCGACCCGGCCGGACAGGCCCGTGCCGACGCGCTGGACCAGCATGACGAGCGTGGTGTCCTCGCCCGCGGGGCCGCCGCTCGGCCCGGCCATCAGGTAGACCTCGGAGAAGACCTTGAAGGCGGCGACGGCGGAGAGCGCCCCGACGAGGACCATGGTGGAGCGGACGGTCGGCACGGTGACGGAGAAGAAGCGGCGTACGGGTCCGGCTCCGTCGACAGCCGCGGCCTCGTGCAGCTCGCGCGGTACGTCTGCCAGCGCCGCCAGATAAATGATCATGTAGTAGCCGAGGCCCTTCCAGACCGTGACGGCCATCGCGCTCAGCAGCAGGAGCCACTGGTCGCTGAGGAAGCCGATCCGGCCGACGCCCACCGCCTCCAGCACCGCGTTCACCAGGCCGCGGTCGTCCAGCATCCACACCCAGATGAGGCCGACCACGACGATGGAGGCGACGACCGGGGTGTAGAAGGCGGAGCGGAAGAAGGTGATGCCGGGGATGTGGCGCCGCACGAGCATCGCCAGGAGCAGCGGCAGGATCACCAGCGCGGGCACGACACCGAGGACGTAGAGGGTGCTGTTGCGCAGGCCGATCCAGAACATCTCGTCGCCGAGCAGTTCGCGGAAGTTCGCGAGTCCGACGAACTGGCCGGGGACGAGGGTGCGCCGGTCGGTGAACGCGTTGACCAGGGTGCTGAGGAACGGGTACAGGACGAACGCGCCGACGACGAGCAGGCCGGGCGCCGCGAACAGCCAGGGGCTGGAGGGCAGATGGCGGCGGACGGCGCCGCCGGGCCGGCGCTCCGGGGAGCCGGAGCTCCCGGGCGCCGGGCCGGACGCGGCTGGGTCGGACGAGATCGCCTCGGAGGCGGTGGAGGTCTTCATGGCGATGTCGGTCAGCTCGGCCGCTCAGCTCTGCTTCAGCAGTCGGTCACACGTCTTGACAGCGTTGTCAAGCGCTTCCTCGGGGCTCTGCTTCCCTTGCAGGGCACGGGCGACCGCGTTGCGCAGCTCGGTCTTCATCTGCTCGCTGAACAGCACCGGCGTGTAGTTGACCGCGGTCTTCAGGGACTTGGCGGCCGCGATCCGCACCCGGGTCTCGTCGGTTCCGTCCTCCTTGGTGAAGTAGGGGTCGTCCAGGGAGCCGGCGGTGCTCGGGAAGATGGCGACCTGCCGCGCGAACTCCATCTGGCGGGTCGCGTCGGTCACGAAGTGGGCGAAGGCGACGGCCGCGGGCTTCTGCTCGGTCCGGGCGTTGACCATCACACCCATCACGTACATGTTCACCTTGCCGGTGCTGGTGATCTGGTCCGTGATGCCGATGTTCTCGTAGAGGCTCGGGGCCTCCTTCTTGAACTTGCCGAGGTCGAGCGCGCTGCCCGGGTTCATGGCGACGGACTCGGTGAGGAACTTGTGGCCGGAGGACTCGGGCGTCGCGGTCAGCGCCTGGGCGTCCAGAGCTCCCGCGTCGAACAACTCCTTGTAGCGGGTGAGCAGTTCGACACCCTTGGCGTCGTTGAACGCGAAGCCGGTGCCCTCCTCGTTCATCAGGGGCACGCCGTAGCGGCCGAAGTCCTCGATGGTGGGCACGTTCGCGAGGGTGGCGACCTCGCCCTTGCTCTTCTCGGCCATCTTCAGGCCGTAGTCGAAGACCTCGTCGTAGGTGGTCGGCGGCTTCTCCGGGTCGAGCCCCGCCTCCTTCAGCAGGCGCTTGTTGTAGAAGAGCGGACCGGTGTTGAGGTACCAGGGGAAGGCGTACGTACCCTCGACGCCCGGTACCTCGTGGGCCTGCCAGGCACCCGGCAGGTACTCCTTCTTGTACTGCGGCGCCGCCTTGTCGAGGTCCAGCGCGAGGCCCGCCTCGGCGAGGGGCGCGACGAGGTCGGGAGAGACGTTGACGACGTCGGGCAGGGTGCCGCCGGCGGCGTCGGCGCTGATCTTGTCGGCATATCCCTCGGCCGGCCGGTCGACCCATTTGACCTCGGTGCCCGGGTTCTGCTTCTCGAACTCGGCGATGAGGCCGTTGAAGTAGTCCTTGAAGTTGGCCTGGAGGTTCCAGGTCTGGAAGGTGATCTCGCCTTCGACCTTGCCCTCGATCCTGCCCGAGCCGTCGGCCGCGCCCGAACCGGAACCGCCGCCACAGGCGCTCAGCGGCAGGACGACGGCGATGACGGCGGCAGCGGCGAAGGCCCTGCGGTTGATGCGCACGGAACGGCTCCTTTGCTCGGCACAGAGGCGTGGCGGGACACGGCGGCCGGCTCGGTCAGGCGGCCGGCTGCGCACGCCCAGCAGACCTTGCACGGGGCCTGGGGAGAAAGTCAACACATTCGTCGCGCACATTCGGTGCTGGTGGACATCTCAGCAGGTCAGAGCCGTAGTCGATATTCCTTGGCGAGATCGACTAATGCGCTTTAGGACCTTGGTACTCAAGCGCTTTAGTGATCCATCGGCGACTGTTGTCGTCCGGCCCGGGGCAAGCCATAGGATGCCCGTGTACCGGCCTGCTCGCGCCGGGCACGCAGACTTGGGAAAGGGGTCCGGGTGACTGCCGACACCCCGTCCGTCAGGGACACTTCGCAGCCGCGGCGCACTCCCGCCCGGCGGCCCACGATGAAGGACATCGCTCAGCGGGCCGGCGTCTCGGAGAGCGCCGTGTCCTTCGCGCTCAACGACCGCCCGGGCGTCTCGGAGATCACCCGTGACCGCGTCCGCCGCGTCGCCGCGCAGCTCGGCTGGCGCCCCAGCACCGCCGCCCGCGCGCTGTCGGGGGAAGGCGCGGCGACCGTCGGTCTGGTCGTGGCCCGTCCCGCGACCACACTGGGCGTGGACTCGTTCTTCCTGCAGCTGATCTCCGGCATCCAGGAGGTCCTGGCAGAGCGTCAGCTGGGCCTGCTCTTCCAGATGGTGGACGACGTGGCCGCCGAGTGCGCGGTCCACCGCCGCTGGTGGGCCGAGCACCGGGTCGACGGTGTGCTGGTGGTCGACCCCCGGACGGACGACCCGCGGCCGGCCCTCCTCGACGAGCTGGGGCTGCCGGGCGTGGTCATCGGGGGTCTGCCCGACCGGCACCCCAACCTCTCGGAGGTGCGGGCCGACGACAGCGGCGCCATGGCGCACGTGGTCGGCCGGCTGCACGAGCTCGGCCACCACCGCATCGTGCACATCGCCGGGCTGCCCTCGCTGGCCCACACCGACCGGCGCATCCGTTCGCTGCGCGACGAGGCGGAGCGGCGCGGACTGACGGAGGTGCGGTCGGTGACGACGGACTACTCCGACACGGAAGGCGCCGCCGTCACCCGGCGCGTCCTGTCGTCGGAGGCCGCGCCCACGGCGCTGGTCTACGACAACGACGTGATGGCCGCGGCCGGCGCCGCCGTCGTCGCGGGCCTGGGCCTGGCCGTGCCCGCGGACGTGTCGATCGTGTCGTGGGAGGACTCCGTGCTCTGCCGCATGGTGCACCCCTACCTCACCGCGCTCTCCCGGGATCCGGTCGTCTTCGGGCGGATCGCGGCCCAGGAGCTCACGGCGCTGCTCGACGGCGGCACGGCCCGCTCGGTGCAGGTGCCGCTGCCGGAGCTGATCGAACGGGAGAGCACGGCACCGGTCCACGGCTGACGCCCACGACCCCCGCCCGGACGCCGCAGGTCGGCGCATCCCGTGGGCACAGGGGATCCGCCCCGCGGCATCAATTAGGGCGTCCGGGTCCATACTGGCTGATAAGAGAGCCAGAATGGGTACGCGATAGTCATGGCCACTTACAGTCAAACGGCTCAGGACGCCGCCACGCTGCTCGCCGCGGGCGAGGGAGCACCGGCGGTCATCGTCTTCCTCCTCGTCGTGCTCGGCCTGCTGGTCCTGCTGGTGTGGATCGTCTGGCAGGTAGGCGCCAGAAGGCGGCGCGACACACCTCCGGCACGGGAGGAGCAACCTGTTCCGCCCGAGCACCAGAGCCACTACGAGAGCCGTCTCGAGCCGGACGAGGTGGACCCCGCCGAGGGCCACCAGGCGCCTGGCCGCCTGACGCCGCACGAACTGCACGGTTACGGGAACATGCCGTCCCGGCTCGCCCCCGAGAAGGAGCCGCCCCGCGACTCCGACGAGAGCGGCGGGGCCTTCGGCAGCGGCGGCCACGGCGGCTGACCCCGATGCCGCCCCGTCCGTTCCTGCTCCCCGCCGCCGCCGCGGCGGGGGTGCTCTTGCTGAGCGGGTGCGCGTCGGTCACCGAGCGCGAGAGCGCCGCCTCACGAGCCGTCGAACGGTTCGAGGCGGCGCTCCGCTCGGGACAGACCGAGCGCGCCTGCGCCGTTCTCGCCCCCGGAACCGTGGAGGAGCTCGAGGACTCCGCGAAGACGTCGTGTGCCGCCGCGCTGAGTGACGCGGAGGTGCCCGCCGGCGGCGCGGTCGAACGCGTCGACGTCTACGGCCGTCAGGCCCGGGTCGTTCTGCGGCACGACACGCTCTTCCTGTCCACCTTCCGCGACGGCTGGCGGATCACGGCGGCCGGCTGCGAACCGAGGACGGGCGGCCTGCCCTACACCTGCGAAGTGAAGGGGGAATGAGCGGATGACCCGGTTCCTGTTCGTCCTCTGCCTCGCCGTGGTGGGGCTGGGGCTCGCGTACTTCATCGCGTTGGGGGTGCTGCACCGTTGAGCGGCCAGCAGCCCGCCCCGCGCGGCCCCTTCCTCAAGACCCTGCAGCAGAACGGTCTGACCCTGATCTTCGGCACGGCGTTCCTGCTCACGCTCGTGGGTCAGGCGTTCGCGGGACACGCCAAGTTCAACAGCGAACTCACCGCTGAGCACCTCTACCCGATCGGGTTCGGACAGTACGTCACCTCGTCGCGGTTCGCGGTGGACGTCACGGAGAACTGGCAGTCGGAGTACCTGCAGTTCTTCCTCTTCATCTTCCTCACCGTCTGGCTCCTGCAGCTGGGGTCGCCGGAGTCCAAACAGCTCCACAAGGCGGGCACCGAATCGGACCGGGAACAGCGGATGGGCGCCTTCGCGCGGCCCGACTCGCCGCGTTCGGCCTTCACCGGGGGGCTGCGCCAGGCGCTGTACTCGCGCTCTCTCGGCCTCGTCATGGGCGCGATCTTCCTTGCCTCGTGGACCGCTCAGTCGATCGCGGGCATGGTCGCCCTGAACGAGGAGCATCTGCGCGGGCTGCAGGCGCCGATGAGCTGGGGCCAGTACGTCCTGTCGGCCGACTTCTGGGACCGCACGCTGCAGAACTGGCAGTCGGAGCTGCTGGCGGTGGCGTCGATGGTGATCCTGTCGGTCTATCTCCGCCAGCGGGGTTCACCGGAGTCGAAGCCGGTGGGCTCCTCCCACGAGGCGACGGGCGTCGAGGGCTGACGCCGACGGGCCCGGGAGCGTACGGGACGGGCCCGGAGTACGGCCGCGGGCTCAGTCCTTCGGGTCGCCGGTTGAGGGGTCCGTGCCGCGTTGGCCGGCCGCGAGCCGCCGTGACCACCGGCAGACCAGCAGGCTCAGCCCGCTCAGGGTGAGCACCCATGTCGCGGCGAACGCCCAGATCAGGGCGGTCGACGAGGACGACGCGGCCATCACCAGCAGGACCGCCGTCAGGGCACCGGCCAGGCCGGTGCCGAGAGCGAGCAGACGCTCCCGGAGCAGGCCGGCGGCTTCGGTCAACGACCGTCCCGGGCGCATCGTCGCGAGGCGACGGTCGAGCAGCACGTCAGTGCGCAGGTGCTCTTCCATCCCGGCCAGTATCGCGCGTTCCCTCTGCGACAGTCCGGCTCCGTCCATGGCCCGCGCCTCCCATACGCAGTCAGGCGGTTGTCCCGGGGGATCAGTCCTCGCCCCGGACGATGACCGGGTCGGCACCGCTGTCGCCCCGCTCCGTTTCGTCGCCGTGCCGGACGACGGCGGGCAGACAGGTCCGCACCCGTTCATGCTCGGGGATGTCGCTGCTCAACGGTTCGGTGTCGGCGTGGGGATCCACTGCTGACACCTCCTCTGGTCCCTCGGTACCGGCGGCGGCGCCGGAACGGTGTTGTCGTTCTCGTGAGCTGCGGGTACCCGCGATGCGGCACGTCAGTCCCGGCGGCCGAGCGAAAAGCCGCAGGGGCGATGCTTCGGTCGCGGAGGGCGGGGCACTCGCACGGCATGCCGAACGACGCCCCCACCCCTCCCGTGACCTCGCCTCCGCGCACCACCGAATCGCACTGGCTCCGCACCACGGACAGCACCTCGTATCCGCCGCTGACCCGTAACACGACGGTCGACACCGTCGTGGTCGGCGGAGGGATCGCAGGGCTGAGCACCGCCTGGGAACTGACCCGGGCCGGACGCTCGGTCGCCGTCCTGGAGGCGGACCGCATCGCATCCGGGGTCACGGGCTTCACGACCGCGAAGCTCACCGCCCAGCACGGGCTGCGTTACGACCGGCTGCGCCGCACGCGCGGCACGGAGGGCGCGCAGCTGTACGCGCGCTCGCAGCAGGCGGCGGTCGAGCGCGTGGCCGAGATCTGCGCCGAACTGGGCATCGAGTGCGAGCTGGAGCGCGTGCCCGCGTACGCCTACTCCCGCGACACCGCGCAGCGCCCGGCGCTGCGCGCCGAGGCCGAGGCCGCGCGTGCGGCCGGCCTGGACGCCTCGTACGTCGAGTCGACGGGGCTGCCGTTCACTCCGGCGTGCGCCGTGCGGATCGACGGCCAGGCGCAGTTCCACCCGCGCAAGTACCTTCTCGCGCTGGCCGCGGACCTCACGGCGTACGGCAACGCCATCCATGAGCGCACCCGCGTGACCGGGCTGCGCGAGGGCACACCGTGCCAGGTCACCACGGAGAACGGATACACCGTCACGGCCCGCGACGTCGTGGTGGCGACCCACTTCCCCGTCTTCGACCGGGCGCTGCTGTTCACCCGGATGTCGCCGCGCCGGGAACTGGTCGTCGCGGGTCCTCTGCCGGCCGACCGTGATCCGGACGGCATGTACATCTGCGAAGAGGGAACAAAGCGGTCGGTGCGCACCGCGCCGCTCGACGACGGCAGCCGGCTGCTCATCGTGACCGGTGAGTCCTTCACGCCGGGCGCCGCCGACGTGGGCGAGCGGTTCCGCCGTCTGGACGACTGGATGCACACCCATTTCCCGGTGACCGAGACGCGCTACCGCTGGGCCGCGCAGGACAACGACCCGAGCGACTCGGTCCCGCTCGTCGGCGCCTTCCACCCGGGCGCCCGGCACACCTTCGTGGCGACCGGCTTCGGCGGGTGGGGCATGAGCAGCGGTGTCATGGCGGGACGGCTGATCACCGACCTGATCTGTGCCGTCACTCCGCCCTGGACGCGGCTGTACGACCCCCGCCGGCTGTGGAGCACCCTGCGCGAGGCGCCGACGATGCTCTCCCAGCAGGCCGAGGTCGCCCAGCACTTCGTCGGCGACCGGCTGCGCACGACCCACGTGGACTCGGCGGACGACATCCCGCCCGGCACGGGAGCGGTCGTGCGTCTTGCCGGGCGGCGCAGCGCCGTGTACCGCGACGACGAGGGCGTGTGCCACGCCGTGTCGGCCCGCTGCACCCATCTGGGCTGTCTGGTGTCGTTCAACGCCGCGGAACGCACCTGGGAGTGCCCCTGCCACGGCTCCCGGTTCGGCGTCGACGGATCGGTGCTCCAGGGGCCGGCCGTACGCCCGCTCGAACAGCACGACGTCACCGGCGCCGACGACGCCGACGGCCGGGACGCGCCGGGCACGCCAGGCGCGGACGAGCCCTGAGCCGAACGCACGGGAAGCGCGTCGCCCGTCGCGCTCGGCGAGCGCGACGGCGCGATCCGCCACAGGCTGGAAGAGCCGCCGCCGGGCGGCCCGCGGTGCCGCGGACGCGACACGGAAAGGTGCCAGGCGTGGATCCGAGCAGGCCACAGGGGAGCGAGGAGACGGCCGGTGCGACGGACACCCACAGCTCCGTCCTCACCCTCCATGTCAACGGCGTCGCGTACACGATCGCCCTCGATAACCGCACGATGCTGCTGGACGCGCTGCGCGAGCGGTTGGACGTGACCGGGCCGAAGAAGGGCTGCGACCACGGCCAGTGCGGGGCGTGCACGGTGCTGGTGGACGGCCGCCGGATGCTCCCGTGTCTGCTGCCCGCGGTGGCATTCGACGGAGCGCGGATCACCACGGCCGAGGGGCTGGCCGACGGTGGGCGGCTGCATCCGCTCCAGGAGGCGTTCGTGGCGCGCGACGCCCTGCAGTGCGGATACTGCACACCGGGCCAGATCTGCTCCGCGGCCGGCATGCTGGCCGAGGCCGCGGAAGGTCATCCGTCCCAGGTCACGGCTGGTGACCACGCGGGCGGCGCCGTGGTGCTCACGCGCGAGGAGATCCGTGAGCGGATGAGCGGCAATCTGTGCCGCTGCGGTGCCTACGCCAACATCGTGGCCGCCGTCGAGGACGTGGTCGCGGAGGCGAAGCCGTGAAGCCGTTCGCGTATGTCCGCGCCACGAGCCCCGAGGAAGCCGTCGAGGCGTACGCCGCCCGTCCCGGCGCCCAGTACCTCGCCGGCGGCACCAACCTCGTCGACCTGATGAAGCTCGGCGTCACGGCTCCCGAGGTGCTGGTGGACGTCCGGCGGCTGCCGCTGGACACGGTGGACGACACGCCCGGCGGAGGTCTGCTGATCGGCGCCACCGTCCGCAACAGCGACCTCGCCGCCCACCGCGCCGTGCGCTCCCGCTATCCGGCCCTGTCGCAGGCCCTGCTCGCCGGTGCGTCGGGTCAGTTGCGCAACGCCGCGACGACCGGCGGCAATCTGCTGCAGCGCACCCGGTGCACGTACTTCCAGGACGTGTCCAAGCCCTGCAACAAGCGGGTGCCGGGGACGGGGTGCCCGGCGCGGGAGGGGGTGCACCGCGATCTGGCCGTCATCGGACACTCGCAGCACTGTGTCGCCACGAACCCCTCCGACATGGCCGTCGCCCTCGCCGCGTTCGACGCATCGGTCCGGCTGCGCGGCACGGGCGGCGAACGCGCCGTCCCCGTCACGGACTTCCACCGCCTGCCCGGCGACCGGCCCGAACGGGACACCGTGATCGAGGACGGCGAACTGATCACCGGGGTGGAGCTGCCGCCCCCGCCCGCGGGTGCCCGCTCCGTGTACCGCAAGGTGCGCGACCGGGCCTCGTACGCCTTCGCGCTGGTCTCCGTGGCGGCGGTCCTCGCCGTCGACGACGGCCGGATCCGGCATGCGGCGCTCGCCTTCGGCGGGCTCGCCCACCGGCCGTGGCGGGCCTGGACGGCCGAGGAACGGCTGCTGGGCGCGCCGGCCACGGCGGCGTCGTTCGAGCAGGCGGTGGAGGCGGAGCTGGACGCGGCCGAGCCGCTGCGCGACAACGCGTTCAAGGTACGGCTCGCCGGCGACGTCGCCGTCGACGTGCTGTCGGGTCTCGTGCGGTCACAGGAGGCGTCATGAAGCTGTCCGCCCGCGCCCTCGGCGCGGACACCGCCCGTCTGGAGGCCCGCGACAAGGTCACCGGACGGGCACGCTACGCGGCCGAGGCCCGTCCGGCGGGAAGGGCGCACGCGTGGCCCGTGGCCGCCGGTGTGCCCCGCGGCCGCGTCGCGGCGGTCGACGCCGGCGCCGCACTCGCGCTCCCCGGCGTCCTCGCCGTCCTCACCCACGAGAACGCGCCGCGGCTCGTGCCCTCCGACGACCGGACGCTCTCCCTGCTCCAGGACGCACGCGTCCCGCACCGCGGCTGGTACGTGGCCCTCGTCGTGGCGGACACGCTGGAGAACGCCCGCGCGGGCGCCGCCGCCGTGCACATCACGTACGCGACCGAGGACCACGACGTACGGCTCGCCCGCGACCGTCCGGACCTGTACACGCCCGACGAGGTCAACGGGGGCTACCCGGGCACGCGTGAACGCGGCGACGCCGACGGCGCGTTCGCCGCGGCCGCGGTGCGGGTGGATGCCGAGTACACGCTGACCGCGCTCCACAACCATCCGATGGAGCCGCACGCGTCGACCGCCGAATGGCGCGACGGCAGGCTGATCGTGCACGACTCCAGCCAGGGCGCCGGCACCGTACGGGACGTCCTGGCGGGGATGTTCGGGGTGGACCGGCACGACATCACGGTGGTCTCCGAGCACGTGGGCGGCGGATTCGGCTCCAAGGGCACGCCACGGCCCCAGGTGGTGCTCGCCGCGATGGCCGCGCGCCACACGGGACGCCCGGTCACCCTCGCCCTCCCCAGGCGGCAGTTGGCGGCCGTCGTCGGGCACCGCGCGCCCACGCTGCACCGGGTGCGGATCGGAGCCGGGCCCGACGGGGTGATCACCTCGCTGGACCACGACGTGGTCACGCACACCTCGCGGGTGCGGGAATTCGTGGAGCAGGCCGCGGTGCCCGCCCGCGTCATGTACACCTCCCCCAACAGCCGTACGGTGCACCGGGTCGCCGCCCTCGACGTGCCCACGCCCTCCTGGATGCGGGCGCCGGGAGAGGCGTCCGGGATGTACGCGCTGGAGTCCGCGATGGACGAGCTCGCGGAGGCGGCCGGGATCGATCCGGTGGAGCTGCGGGTGCGCAACGAGCCGGACAGGGAGCCCGACAGCGGCCGTCCGTTCAGCAGCCGCGGTCTCGTCGCCTGCCTGCGCGAGGGGGCGCGCCGCTTCGGCTGGCACGACCGGGATCCGCGGCCAGGGGTGCGGCGGGAGGGCGATCTGCTGCTGGGCACGGGCGTCGCCTCGAGCACCTACCCCTTCTACATCGCTCCCTCGCGCGCCACCGCGCACGCGGCCGCCGACGGCACGTACCGGATCGCCGTCAACGCGACGGACATCGGCACCGGTGCGCGGACCGTGCTGGCGCAGATCGCGGCCGACGTGCTGGACGCGCCGCTCGACGCGGTGCGGATCGACATCGGCAGCAGCGAACTGCCGGCGGCGATGCTGGCGGGCGGCTCGGCGGGTACGGCGTCGTGGGGATGGGCGGTGCACAAGGCCGCTTCGGAGCTCGCGGCGCGGCTGACCGGGCTGCCGGGCGGTGTGCCGGCCGAGGGCCTGACGGTCGCCGCCGACACGAAGGCGGAGACGGCCGAGGAAACGCCGTACGCGCGGCACGCGTTCGGGGCCGTGTTCGCCGAGGTCCAGGCCGACGCGGTGACCGGCGAGGTGCGGACACGGCGGCTGCTGGGTGTGTTCGCGGCCGGTCGTATCCTCAACCCCCTGACCGCGCGCTCGCAGTTCATCGGCGGCATGACGATGGGCCTTGGCATGGCACTGACCGAGGGCAGCACCATGGACGAACGCTTCGGCGACTTCGCCGAGTGCGACCTCGCCACCTACCACGTACCGGTCTGCGCCGATGTGCCGGCGGTCGAGGCCCACTGGATCGAGGAGGACGACCCGCATCTCAACCCCATGGGGAGCAAGGGCATCGGGGAGATCGGCATCGTCGGCACGGCGGCGGCGATCGGCAACGCGGTCCACCATGCCGTCGGCGCCCGGCTGCGGGAGCCGCCCCTCACCCCGGACAAGGTCCTGGCACATCTGCACCGGACGCCGGTGGCGCCGGGTCCAGGCCGGTGACACGGGCCGCGCCGCGGAACACCTCGACGAGCATGGGCAGGGTGACGCGTCCGGTGAACACGTTGCGCCTGCTGGGGTGGTAGCAGCCGAAGAGGTGGAGCTCGCGGGCCCCGTCCCCGCCCGGCAGCGTCACATGGGCGCCGTGCCCGAACAGGGGGCGCGGGCGCGGCACCCGGTATCCGGCGGCGGCGAGAACGGGCAGCACCGCCTGCCAGCCGAAGGCGCCGAGCACGACGACGCCGCGCAGCCCGGTCAGCAGCCCGAGTTCCGCTGCGAGCCACGGGCGGCAGGTGTCCCGTTCCTCCGGGGTGGGCCGGTTCTGCGGCGGCGCGCAGTGGACGGGAGCGGTGACCCGCACACCCCGCAGGCGGAGGCCGTCACCGCGGTGGGTGGAGGTGGGCTACGAGGCGAGTCCGGCCGCGTGCAGCGCGGCGAACAGGACGTCTCCGGAGTCGTCCCCGGTGAACATCCGGCCGGTGCGGTTGCCGCCGTGGGCGGCCGGGGCGAGGCCGACGACGGCGAGGACCGCGTCGTCGGGCCCGAACCCCGGGACGGGCCGCCCCCAGTAGTCCCACTCCCGGAACGCGGCCCGCCGCTCCGCGGCGACGCCCTCCCGCCAGGCGACGAGACGCGGGCAGGCCCGGCACCGTGCGACCTGCGCGTCCAGCTCACCGAGACCGGAGCAGTGCGAGGCTGCACGCGCCGGGAAGCCGGGTTCACCGGCGTCGGCGTCCCCCTGCGCGAACCGCTCGTGCCGGGCAGTCACCGGGCGCCCCGGGCCGGCTGCGAGGGCGTGTCCGACGGCTCGGACCAGCGGGCGGCGAGGAGCAGGGCGATGTCGTCGGGACGGTCGGCGTTCCGTCGTGCCTCGTTGATCAGGCGGTCCGCCGTGTCGGCGAGCGGGGACGAGCCCACGTCCGACAGGGTCTGGCGCAGGCTCTCGATGCCCTGGTCGATGTCGTTCCCCGGCTGCTCGACGAGACCGTCGGTGAACAGGGCGAGGAGGGCGCCGGGCGCGAGCCGCAGGTCCGTGACCGGGTACACGACGTCGGCGTCGACCCCGAGGACCACGCCGCCGGACAGCTCGAGCACCTCGGTGCGGCCGTCGGGGTGGCGCAGCAGGGGCTGCAGATGGCCGGCCCGGACCGCCCGTGCGCTGCCCGTGGCCGGGTCGAGGACGATGTAGCAGCAGCTGGCGAACTGGCCGGGGTCGAGGTCGATGAGCAACCGGTTGGTGCCGCTCATCACTTCCTCGGGGCTGTGGCCGCTGACGGCCAGGGCCCGTACGGCGCTGCGGAGCTGGCCCATCGTGGCGGCGGCGGAGACACCGTGCCCCTGGACGTCGCCGATGACGATGGCGAGTCCCCCGCCCGTCTCCACGACGTCGTACCAGTCGCCGCCGACGTCCATGCCCTGCGTGCAGGGGAGGTAGCGGCCGACGGTGTCGACGTGGTCGACCACCGGCAGTCGGCGAGGCAGCAGCCCGTCCTGGAGCCCGCGGGCGAGTGCGGCCTCGGAGTCGTAGCGCCGGGCGCGCTGGAGGGCCTGGGCGATGAGTCCGGCGAGGGCGGTGAGGACGGTGCGCTCCTCCGGGCCGAAGCCCCGCGGCTGGTCGAAGCCGAGGATGCAGGTGCCCACCGGCCGGCCGGAGGCGATCAGCGGCAGGAAGGCGCGGGCCCCGACGTGGGCGTCGAGGGGGATGCCCGGATAGGCGGCGGCCAGGTGCTGCATGGATTCGAAGAACAGGGGGCGGCCCGAGGTCAGGGTCTCGACACCGGGGAGCTTGGCGTCGAGGCCGACGCCTTCGAACCGGTTGAGGAAGCCGCGGGGGAAACCGGTCTCCCAGGCGAGGTGGAGATGACGGTTGCTCAGCAGGTAGATGGCGAGCTGCCGGCCGCCGAAGGCCGGCAGCAGTTCCTCGGTGACGACGGCGGACACCTGACGGGCCGTGACCGCCTCGGTGAGTGCGATGGCGAGCGCGACGGGACGGTAGAGGGCGACGGCCCGGTCGGCCGGCGGTCCCAGTCCGGTGCCGGGGGTGGCGACGGATTCCGGCGTGTAGGCGGGGTGTTCGCCCTGGCTGAGGGTCGCGGTCAGCCCGTCGGCCCCGGGGAAGAGGGAGACCGAGAGCCAGTCCCCGCCCCGGTTGACGACGAAGTGCACCGGATCGCTGGACAGCAGAGCTGCCCGGTAGTGGTCCTCGTAGGCGGCCTGCCCGAACCAGGGCACCGCCTCCCACAGCACGCGGCCCACGAGTTCGGTGCGCGGCAGGGCCAGCAGGGTCTCGGCCCGGTGGTTGAGGTAGGTGATGCGGCCGAGGCGGTCGACGTTGCACACGCCGTACGGGAGCCGGTCCGCGGCCTCGGCGACGACGGGTCCGGCGCCCAGGTCGATGAGGAAGCCGGTCAGGTGGGTGCCCGGCGGGCCGTCCCGCAGGCGTCCGCGCCGGCCGGTGATCTCCAGCAGATGCGGTCGTCCGTCCGATCCCTGGAGCCGCATCCGGCGGTTCACCGGCCGGTCGGACGCAGCCGCCTGCCGGGCCAGCGCCCACAGTCCGTACGCGTCCTCCGGCTCGACCCGCGCGGCCAGCGCCTTCACGGTGACCGGCAGCCGGTCGGGTGTGGTGCCCAGGATGGCGCACCAGCCCTCGTCGCCCGTGACCGTCCCGGCCTCGAGGTCCCAGTCGAACGAGCCGATGCGTACCGGCGGCGCGGTGACGGAGGGCAGGGTGACCGCCATCGGCTCGTCGTCCCACTCGATGCGCGGTCCGCCCGCCTCGATGGCGGCCAGCGTGGCGGCGAGGTTCGCGCCGATCTCGTGGAGGCGGCGGCGGTCGCCCTCGTCGACCGGGAGGCCGGGTGTGGCGGGCCGGAGCACCGCGAGGACCCCGAACGTCTCCCCCTCGTGGGTGATGGGCACGTACAGCGAGGCGAAGGGGAAGGGCAGACCGGCCATGAGCTGCGGGTAGCGGCGCATGGCCTCCTCCGCGTCGTAGAGGTAGACGGGCCGGCCCGAACGATAGACGTCGGAGTGCGGGAAGGGCCGGTTCACGTGCATCCGGCTCCAGTGCTGGAACAGCTTCGCGGGCAGTCCGGCGATCACGGCCAGACGCAGCAGCTCGGGTGCCCCGGAACGCATGTAGAGACCGCCGGCGAAGCCGCCGACGGCCTCGATGGCGCTCACCTCCGCCTGGGCCAGCACCATGGACAGCTCCCCCGGCGCCGGGCCGCCCCCGTCCGCCGCCGCGGGTTCCGCTCCGGCCCGGGCGGACGGGTGGCGCCTGCCCGCACCGTTCCAGGTCACCCTGCCAGGATGCTCCCCGGCGGCAGTGGTCCGCATCTTCGGACCGTCGCGGTCGCAGGCCTGCGGCCGCCCGCGAGGCGGCCATGGGGTCCGGCGGCTGAGCTAGATTTGAGCCCGTTCCGGACGACAAGGAGGCACACGGTGCCATCAGGGCAGCAGGCACGTGCGCAGGCGGCGGCAATCACCCCCGGCCGGCAGTCGCCGGTGCCCGAGGTCGCGCCCGCGGACAGGGTCCGGGCCCTGTTCGGAAGCCACCGGCTGTCGCCGGGACAGCGCCGTATCGCCCAGTACATGATCGACCATCTGACCGAGGCCGCGTTCCTGTCGATCACGGACCTGGCCGAGCGGGTGGGCGTCAGCCAGCCGTCGGTGACCCGGTTCGCGACCTCCCTCGGCTACAGCGGCTTCCCCGCCCTGCGAGAGGCGCTGCAGCCGATCGCGCTGAGGGCCGTCGCCGGCGCGCAGGAGACGCGCGAACAGATCCGCCGCAACGAACTCCAGGCGGCCGTCGACGCGGAGATCGCGAACCTGGAGAGCCTGCGCCGGGTGTTCGCCGACACCAACCGGGTCCTGGACGTCGGCCGGGAGCTGGCCCGCTCGATGCCGCTGACGGTGCTGGGCCTGCGGATCTCGGTGTCGCTCGCCGAGTACTTCGCGTACGCGGCACGCCGTATCCACCCCGATGTGCGGCTGGTGACCCGTGGCGGCAGCGTCGCCTACGACGCGCTGCTCCAGTCGCGCGAGGCGGGCGGGACGTGGGTACTGGCGTACGCGATGCCGCGGCACGCCAACGAGACGCTCGCGGCGCTGCGGGCCGCGCGCAGCACGGGACTTCGCGTCGCGCTGATCACGGACCTGACGCTCGGGCCGCTCGTGGACGAGGCCGATGTGTCGCTGACGGCGGGGACCGGCTCGCGGCTCGTCTTCGACTCGTACTCGGCTCCGGGCGTCCTGTCCGCCGCCGTGCTGCAGGCGATGGCGGACGCGGACCCGGAGCGCACGCAGGCCCGTCTCG
The DNA here is from genome assembly GCF_040675505.1 of Streptomyces sp. NPDC049597. NCBI lineage: Bacteria > Bacillati > Actinomycetota > Actinomycetes > Kitasatosporales > Streptomycetaceae > Streptomyces > Streptomyces sp. NPDC049597. The sequence goes on from NZ_JBFAOY010000008.1 coordinate 23,358, forward strand.
AGGGGTACGAGCAGGTCGCCGAGCAGCACGACTTCTTCCTCGAGGACTGACGGTCCGCGGCGGGCGACTTTCGTGTGTGACCTGGGTGTTTCCGGGACATTTTCATGCCCGGGGTTGCATGAAATTTTTCATACCCTTGCTTACTCGACGGTATATATATTTACTGCTCATGGCAGCGGGTCCTCGGGACCACGAGCACGCCCCTGCCCCACGACCGAACATCCAGAGCCGGTGCTCCCTCCTCGCACCGGCTCCGGTGTTCAATCCGGGCACCCGCCGTACCGCGGATGCCCCTGGCGGTCCCGGTCAACCCCTGGGCCGGGACCGCCACAAGCCTCTCGATCAGAGCCCGTCGGCATGACCCGGAAGCGACGACGATGTCCCAGACCCTCACCACGCTCGGACCGGACTGGCCCTGTCAGGTCAAGGCCCCCGGAACGCGCGACTGGGAGCGCACGGCCGCCCGCTGGCTCCGCGACCTGCTGCCGGCCCGCTACGCGGCGTACTCGCCGCTCACCCGCCATACCGTCCTGCTCGCCCGCCACGCCCGGCTCCAGTTGCAGCACGAGGCGCGCACCGTGCGCGTGGCGCTCCAGACGGCCCGCGCCGAGCTGCCGACCCTCGGCGTCGCGGAAGCGGTCATCGAGAACAGCATCCGGATGTACGCGGTCGAACTGGACCAGCTGAACCGGCTGGCGCGCGGCGTCCGGCTCGTCACCGACGCGCTGCTCGCCGAGGGCGCGCCCCCCGCGCCGCGCCGGCGCACCCCCGCGCAGCGCGTGTCGTAACCGCGCCCGCCTCCGGACACCCGGGCCGAGGACGCCTTCCGCCGCCGGACCGGGACCGGCACCGTGCCGGGCCGGTCCCGGCCGGGCGTCCGCGCTGCCCACGGCCCTCAGGCCATCTGCCGTCGCACCAGCTCGTACAGCCGTCCGCCGGGGTCCGCGAGCAGGTCCGCGGGGCGGCCCTCCTCCACGATCCGGCCGTCGGACATGACGAGCACCCGGTCGGCGTCCATGACCGTGGTGAGCCGGTGGGCGATCACCACGCGCGTGGCGCTCAGCTTGCGGGTGCTGTCCATCACCGTCCGCTGCGTCTCGTTGTCCAGCGCGCTGGTCGCCTCGTCGAAGAAGAGGATGCGCGGGCGGCGCACCAGCGCCTGCGCGATCATCAGCCGCTGGCGCTGCCCGCCGGAGATCGCACCACCGTTGGAGATCATGGTGTGCAGCCCCATGGGCATCCGCTTGATGTCCTCGGCGAGTCCGGCCATCTCCGCAGCCGCCCAGACCTCCTCCTGGGAGAAGCTCTCGGCGCCCGAGATGCAGTCCAGGATCGAGCCGGTCAGCGGCTGGGCGTTCTGCAGGACGACGCCGCACTGGCGGCGCACCGCGGCGCGGTCCAGGGCGGACAGGTCCTGGCCGTCGTAGAGCACCGACCCGGAGTCCGGCCGGTCGAAGCCGATCAGCAGCCTGAGCAGGGTGGACTTCCCGCAGCCGCTGGGGCCGACGACGGCGACGAACTCCCCCGGCCGCACCCGCAGCGACACGTCGTCGAGGACCGCCGGGCCGTCGTCGGTGTAGCGGAACGACAGCCTGCGCGCCTCCATCTCGCCGGACAGGACGCCCGGCTGCGCGCTGGCTCCCCGCACCTCCGGCGTCTCGTCGAGGATCGGGCGCACCTGCTCGAACATGGGCAGCACCGCGACCGCCGAGACCAGGACGCCGGTCAGCTGGGTGACCGACGTCAGCAGCATCGTCACGGCGGCGTTGAAGGTGAGGAAGTCACCCGCCGACATGCTGCCGCGGGCCGGGCCGGCCAGCAGCATGAACATGATGAGCGAGCACAGCGGCAGGTAGACCGCGTCCATCACGGTGGTGAGGTTCCTGATCCGGCCGACGCGCTGCTGCAGTTCGCGGGAGCGCGCGAACTCCCGTGCCCACGCCGCGTACGCGAAGCTCTCGGCCGCCGCCACGCGGAGTTTGGGCAGCCCGCGCAGCGTCTGGAAGGCCTGGTTGTTGAGCTTGTTGCCGAGCTCCACCAGCCGCCGCTGCCAGCGCACCTGCCACAGCCCCATCCCGAGGAAGAAGAGACCGATCACCAGCAGCATGCCCATGGCCGCGAGGGCGAGCGGCACGCTGTACCACAGCAGCAGGGCCACGTTCATCGCGCCGACGGTGCCCGACTGGAGCGCGACCGGACCGATCCCGGACAGGACGCGGCGGATCGAGCTGATGCCCATCGCCGCGCTCGCCAGCTCGCCGGTGGAGCGCTCGGTGAAGAAGCGGGTCGGCAGCCTCAGCAGTCTGTCCCACACGGCGGGCTGGAGGACGCTCTCGATCCGGCCCTCCATCCGCAGGACGGTGAGGTTCTGGAGGAGCATGAACGCCGCCGACACGATGCCGGCGGTGATCACCGCGAGCGCCATCTGCACGATCAGGCCGGTCTCGGCCCTCGGCACGTACACGCCGAGCACCTTCCCGGTGGCCACCGGCACCAGGGCGCCGACGACGACCGTGACGAGACCGGCGAGCAGCAGGTTGCGCACGTCCATGCGGGTGCCGCGCAGGCTGAAGCGCGCCAGGCGCCAGAGGCTCGCGGGCCGTTCCGGCAGCGGCCGGTAGAACATGACCGCGCGCGGCTCGAAGTCGTCCGCGTTGTCCTTGCCGATGCGGGTGCGCGAGCCGGTGAGCGGGTTGACGGCCTCGTAGCGCCCCCGCCGCCACAGCAGCGCCACGGGTGCGCCGGACGCCGCGCGGTGCCCCACCAGCGGGCCGCTGTCCGTGCGCCACCAGCTGCCGGCGAGGCGTACGGGGCGGGTGCGGACGCGGGAGGCGATCGCGACGCGTTCGACGGGGCTGACGCGTTCCTCGTCGGCGGCGGTTCTCGGGGGCTCGGTCAGGGTGATCCCGGCGGCCTCGGCGACCCTGCGGCACACGGCGAACACGGCGTCGTCGCCGTCCGCCCCGGCCGTGCGGCGCCCTCCGCCGCGCTTTCCGATGGAGGCGATCAGCGCCTCGTCGGCCCGGGCTCGGACGTCCTCGCCCGCCTTGATCCCGGCCGCCGCGCGGTCCTCGTGGGCGCGTTCCAGCTGTTCGATCCACTGGTCGACCGCGGACAGCAGACGGTACTGCTGGTTGACCATCCGCTGCCACATCGCGCCCTCGACGAGCAGATCGGCCGCGGCCTCGGCACTGTAGGAGGCGCCGTAGCGGACGCTGCCCGGGTCGACGGGCATCCACAGGATGTCCTCGTCGGTCATGCCCGCGTCGGCGGGGCGGCCGTCGAGGGGCGCCTCGAACAGGACGCCGAGGCTGCGCCCGACGCCCAGGGCGAAGGCGTGCTCCAACGGGCTCCAGGCTCCCGGGCCGTACGGGTCCTGGGCACCGTACGGATCCTGCGCGGCGTACGGATCCTGCGCGGCGTACGGGTCCTGGGCACCGTACGGATCCGGTACGTGGATGCCCTGGGTCGCGTACGGGTCCTGCCCGTAGGGGTCCTGGTACAGCTCGCGCAGGGCGATGCGGCGCAGCACGCACTCCTGCGAGGGGCGCCCCACGAGGGTGTGGCGCGGGCCCTCCACCGGACCGAGCAGCAGCGTGCCGGGTTCGAGCCGGCCGAGGAAGTGCCAGTGGCCCTGCTCGGCGGCGTCCACGGCGAAGAGGTCGAGGAAGCCGCCGAGCACCAGCCACAGCACCTGCGGGCCTTCGAGGTGGAGGCTGCGCAGGCCGGTGCAGTCGACGGGCGCGCCGAGGCCCCCGAAGGCCTGGATCACCGCGTCGGTCGTCTCCGGCGTCCCCGCGGCCGCGGTGTGGCCTGCGTCCGGGTGTGCGGATGACACGTCAGTGCTCCTTGACCAGCTCGGCGTACGCCCCCTGGGCGGCGACGAGTTCCTCGTGACGGCCGCGTTCGACGACCGTGCCGTGGTCGAGCACCACGATCTCGTCGCTGTCGCGCACGGTGCTCAGCCGGTGCGCGATGACCACGCACGCGCAGCCGCGCCGGCGGATGTTGTCGATGATGACGCGCTCGGTCTCGGCGTCGAGGGCACTGGTCACCTCGTCCAGCACGAGGATGCTCGGGCGGCGCACCAGCGCGCGGGCGATCTCCAGTCGCTGGCGCTGCCCGCCGGAGAAATTGCGGCCGTCCTGCTCGACGCGGCTGTGGATGCCGTCCGGCCTGCGCCGGACGACGTCGAGGACGGCGGCGTCCTCCAGCGCGGCGACCACCGCCTCGTCGGTGATGGAGGGGTCCCAGAGCGCGACGTTGTCCCGCACGGTGCCCTCGAACAGGAAGATGTCCTGGTCGACGAAGGCGACGGAGGCGGCGACGGCGCTGCGGGAGATGTCCTCCAGCCGTTCGCCGTCGATGCGTATCGTCCCCTCCCAGGGGGTGTACAGGCCCGAGATCAGCCGCGAGACCGTGGACTTGCCGCTGCCCGAGCCGCCGACGAGGGCGACCTGCCGGCCGGGGCCGACGGCGAGGGAGAAGCCGCTGAGCAGCGGTGCGTCGAGCGGGCTGTAGCCGAAGGTGATGTCCTCCAGCGTGACATGGCCCTTGAGCCTGCGGGTGCTCGCGTCGGGCTCCTCGCGCGAGTACAGCGGGTCGACGGGAAAGTTCTCGACGTCCTTGAGCCGGGCGACGTCCGCGGCGAAGTCCTGGATGCGCCCGGCCACGCCGTTGAGGCGCGTGATGGGGGCGGTGAAGCGGGCGACGAGCGCCTGGAACGCGACGAGCAGGCCGATGGTGATGTGCCCCTCGACGGCCCGCAGTCCGCCGATCCACAGGATCAGGGCGCTGTTGAGGGTGGCCAGGGTGGGCGCGACGACGGAGAGTGCGGCGCTCGGCACGCCGAGGCGCTGCTGCACCTCCAGCGTGGTGGCGTGCTGACCGGCCCAGCGGCGGAAGTAGCCGTCCTCGCCGCCGGTCGCCTTCATCGTCTCGATCAACTGGAGGCCGGTGTAGGAGGTGTTGGTGAGCCGTGCGCTGTCGGCGCGCAGCTTCTGCGTGTGGGTGGCCCGCAGCCGGACGACGATCCGCATGGCCACCACGTTGAGGAGCGCGATGAGCACGCCCACGACCGTGAGTTGGGGGTCGTACGTCCACAGCAGCGCCGCGTACAGCACGACCACGACTCCGTCGACGGCGGCTGCCGCGAGGTCGCGCGCCAGGGTCTCGGCCACCGCGTCGTTGGACTGGAGCCGTTGGACGAGGTCTGCCGGGCTGCGCTGGGCGAAGAAGGTGACCGGCAGCCGCAGCAGGTGTCTGAGGAAGCGGGCGCTGCCCAGCGTGGACGAGATGATGCGCCCGCGCAGCAGGTTGGCCTGCTGCAGGCCGGTCAGTACGGCGGTGAGCGCCACGAGGGTCGCCAGCGAGGCGAACAGGGGCCCCAGCAGCGAGGTCTGCCCGCCGATCAGGAACGTGTCGATGTACGTGCGGCTCAGCGCGGGCACCGCCGCGCCGACGGCGACCAGCAGGAGGCTGGCCAGCAGCGCGGCCAGCAGCGTGCCGGTGGTGCCGCGCAGCCGGGCGGGCACGGCCTTCATGATCCCGGGCCGGCGGCCGCCCTTGGTGAACGTGCGGTCGGGTTCGAAGACCAGGGCGACGCCGGTGAAGCTCGTGTCGAAGTCCTCCACGGACACGAAACGACGCCCCTTGTCGGGGTCGTTGATGTGTACGCCGCGGCGTCCGAGGCGGCGGCCGGTGCCGTCGTAGACGACGTAGTGGTTGAACTCCCAGAAGAGGATGGCCGGCGGCTGCACCTCGGCGAGGGCCGTGGCCTCCATCTGCATGCCCTTGGCCGTGAGTCCGTAGCTGCGGGCGGCCTTGAGGATGTTGCTGGCGCGTGAGCCGTCGCGGGAGACGCCGCAGGCGATGCGGAGCTCTTCGAGCGGCACATGGCGTCCGTGGTGCGCGAGCACCATGGCGAGCGCGGCGGCACCGCACTCGACGGCCTCCATCTGGAGGACGGTGGGCGTGCGGACGGGCTTGGGCTTCTGCTGCCGGCGGGACGGTGGAGCGGCGCGGCGCGCGCCGCGCCGGCCGCTGGGAGCCGGCTCCGGGCGGTGTCTGCGGCGGCCCGCGGGCGGCAGCCGCCGCTGGGCGGGGACGGTGTCACGATGTGCGGTCACGGCAGCAGCCAATCGATCGGATGCTGGGCGGCCAGGTGGACGGAGCCGCCGGCGAGGGTCATGGACTCGAGGGCGTAGGGAGGGCCCTGCGAGGAGGACCAGTCGTAGCCGGACTCGGTGCCGGGGGACTTCTTCAGCTCGACGAGCACCGACACGGGCTGGCCGTCCTTGGAGAACTGCTCGCCCAGCTGGCTGCTGCCGAGAAAGGCGGTGATGCGCTGGCGGGTCTCGGCGGTGCGGCCCACGGCCTTGACCCGTCCGCGCAGCACCCCGTACTTCTGCGAGGCGACGGACTGGACGGTGAGGTCCACGCGGGCGCCGACGGGCACGGCCGCGCCGCTCTCCGCGGGGACGTACAGCACGGCCATCAGCGGGTCGCCGGGCCTGTCGACCCTTTCCACGGCGGCGACGTCGCTGCCGGTCGTGACGACGGAGCCGATCGCGGCGACGAGGGTGGTGAGCCGTCCGGCCGCGATGGTGCTGACGACGGCGGTGCCCTGAGCGGTGCGGACCTTCAGCAGGGGTGCGTCGGCCTCGACGTGTTCGCCCTCCTTCGCCAGCACCTCGGTGATCTGTCCGGAGACCGGGCTCTGCAGGACGTAACTGCCCTGGCCGTGGGTGAGGATGCCCGGCGCGGAGACGGTGGAGGTCACTGTCCCGGCGACGGCCCAGACGGCGCCGGCGACCATGACGAGGACGGTCACGGCCAGGACGAGGAGGCCCTGCGGGCGGGCGAAGCGCACCGGAAGGTCGATCTCCTCCGGTGACTGCAGCTTGGAAAGGGCCTGTTGGCGGAACTGCACGACACTCTTCCCTCAACTGCCTGAACGGTACGGGTCCCCGGAGTCGCCGGGGGTCGGAAACTGCGCACGGCCGTGCGCCCCGGAGCCTGGATCGGTCCGGGGCACACGGCTCGGCACGGCCGGCAGAGCGGGCCGGCGGGCCGCGGAGGTCTTACAGACCGGCGACGAGGCCGTTGACCGGGCCGGTGATCGCGGCGGCGTTGATGCCGGTGGCACCCTCGACGACGCCGGTGACGGTGGCAACGGTGCCGGAGACCGGGACGACGGTGTCAAGAGCGGCGGTGGCGTTGCTCACCGTGGCGCTGTGCAGGCCGCCGGCCACGTTGTCCAGCTCGCTGTCGGAGATCTCCTGGGTGGGGACGAAGTTCATGAGAAGCTTCCCTTCGGATGGGTATTTCTGAATGACAGCGCCCGGTCGCACTCGATGAGCGTGTTGCCGGCCGCCCGACGGGGTGGGGAGATTCCCGGATCCGGGAACCCAGTGAAATCCCGCGGTGCGAAGGATCAAAGCACGTAAGCGCGTTGAGCGGCCAATCGCGAAGACGGCGGAATGCCGGGATCGCGGCCGGGAGCGGTCGCCGTATTACCGCCGCGTGCACGCCCCTACATGACTCGGTGCCATCTCCTTCACATGATCACCGCACGGTGCCCCGACGCGCACGCCCCATGTGCCGACGACGAAGGGGACATTCCCCTACAGAGCAAGATATTCGCTGGTCAGAGCGGGGGCGGCGACGAGAAGGCGGTGTGACGCCTGCGCATTCACTGTGCAGATTCGGAGCAGGCGAAGGTTGCTTGACGGGACGTCACAGGACATTCACGCGTCGAGGGGTGCGGCGTGTGCGCCGCACCCCTCGGACCATGAATGACGTCACCGGGCAATTACGGAAAGTGGAGACCGGTGCATTGTCGGAAATGCCGGACCGGGTCGCCCGGTGCGCGGAAAACGAAGGAAATCAGCCTCCTGTGGCCGCCTCGGACGCAGGTGGGGTGATCCGGGCGTGAAGTGCTGCGGCGTACGCTTCGTCGGGATCGAGCCTGCGCAGTTCCTCCGCGATCAGCTCGGCCGTGGTGCGCACTTTGAGGGCGAGCACGCGGTTCGGCTGGCCGGGGATGGAGAGCCGGGCCACGGGCCCTTCCGGACGGTCGATGTGGATCTCGCCGTCGGCGGTGCGCAGGCGTACGGCCGTGACGACCGGACCTGCGGTGACGACCTGTTCGACGGGCACGCCGAGGCGGTCGGCGAACCAGCGGGCGAGCAGTTCGGCACTGGGGTTGTCCGCCTCGCTCTCCACGACGGCCGAGACGACCTCCGCCCGCGCCTGGTCGAGCGCTGCCGCAAGCATGGAGCGCCACGGGGTCAGCCGCGTCCATGCCAGGTCGGTGTCCCCCGGCTCGTAACCGGAGGCGCGGGCGGCCAGCTCCCGCAGCGGCTCCTCGACCGCGTACGCGTCGGTGATACGGCGCTGGGCGAGGGCCCCGAGGGGGTCTTGGGCCGGGACCGGCGGCGCGTCGACGGGCCACCAGACGACGACGGGCGCGTCGGGCAGCAGCAGGGGGAGGACGACGGAGTCGGCGCGCTCGGCCAGTTCGCCGTGGAGCCGCAGCAGGACCGTCTCCCCCGCCCCCGCGTCGCCGCCGACGCGGACCTCGGCGTCCAGGCGCGTGTCGTGGCGGTCGCGCGGGGAGCGGGCATGGCGCTTGATGACGACGAGGGTGCGCGAGGGGTGCTCGCGCGAGGCGTCGCCGGCGGCCTTGATGGAGTCGTAGGCGTTCTCCTCGTCGGTGACGATGACCAGGGTGAGCACCATGCCGACGGCGGGGGTGCCGATGGCCCGGCGCCCCTGGACCAGGGCCTTGTTGATCTTGCTGGAGGTGGTGTCCGTGAGGTCGATCTTCATGGCCGGCGCCAGCTCCGTCCGTCTCGTGCGAGCATCTCGTCCGCTTCCTTCGGGCCCCAGGTGCCCGCGGGGTACTGGGCCGGGGAGCCGTTGGTGTCCCAGAACCGCTCGATCGGGTCGAGGATCTTCCAGGACTCCTCCACCTCCTCGGTGCGCGGGAAGAGGTTGGCGTCGCCGAGCAGGACGTCGAGGATCAGCCGCTCGTACGCCTCGGGGCTGGACTCGGTGAACGACTCGCCGTAGGCGAAGTCCATCGTCACGTCGCGCAGTTCCATCGAGGTGCCGGGAACCTTGGAGCCGAAGCGCAGGGTCACGCCCTCGTCCGGCTGCACGCGGATGACCAGGGCGTTCTGGCCCAGTTCCTCCGTGGCCGTGGAGTCGAACGGCGAGTGCGGGGCGCGCTGGAAGACCACCGCGATCTCGGTGACCCGGCGGCCCAGCCGCTTTCCGGTGCGCAGGTAGAACGGGACGCCCGCCCAGCGGCGGTTGTCGATCTCCAGTCTGATCGCGGCGTACGTGTCGGTCTTCGACGCGGGGTCGATGCCCTCCTCCTGGAGGTAGCCGACGGCCTTCGCCCCGCCCTGCCAGCCGCCGGTGTACTGGGCGCGCACGGTGTGCCGGCCCAGGTCGTCCGGCACCTTGACGGCCTTGAAGACCTTCAGCTTCTCGGTGACCAGGGAAGCGGCGTCGAAGGAGACGGGCTCTTCCATGGCGGTCAGCGCGAGCAGCTGGAGCAGATGGTTCTGGATCACGTCACGGGCCGCGCCGATGCCGTCGTAGTAGCCGGCGCGGCCGCCGATGCCGATGTCCTCGGCCATCGTGATCTGCACGTGGTCGACGAAGGACCGGTTCCAGACGGGCTCGAAAAGGGTGTTGGCGAAGCGCAGCGCCAGGATGTTCTGGACGGTCTCCTTGCCCAGGTAGTGGTCGATCCGGAAGACCTCGTCCGGGGCGAACACCTCGTGCACGATGGTGTTCAGCTCGCGCGCGCTGGCCAGGTCGTGGCCGAAGGGCTTCTCGATGACGGCGCGCCGCCAGGAGCCGCGGGGCGCATCGGAGAGCCCGTGGTCCTTGAGCTGCTGGACGACCTTGGGGAAGAACTTCGGCGGCACGGACAGGTAGAAGGCGAAGTTGCCGCCCGTGCCCTGCGCCTTGTCCAGGTCCTCGACCGTCGCCCTCAGCTGCTCGAAGGCGGCGTCGTCGTCGAAGTCTCCCTGGACGAACCGCATTCCTTCGGCCAGCTGCTGCCACACCTCCTCGCGGAAGGGGGTGCGCGCGTGCTCCACGACGGCGTCGTGGACCTCCTGCGCGAAGTCCTGGTCGGCCCAGTCCCGGCGGGCGAAGCCGACGAGCGAGAAGCCCGGCGGCAGCAGCCCCCGGTTGGCGAGGTCGTAGACGGCGGGCATCAGCTTCTTGCGGGACAGGTCCCCGGTGACTCCGAAGATCACGAGTCCGGAGGGCCCGGCGATACGGGGCAGCCGCCGGTCGAGCGGGTCCCGCAGCGGATTCGCCCAGCCGCTGTTCTCTGACATGAGGGTCAGGCCTCCTTGAGCGAACGGCTTCGAGTGCGTCCAATTCCGAGGATCGCATCTCGCCCGATCTTGTGCGGCCACATCAGCGCAGCGACGCGTCGATCCATTCCCGTGCGGTCCGAACGGCGGCACACGCGGTGCGCCGTCCGGCACCGGACCGCAGGCCCGCCCGGCCTCGGCGGCGCTCTTGCCCAGCGCCCGGATGTACCGAACAGTACGTGTCATGGCGACAGTTGTGCTGGTGGGGACCTTGGACACCAAGGGCGAGGAGTACGGCTGGCTGCGCGAGCGGCTGGTCGGCGCCGGGGTCGAGGTGGTGGTCGTCGACACGGGAGTGATCGGTCAGCCGCACTTCACCGCGGACGTCACGCGCGAGGAGGTGGCGCGCGCCGCCGGGACGGACCTGGCCGCGCTCCGCGCGCAGGGGGACCGGGGCACGGCCGTGACGGCGATGGCCCGCGGGGCGGCCGAGGCCGTCGCGCGGCTGTACGGTGCGGGCCGGCATGATGGTCTCCTCGATGGCGGCGGGCAACGTCTCGCCGTACGTGGGGTCCACGGACATCACGATGATGCACAGCGTCGTCGACATCGCCGGGATCAACTCGGTCTCCGCCCCGGTCCTCGCGAACGCGGCCGACGCGGCGGCGGGCATGGCGAAGGGCTTCGCGGCCGGGCGCCGGGCGCTGCGCCCCGCCGATCTGGCCGCGGGCGAGCGGCCGCTGGTGGCGACGAGCATGGCGGGCGTGACGACGGCCGGCGTCGACGCGGCCCGCGCGCGGCTGACCGAGCTGGGCTACGAGGTCCTCGTGTTCCACGTCAGCGGGGCGGGTGGGCGGACCCTGGAGTCGCTGGCGGGGCAGGGGCTGTTCGCCGGCGTGCTCGACCTGACGCTGAGCGAAGTCGCGGACGACCTGGCCGGCGGCATCCTGACGGCGGGACCCGACCGGCTCACCGCCGCGGGGCTCCGCGGTGTGCCGCAGGTGGTGAGCCTCGGGGCGTTGGACATGCTGAAGTTCGGCCCGCCGGACACGCTCCCTGCCGCGATGCGCGAGCGTCACGTCCTGGTGCACAACCCCTCGGTCACGGTGGTGCGCACGACGGCGGAGGAGTGCGCCGAACTGGGCCGGCGGATCGCCGCGAAACTGCGTGCGGCCACGGGCCCGGCCGAGGTGTGGGTGCCTCTGCGCGGCCTGTCGACGCTTGGCGTCCCGGGCGGCCCGTACCACGACCCTGCGGCGGACGCGGCCCTGTTCGACGCACTGCGGGAGGGGCTGCGGGGCAGCGCGGTCACGGTGACCGACATCGACGCGGACATCAACGACGCGCTCTTCGGCCGGGCGGCGGCGGAACGCCTGCACCGGATGATCACCGCTCGTGCGGCCGCCCCTGCGTGACACGGCCCCTCGGGCCTCGGTGCGTCGGCCCTACGGGCCGCCGGGCGGGTCGAGCGGGGCGTCGAGCAGGGCGGTGAGGTCGCGGACGAAGGCGGCTGTGCGCTCGCTGTCCGGGCCGCCGAGCGGGGCGAGGAGCCGGCCGATCAGGTCCTGGACGACCACGACGGCGCGGCCGGTGACGTCCCGTCCGCGTTCGGTGAGCGACAGGCGTACCGCGCGGCTGTCGGCGGCGTCCCGGACGCGCTCGATCAGCCCCTCGGCCTCCAGGGCGCGGGCGAGTTTGGACACGTAGAGCGCTTCGAGGCCGGTGTGGTCGGCCAGTTCGCGCTGGCTGGGGCGTACGCCGGACCGGTCGAGGCCGTGCAGCGTCGCCATCAGCGAGTACTGGGCGTGGGTCAGGCCCACCGGCGCGAGCGCCCGGTCGACGGCGACGCGCCATCTCATCGACAGCCGCCACACCAGGAAGCCGGGCGTCGGACCCGTGGATTCCTTGCTCATGCCGGACACTGTACATGGCTACTGTCGTGCGTCCGGCCCGCTCACGGGCGCAGGTGCGGGGGCAGCAGCTGCTCCGTCCACAGCGTCTTGCCGGACGCGGTGTACCTGCTCCCCCACCGGTGCGTGAGCTGGGCGATCAGGAAGAGTCCGCGGCCTCCCTCGTCGGTGAGGCGCGCCCGGCGCAGATGCGGCTGGGTCTGGCTGGGGTCGGACACCTCGCACACCAGCCGCTGGTCCCTGATCAGCCGGATGACGACCGGCCCGCCCGCGTACCGGATGGCGTTGGTGAGCAGTTCGCTGACGATCAGTTCGGTGGTGAACACGAGGTCGTCGAGCCCCCAGGCGGTCAGCCGGCGGGCGACCTCGGCCCGCGCGTCCGCCACGATCTTCACGTCCGCCGGGAACTCCCAGGCGGCGACCGCCTCTTCAGGAGTGACGGCCACCCGGGCCAGCAGCAGCGCGGCGTCGTGGTCCGGAGGCTCGGCAAGGAACGGCACGAGCATCTCCCGGCCGATCTCGGGCACCGGCCGGGCACCGCCGCCGACGGCCTCCTCGCCCAGATACGTGGTCACACGGCCCGCGCCGCCGGCTTCCGCGGACAGCGATCCGGCGGTGAACGCCAGCAGGTCACCCGGCCGGAGTTCCACCTCCACCGGTTCGAAGGGCGCGCCCTCCCTGCCCAGAGCGGGGCCGGCCGGCAGCCCGACCGGCGCGGCGCCTCCGGCGGCCCGGGCCAGCACGGGCGGCGCGTGACCGGCGCTCGCCATCGTGCACCGCGCGCTGACCGGGTCGTAGACCGCGTAGAGGCAGCTCGCGCCGCGTACCGTGCCCTCGGCGCCGCCCGGCTGCTCGTCCTCCGCGAGCCGCACCACGAGATCGTCGAGGTGGGTCAGCAGCTCGTCCGGCGGCGGGTCGAGGTCGCTGAGCGTGCGCACGGCGGTGCGCAGACTGCCCATCGCGGCGGCCGCGTTGAGACCGTGCCCCCGCACATGACCGGCGACGAAGGCGACCCGCGACGACGAGAGGGTGATCACGTCGAACCAGCTGCCCCCGGTGCCCGCGAGCGTCCTGCCGGGCACGTAGATCCCCGCCGTCTCCGCCGCGGTCACCTTCAGCAGCGGGCGCGGCAGGAGACTGCGCTGCAGGGTCTCGGCGGTGCGGCGCTCACGGGTGTACCGGCGGGCGTTGTCGAGGGCGAGCGCGGCCCGGGAGCCGATGTCCTCCGCGACGGCGGCGTCCTGTGCGTCGAACGGGGCCCGGTCACCGCTCCGCCACACCGAGACCGCTCCGAGGACGTGCCCGCGGGCCTGCAGCGGCACCACCATGTACGAGGCGGCGCGGTCGGTGAGCACCAGACGCACCCGGTCGGCATCGTCGGCGATCCTGGGCCGCAGCTCGTCCAGGTCGGGGACGATGACGGCCGACCCGAGCCGCAGCCGGTCGCTCTCGTAGCCCCGTACGCGGATGACGGAGCCGGGCGGGTACAGCTCCTTCGGCCACCCGCCGTGGGCCGCGACGGCCGAGACCCGGCACAGCGGCGCCCCGGTCGCGAAGGCGCCCGGTTCCTCGCCCACCAGCACGGATTCCGTGATGTCCACGGCGGCCAGATCGGCGAACGCCGGGACCAGCAGGTCGGCCAGCACCTGGGCGTTGCGGGAGACCTCCAGGGACCGGCCGAGCGCGGAGGCCGCCGTGGCGACGAGTGCCGCGCGCTTGCGGGAGCGTTCGTGCTCGGTCACGTCGGTGAACGTCACGGCGACGCCGCGTACGGCTCCCTTGGCGCCCGACAGTCTGAGCGCGGACAGCGAGATGGTCCGCTCGCGTTCGGGGGCCCTGGCGAGCCGTGCCGAGGTGACGAAGTCGACGAGCGGCTCGCCCGTCGTGGCGACACGGCGGAGCCGGTCCTCGACGACCGCCGCGTCCTCGGGGACCAGCAGCTCTCCGATCCGCAGCCCGAGGGAGCCGCCGGAGGGGTCGCGCCGCGCCGACCCGGGGCGCACGTCCCCCGGCAGCGGATTGATGCGCGTCAGGCGCAGCTGCGGGTCGTGGATGGCGAGCCCGATGCCCGTCTGCGAGAACAGCGCGCCCACGAGGGCCTCGTTCTCCTCCCGCCGGTCGGCGTGTTCCGCGGGCGTGATCCGCAGCAGGAACCGCGCGGGCAGTGTGCCCTCGATCGGCAGCAGATCGAACTGCACGGGCACCGGACCGCCTGACCCGCGCAGCGCGGCGCGAAGGGAGCGGGGACGGTCGTCGGGCGCGAGGCCCCGCAGCCGTGGCCAGTCGCCGGGTTCGGCGAAGAGCGCGCCGGCGTCGCGTCCGCTGATCCCTGCGGCGGGGGCTCCGAGCAGATGGGCGGCGGCCGCGGTGCAGGCGAGCACCGTACCGGCGTCGTCGAGCACGAGGAGCGCGCCGTCCTCCGGGCGGTCCGGCCCGCTGCCGGGGACATGGCCACTGGTGCTCACTCGTCGATCACTCCCAGGGGGCGCTCCCGTGATCCGTCGGTCCCTGCCCGGGGCCGGTCCGCACCCGGCGTCGGCCGCTGCCCCGTCCCGCCGGGGTCCGGCGACGGCTGTGCGCTCGTCCCCCGCGCCTCTCATTGAACTCCACCGGGCCCGCTGCCGCTCGGCGAATCCGGCGACGGGCCGACACCGACGTGACACGCCGACGGCTTCCGGCCGCGTCACGGGCCGCCAACTCGCGTCGGCAGGACGTCACATGGGCAGGTGCGAGCGGCGGAAAAACGCCGTGACGGGGGCCCTGGGGCCGCTCTACGCTCACCTGTACGGCATCGCGTGCCGGTCACCGACCGGGTGAGGCATGGAGGTGCCCGTGAGTTTGCCCGACGGAGGCAATCCACAGTGTCAGCAGAGTTCAACCACACCATCGTGTTCGCCAGGGACAACCACGAGTCGGCCGCGTTCCTCGCCCATGTCCTCGGGCTCGAAGTCGGGCAGGAGTGGGGCCCGTTCGTCCCCCTCGCCCTCAGCAACGGCGTCACCCTCGACTTCGCGACGCTCGGCGACGAAGTTCCCTTGCAGCACTACGCGTTCCTGGTCTCGGAGGACGAGTTCGACGGGATCTTCCGGCGCATCGAGGAAGCGGGCGTCACGTACTTCGCCGATCCGCACGGCAAGCGGCCGGGCGAGATCAACCACAACGACGGCGGGCGGGGCATGTACTTCCACGATCCGGCAGGGCACGGCATGGAGGTCATCACCCGGCCGTACGGGGGTGGCGGCAGCTGAGCCCGCGGGCCGACGGCCCGCACGGATCGCGTAGTGCTCCGACAGGGGCGGGGACATCTCCCCGCCCCTGTTCGCCGTCCGGCCGCCCGCCGGCCGAGACCCGTTCGCCCCGACGGCCCATCGGGGGCCGACCCCCGATGGCGCGGTGCGGGGAACTGCGCACTAGATGGAACGAGGGCGCGGCCACTCATGATCACGCGCCCCCCTCATGAGCACGAGACAGACACGGTGGACGCCTACGGTTGGTCCACGAACGGAGCCCGCGCCATGCCCCCCGACCCCGTCACCCCAGATCCGGCCGACCGCGGCATGAACCGACCCGCCGGGCCCGCGCCGGCGTCCGACACCGAGTTCCTCGTCCCCGCGCACCCGGCTCCCCGCACGCGGCACGCCCCGCCCCGGTCGGCGGGGCGGTCCGCGCAGGGCCCGGACGGACACGCCGAGATCGGCAAGCACTCCCCGCCCGCCCCCGCCGTGCGGGCCGAGCGGCCGAAAAGGGCACGGGAGCGGAAGGAGCCGCCGGAAACCTCCATGTGTCCGACGGCGGCGCTGGACGGCGCGCTCGCCGCGGGGCCGAGCAGCCACACCGTCTCCCCCGCGCTGCGCTCCGCGCTGCGCTGGCCCGCGGCGGTCCTGCTGTTCGCCTGCGGCCTCCTCCACCTGCCGACCGACCTCGCGGGACTGCGGTCGGGCGGCTACGCGCAGACGCTGTCCGCGGCCGTCATGGTGCTCTGCCTGGCGTGCGCCGTGTGGCTCGCCCTGCGGGACACCCTGGTCGTCTGGGCCGCGACGGCGGGACTGACCATGGGCGTCGTCGCGCTCCACGCCGTGGCGAGCGCGGGCATGGCCGGCCTGCTGAACAGCGGCCTCGGGGAGTCGTTCACCTCGGCGAGGGCCGCGGCCGTGCTCGGCGCGGCGGCAGGGGCGCTCCTGACCTGCTGCTCGGCGCTGGTGCGCCGCACACGGGCGGCGGGAGCGGCGAACGGCACCTGACCGCCCCTGGACCGGACGCTGCCGCCCGGGCAGCCTCGCTGTCCGGGCGCATGCGTGCGCCGACGTCCGGGGAATGGCCGCACCGGGGGCCGACTCGGCCTCGGCGATCGGCGCGCCTCGGCGATCGCCGCGGCGGAGGTCCGCGGCACGCACTCCGCATGATCGGCGTCCCTGCGGGTACTGGGCAGTGCTTCCGGCCCGACGAGCCCTCCGGATACGGCATGGTGTTTCGTGTGGGTTTGTCACCCTTGGGTAGGGGCCGGGCAGAGGACGAAGGCACGAAGGAGGTGCGCTCTCCATGGAGCGTGGCAGCAACCGCGTGAGCCCGCGCAAGGACGACGAGATGAAGCACGAGGTGCAGGACTACCTGCGCTCACGGCAGCAGCACACACGCATCGAGCAGGCGAACGACCCGGAGCCGGGTGCGGACGACGCCGGGCCCGGCGGGTCCGAAGGCGAAGGCGGCCCCGGCTCTCCGCGTATGCGCGAGCGCTGAGGCGGACGGCGAGCCGGCAGCGGGCGGGCCCGGACGGCCGGGCTCACCCCCTGCCCGGCGTCGGACGCTCCACGTCCTGCGACGCCTGGCGGGCCCGGTGGCGCGCCGAGGAAGCCGCGACGTCCGCGGCACGGGCCCGCTCGCGTGCCCGCCGGGCCTCCTTCTCGGCCGCCCGCAGGTCGGACCGTGCCGCCTTCAGTTCCTCGGTCAACGCGTCGACTCGCTCGGCGGCCTCGGCGGCGCGGGCGTCGGCGTCCTCGCTCTCCTCGGCGGCCCGGGCGTGCTCCGCCTCGCGGTCGCGCGCCTCCTCCTCGGCTGCTTCGGCCGCCCGGCGGGCCTCGTCCCGTTCCGCGCGCCGCTCCCGTTCACCCCGCCCGGGTCCGTGTTCCGGGCGCTCGGCCTGTGTCGTCCCGCCCGGCCGGGGCGCGGGGGCGCGATCCGCCACGACGCCGGGATCCGCCACCGCCGCCGCGAAGCCCACCGGTGAGGGCAGCGGCCGGTCGAGGTGGCCCGCCGCCCACTCCTCGGCCGCCGCCGGGTCGGCGAGCACGGCGTGCAGGGTGCCCTCGATCTCCCGCAGGGCGGTCTCCCCCACCTGCTGCCCCTCCGCCGCGGCCAGGTCGCGTGCCTCACGGGCCAGTGCGGAGACCAGGAGGTGCTGCTGCCGGCTCAGCTCGCGCAGCTGCTCGCCGTCGAGGCCGCGGTGGGCGCTGCGCAGACCTTCGCCGAGGCCGAGCAGCGGCCGGACCCGTTCCGGGGCGCGGCGCGCCAGGAGGTTGCCCGCCCACGCCGAGACGGTGGGGCGCCGCAGCGCCTTGACGCGCTCCGCGAGGGCGGGGTCCCCCGCCCTGCGGGCCTCGGCCGCACGTGCGTTGCGCGCTGCGGTGAAGTCCTGCGGGCGCAGCCCGTACAGCTCGTCGAGGATGCTCTGCAGGTCCACGGTCCTCCTTGCGGCCCGTCACCCCCGCCCTCGTCGGGAGGGCCCACGACCAGGATGGCTCACGACTCGGTTCGCCGTACCAGCGCCGTGCGGTGCGGCGCCACCGCCCGGGGAGATCGCCGCGCCCGGTGGCCCACAGCAGCATGGGCCAGTCGCCCCGGCACCGCCGCGCACGGTCCCTCCGGCGGAGTCCAGCGCAGCCCGAGCCCCAGTGCCACGTCGTGGGTGTGGACCAGGGTCTCGACGACGCCCATGGCGGCGAAGCCCTCGGCGTCGGAGCTCCCGAACACGTGGTGCGAACGGAGACTGGGCGACGCCGTGCGCACCATGGCGGTCAGCAGCACCCCCCGCCCGACTCCAGACCTCCAGCAGCCCCGCCGCTCCCGCCCCGCGGTCCACGTGCACCGTGTTGCGGGGGCCGCCCGGCCTGCGGCTGTCACAGACGAAGGGCACGACGCGGTCCGGGGAGGGACGGTGCGGGCCGAGCTGGACGGCGTAGGCGAACAGGTCGTCGGCGAGGTGCTCGACGGTCTCCCAGCAGTCCCACTCCAGGGTCCCCGCCTTCGCGTCCCACCTGGCGCCGGGCGGGACGGAGCCCAGGAGGTCGAGGCAGAGGCGCACGGCGCGGTCGACGTCGTCCGCCGTCACGGTGGAGGAGGACCTGTTCTCGGCCGAGGGGGCATGACTGAGGGGGACATGGCGGGACCGTATCCCCCGGGCGGACGGGTCGTGGTCCGCCCGATGTCGATCCCTGCCGGCCTCGGCCGTCCCTGTCAGGAGACGGGGCGCAGGACGCAGCGGGCCGGTCCGGCGGCACGCAGGGTGATCCCCGTGTCGACGGGCACCGTCTCGTCCTTCGCGGTCAGTTCGTACTCCCCGAGGATCATCGCGAGCGCGAGCACGGACTCCAGCATGGAGAAGTGCTGGCCGATGCAGGCGCGCGGCCCGCCGCCGAACGGGAACCAGGCGTAACGGGGCCGTTCCTTCTCCCGCTCGGGTGTGAAGCGCTCGGGGTCGAAGCGCTCGGGCTCCTCCCAGTACCGCGGGTGACGGTGCGTCACCCAGGGGGCGACGAGCACGTCGGCGCCCGCCGGGACGGTGTGACCGCCGATCTCGGTGGCGGCGACGGCGCGGCGGCCGACGACCGGGCCCGCGGGGTAGAGCCGCATGGTCTCCTTGAGCACCTTGGTCAGGTACGGCAGAGAGTCGAGGTCCGCCGCGCCCGGTGTGCGACCGGCGAGGACACTCGCCGCCTCGGCCCTCGCCCGCTCCTGCTGCTCGGGGTGCCGGGCCAGCAGATGCAGGGCGAAGCCGAGCGAGGTCGCGGTCGTCTCGTGGCCCGCGAGCAGGAAGATCAGCACCTGGTCGCGGATCTCCGCGGCGTCGAAGCTGCCGTCCTCCTCGCTCTGCGCCGCCGCGAGCAGCGTGAGCAGGTCGTCGCCGGTCGCCGCGTCCACCTCCGCGCGCCGCTTCTCGATGATGCGGTCGCACACCGCGTACAGCTCGTCTGTCGCGGCCGCGGCGCGGCGGTTGCCCGGAGTGGGCCAGTCACGCGGGACGTTGACGGGCGAGTACCCCCGGCGCAGAACGTAGTCGCCGATGACGGGGAAGCAGCGCTCGACGACGGCGACGGCCGATTCGACGTCCGTGCCGAACAGGATGCGCGCGACCGCGCGCAGGGTCAGTCCCGTCATCTCTGCGACGACGTCCACGGTCCGGCCCGGGGCGCCGCGCCAGGCGGCGAGCATCGACGCCGTCTCGGTGGTGACCGCCTCCGCGTAACCGTCGACGCGGCGCCGGGTGAACAGCGGCTGCACCAGACGGCGCTGGCGCAGATAGTCGGCGTCCTGACTGGTCAGCAGGCCGTTGCCGAAGGACTCGCGGACTTCCTGGTAGAAGGCGTTGTCCTTGCGGAAGTTGGCCGCCTCGGTGGCGAGCACCTGCTGCGCGCCCTCGGCGGAGAACACGGCGTACAGCTCGGCCCGCAGCCCGGGCGGACCGGCGGTGAGGCGAACGACGTCCCCGTGCTCGCGCCGGGCGGCGAGGAAGGTGCCGAGGGAGTCCCGCTTGAGGTCGAGCATCGACCCGAGCAGCGGCAGCCCCGCCGGACCGGGCACGCGTGCGGCAGTGGTGGTCATGGTCCCCCCAGGTCGGCGGCGGCGTCGCACATCGGTCTCAACGCCCATTGTGTCAAAGGGCGTTGGACGAGGAGACGCGTCCGGCCTCGACCACGGCGCTCAGGCGGCCACCGGCAGTCGCCGTGCACTCCGGCGCCGGGCGGCCGCCGCCGGTCGGGGCGCGCGCCCGGTCACCACCGCCGCGCTCAGGCCCCGTCGGCCGCCGCGCGCAGGGCCGCCACGTCCAGCTTGCCCATACCGAGCATGGCCTTCATCGCCCGCTGGGCGCGCTGGGCGTCGGGGTCCTTCAGCAACTCCTCCAGCACGGCGGGCACCACCTGCCACGACAGCCCGTACTTGTCCTTGAGCCAGCCGCACGGGCCCTCCTGCCCTCCCTCGGACAGCCTGCTCCAGTAATAGTCGACCTCCTCCTGGTCGGCGCAGTCGATGAGGAAGGACACCGCCTCGTCGAAGGTGAACTCCGGTCCGCCGTTGATCGCGGTGTAGGGCTGGCCGTCGAGCACGAAGTCCACGGTCAGTACCGTTCCGGCCGGGCGCGGGCCCGCCTCGCCGTAGTACGAGACGTTGGTGATCTTGGAGTTGGGGAAGACCGAGACGTAGAACTCGGCGGCCTCCTTGCCCTGCGTGTCGAACCAGAGATTGGGCGTGATCCTGGGCATGTCGTTCTCCTGACCTGGTGGTCGGACGGGTCTCTGCCGGTGCAGACCGCCCGGCCGTGCGGAATTCATCGCTGCCCCTCCCGACTTCCCCCGAAGGGCCACCGAGTGCGCGGGGCGGGGTCCCGGCGGAGGATGGAAGCGATGACCGGATCCGTGACGCTGATCAGTGAGAGCCCGGAGGACCCGTTCTCGCTGGGCCGGGCCGTCTCCGTGGTGCTGGATCCGCACGGGCGGGTCACCGGCTGGAGCGACCGCGCGGAGGCGCTGCTCGGATACTCCGCCCGCGAGGCCCTCGGCCGGGAGGTCAGCGAGCTCCTGGTGGACCCCCAGGACGAGGGGCTCGTCCTGAAGCCCGTGGCGGCGTGCGTGCGGGACCGGGGCTGGTTCGGGGTGGTGCCCGTCCGCGTCAAGGAAGGGCGCACCCTCGGTTTCGGGGTCCGGGCCCGGCTCGTGGCGCGGGACGACGGGGGCACGGAGTGGTTCCTGGTGGGTGCCCCCGCGGCCGAGGTCGTCCAGTGGGAGATCGACCGGGCGGTGATGGACGGCCTGTTCCGCAGGTCCCCGATCGGGCTCGCGGTCCATGACACCGATCTGAGCGTCCTGCGCGTCAACCGGGCGATCGCCCGTCTCGGCGGCTTCGAGGCGGAACAGGCACGCGGGGTCCGGATCGGAGACTTCCTCGTACGGGTGGACGCGGACACCGTGGAGGACCGGCTGCGGGAGGTGCTGGACACCGGGGAGCCGCTGATCTTCACCGAGCAGTCCTGCCGGCTGCTCGCCGCGCCCGCGAAGGAGCGGTTCGTCGATGTCTCCGCGTTCCGGCTGGAGGACTCCACCGGCCGGGTGCTCGGAGTGACCCAGCTGGTCGAGGACGTCACCGAGCGCCACCGGGCCCGGCGCAGGCTGGCGCTGCTCAGCGCAGCGGGTGCCGGGATCGGCACGACGCTGGACGTGGGGACGACCGCCTCCGAGCTCGCGGAGGCGGCCGTGCCGGGACTGGCCGACTGCGTCTCGGTCGACCTGCTGGAGCAGGTCAGCCGCGGCGAGGAGCCGGTGCCCGACAGCAGGGGGGACGCGGTGCGCAGGACGGCGCTGCACAGCGTCACATCCGAATCCGAACAGATCATGCTCCCGGTCGGCACGCTCACCACCTTCGCTCCCGGCACACCGCAGGCGCGCTGTCTGTCGGAACGGCGTCCCGTCCTCGAACGCTTCGTCGACCTGCCGAAGGCGCTCGCGGGTCTCGATCGCGCGGGGGCCGCGAAACAACGGGGGGTGCATTCGCTGATGGTGGTGCCCCTCACGGCGCGCGGTCTCGTGCTGGGGTGCATGAGCCTGTGGCGCTCCCGGCTGCCCGAACCGTTCGAGGAGGACGACCTCACGCTCGCGGGCGAACTGGCCGCGCGGGCCGCCGTGTCCATCGACAACGCACGGCGGTTCACGCAGCAGCGCAGGACGGCGCTGGCGCTGCAGAGGAGGCTGATGCCGCGGGAACTGCCGGAGCATCCCGCGATCCTCGTCGCCCATCGCTACCTGCCGGCCGGCGGGGCGGCAGGGGTCGGCGGGGACTGGTTCGACGTGATCGCCCTGTCCGGCGCACGGGTCGCCCTCGTCATCGGCGACGTCGTGGGGCACGGCATCAACGCGGCCGCCACCATGGGGCGTCTGCGCACGGCGGTGAACACCCTGGCCGACCTGGACCTCGAACCGGACGAGGTGCTCTCCCACCTCGACGACCTCGTCACGCGGCTCGCCGGCGAGCAGGAGCACGACGACGAGGGAGCCCCCGGGGAGCAGGTGGTGGGGGCGACCTGCCTCTACGCGGTGTACGACCCGGTGGCCCGGGCGTGCTGCATCGCGCGGGCCGGGCACCCGCCGCCCGCGGTGGTGACCCCGGACGGCGCCGTGAGCGTCCCGGACCTGCCCGCCGGGCCGCCGCTCGGCCTCGGCGGCCTGCCGTTCGAGACCGCGGAACTGACCCTGCCGGAGGGCAGCGTGATCGCCCTCTACACCAATGGCCTCGTCGAGGGCGAGGAGCACGACATGGAGGCCGGGATCGCCCGACTGTGCACCGTGCTCGGCGGGTACGGTCCGCAGCAGCTGGACGAGATGGCCGAGGACGTCCTCGACGCGCTCCTGCCCGCACGGCCCAGTGACGACGTGGCGCTCCTGCTGGCGCGGACGAGCAGACTGGCGCCGGAACTCGTCGCCACGTGGGAGCTGACGGCGGAGGCCACCGCGCCCTCGAAGGCCCGCCGCCTGACGGCCGACCAGCTGGCGAAGTGGGGACTGGACGAGCTGGTGTTCACCACCGAGCTGATCGTCAGCGAGCTCGTGACGAACGCGTACCGCTACGCCGGGGGCCCGGTCACCCTGCGGCTGATCCACCATCACCGGTTGATCTGCGAGGTCACCGACCCCAGCAGCACCTCTCCGCACCTGCGGCGTGCCCGTTCGACCGACGAGGGCGGACGCGGGCTGCTGCTCGTGGCCCAGCTGACGGAGCGCTGGGGAACACGGCACGCGCGGGAGGGCAAGACGGTGTGGACGGAGCAGTTGCTCCCGCCGACGCCGGGGAGCCCGGTGATGTGACGGACCGCCGTGGCGCCCCGGTGATGTGACGGACCGGCGCACCGGCGGTGTGACCGCAGGTGCGCCCGGACCGGCGCACGACGAACGGTGCGCCCGGACCGGCACCCGGCGCCCCGGGTCCTGTGTGCGGACCGGCGCGCGACGCCCGGTGTGCCGGACCGGCGCCCCGGCGGCCGAGGCGGCACGTCACCGGGCGCGCACCGGCCGTGCCATCGCTCCCGGCCCGCCTCCGACGACGGCAGTGAAGCCGCTCACGGACGACTGCCGGCAGGCTGGGCGATCGGCCGTCGGGGCGGTGATGCGGCGCACTTCGTTGCGCCCCGCGCCGAGGCCGACGACGGAGACGGCCCGGCCGTCGGACCGGCCGGGCAGCAGCGGCGTCACCGCGGCGGAGGCGCAGCCGCCGTCGCGGCAGCCGCCCGGCCCGCCTCGGGCCCCGGCCCTCAGGGCGGCGTCCGAGAGGCCCCCGGCCCCCAGGCGTCCGAGAGGCCCCCGCCCGTCAGGCCGGGGCCGGGGTGGCAGCCGGCGGGGCCGTGGCGGCGGGAGGGGCGAGCGGCGTCGCCGCGGGCGTGACCGCCGCTGTGACGGCGTCCGAGCGGCGGGCGAAGACCCGCAGGCCGGAGCCGTCCGTACCGGCCTTGAGCAGGCGCCTGGCCGACGCCACCGTGACCACCGCCGACAGCGTCGTGCCCGCCTGACCGCACTGCCGGTGCGCCCGGAGCACCGCGCTGAGCGCCGCCGTGCTCACCACCGACGTCCGGAGCTCGATCACCACGGCCCGCGGCATATGGGACCGGACGACCTCCGCGAGCTGCTGCGACACCGTGGCACGGTCACTGATCATGACGTCGCCGTGGAGCGTGACGACCAGTACGCCACGGTCGAGCGTGTGGGTGAGCACCATGAGCCATCCGATCCGGGAAATTTTGGGATTTGCCTCATTTAGGGGCCCGGCGGTCCTCCCCGCAACACGCCACACCACAACCGGGGGAATCCCCCTTCGCCCACACGTTCCGACCAGCGCTTTTCCCCGGATCGGCGCGGATCGTGCCGTGGACCCCCATCACCCCGCCGTTGACATCACGTTTGCCCCGGTTTCACCCCTCCGTTTCCGGAACGTGATCCTCAAGTTCAGCTCAGATGTGGTGACGAACCGGCGTACCCGTCCTTAGGGTCCTCACAATCGAGAGCGGTGGGCAGGGGGCCACGGTCTCGGTGCGGGAGCGAACGCCTCTCCAGGCGTCGTCCACTCCCCCGGATCGTTGGAACAGAGGATGTCGCACCATGAAGTCCCGTAAGTCGGCCACGTTCTCGGCGATCACCGTGATCGCGGTCGCTCTCACCGCCACCTCCTGCAGCGGCGGCGGGACGAGTTCCGCCGGTGACACCCCGTCCAGCAGCACCAGCACCCTCGACCGGCCCAAGCTGCCCACGTACAAGGTCGCGACGGACGTCTCCTTCGACTCCCCGACGCTGGCCCGGGCGCAGAAGGCCGGCAAGCTCGTGATCGGGGTCAAGGACGACCAGCCCTACCTGGGCCACCAGGACGCGAACGGCCAGCGGTCCGGCTTCGACATCGAGATCGCCAAGATGACCGCCGCGGACCTCGGCTTCGCGCCCGGGCTGATCCAGTTCAAGACGATCGACACCCGCAGCCGTGAGGCGGCCATCGCCAACGGCGAGGTGGACCTGTACGTCGGCACGTACACCATCAACGACGAGCGCAAGAAGAAGGTCGGCTTCGCCGGGCCGTACTTCATGGCCGGTGCCGACCTGCTGGTCCGCAAGGACGACCGCACCATCGGCGGCCCGTACTCCCTGCAGGGCAAGACGGTCTGCTCCGTCAAGGGCGCGACGGCCCTGCGTGAGATCCAGAAGCCCGAGTACAACACCACGACGGTCGAGACGAACAAGTACGGCGAGTGCGTCAAGCGGCTGCTGGACGGCGACGTCGACGCCGTGACCACGGACGACGCCATCCTCCTGGGGTACGCGGCGCAGTCGCCGGACAAGCTGAAGGTCGTCGGCAACCCGTTCACCGAGGAGCCGTACGGCATCGGCATGGCCAAGGGCGACACGGCGCTGCGCGAGGCGGTCTCGGACTCGATCGAGGCGCACGACGCGAGCGGCGACCACGAGAAGGCGTACGACGCGACGCTGGGTCTGTCCGGCTCCAAGTACGCCGGCACTCCGCTCGTCGACCGCTACTGACACCTCGTCAACAAGGGGCGGCCACCGGTCATCGGGTGGCCGCCCCTTCGTCGTGCGGTCGTGCTTCGCGGCGCAGGAAGCCGGCCCCTTCGCGGGCACACGGCCGCCCCGCGCTCGGCAAACGGGTCCCGACAACGGGTCCGCTCCGCACCCGGCAAACGGGTCCGGACACGGGTCCGCCCCGGCCGGGCGTGGCGCCGGCCGGGGCGGATCGGTGCGTCGGCGTCAGCCGAGGGTGGCGATCGCCTGGTTGAAGGTGGCCGAGGGACGCATCACGGCCGCGGCCTTGGCCGGGTCGGGCTGGTAGTAGCCGCCGATGTCGGCCGGGGAGCCCTGGACGGCGATCAGCTCGTCGACGATGGTCCGCTCCTGCTCGGCCAGCGTCTTGGCCAGGGGCCCGAACGCCTCCGCGAGCTGCGCGTCGTCGGTCTGCCGGGCCAGCTCCTGGGCCCAGTACAGGGCCAGGTAGAAGTGGCTGCCGCGGTTGTCGATGCCGCCGAGCCTGCGGCTGGGCGACTTGTCCTCGTTGAGGAAGGTGCCGGTGGCGCGGTCCAGCGTGTCGGCGAGGACCTGGGCGCGTGCGTTGCCCGTGGTCGTCGCGAGGTGCTCGAAGCTGACCGCCAGCGCGAGGAACTCGCCCAGGCTGTCCCAGCGCAGGTAGTTCTCCTTGACGAGCTGCTGGACGTGCTTGGGGGCGGAGCCGCCGGCGCCCGTCTCGAAGAGGCCGCCGCCGTTCATCAGCGGGACGACCGACAGCATCTTGGCGCTGGTCCCCAGCTCCAGGATCGGGAACAGGTCGGTCAGGTAGTCGCGCAGCACGTTGCCGGTGACGGAGATGGTGTTCTCGCCGCGGCGGATGCGCTCGACGGAGAGCTTGGTCGCCTCGACCGGGGACAGGATCCGGATGTCCAGGCCCTCGGTGTCGTGCTCCGGCAGGTACGCCTTGACCTTCTCGATCAGCTGCGCGTCGTGGGCGCGGCCCTCGTCCAGCCAGAAGACGGCCGGGTCGCCGGTGGCGCGGGCACGGGTGACGGCGAGCTTCACCCAGTCCTTGATCGGGGCGTCCTTGGTCTGGCACATGCGGAAGATGTCGCCCGCGCCGACGACCTGCTCCAGCACGGCGTTGCCGTCGGCGTCGACGACACGGACGGTGCCGGTGGCCGGGATCTCGAAGGTCTTGTCGTGGCTGCCGTACTCCTCGGCCTTCTGG
This sequence comes from Streptomyces sp. NPDC049597, assembly GCF_040675505.1. Classification (NCBI taxonomy): domain Bacteria; kingdom Bacillati; phylum Actinomycetota; class Actinomycetes; order Kitasatosporales; family Streptomycetaceae; genus Streptomyces; species Streptomyces sp. NPDC049597. The sequence continues at coordinate 50,098 of NZ_JBFAOY010000008.1, forward strand.
GCCATCAGGCCGACGTTGGGCACGGAGCCCATGGTGGCCGGGTCGTAGGCGCCGTTGGCGCGGCAGTCGTCGATGACGGCCTGGTAGACGCCCGCGTAGCTGCTGTCCGGGAGGACGGCGAGGGTGTCGGCCTCCTGGCCGTCCGGGCCCCACATGTGGCCGGAGGTGCGGATCATGGCCGGCATGGAGGCGTCGACGATGACGTCGCTCGGAACGTGCAGGTTGGTGATGCCACGGTCGGAGTCGACCATGGCGAGGGCCGGGCCCTCGGCGAGCTCGGCGTCGAAGGACGCCTTGATCTCTGCGCCCTCGGGCAGGGCCTCCAGGCCTTTGAAGATGCCGCCGAGGCCGTCGTTCGGGGTGAGGCCGGCCTTGGCGAGCGCCTCGCCGTACTGCGCGAAGGTCTTCGGGAAGAAGGCGCGTACGACGTGGCCGAAGACGATCGGGTCGGAGACCTTCATCATCGTGGCCTTCAGGTGCACCGAGAACAGCACGCCCTCCGCCTTGGCGCGGGCGACCTGGGCGGTGAGGAACTCGCGCAGGGCGGCGACGCGCATGACGGACGCGTCGACGACCTCGCCCGCGAGGACCGGAACCGACTCGCGCAGCACGGTGGTGGAGCCGTCGTCACCCTTGAGCTCGATGCGCAGGGTGCCGTTCTCGGCGACGACCGCGGACTTCTCGGTGGAGCGGAAGTCGTCGACGCCCATGGTGGCGACGTTCGTCTTCGAGTCGGAGGTCCAGGCGCCCATGCGGTGCGGGTGCGCCTTGGCGTAGTTCTTGACCGAGGCGGGGGCTCGGCGGTCGGAGTTGCCCTCGCGCAGGACCGGGTTGACGGCGCTGCCCTTGACCTTGTCGTAGCGGGCGCGGATCTCGCGCTCCTCGTCGGTCTTCGGGTCGTCCGGGTAGTCCGGCAGCGTGTAGCCCTGCTCCTGGAGCTCGGCGACCGCGGCCTTCAGCTGCGGGATCGAGGCCGAGATGTTCGGCAGCTTGATGATGTTGGCGCCGGGCGTCCTGGCCAGCTCGCCGAGCTCGGCGAGGGCGTCGTCGATGCGCCGGCCCTCTTCGAGGTACTCGGGGAACTGGGAGATGATCCGTCCCGCGAGCGAGATGTCACGGGTCTCCACGGTGACACCGGCCGTCGAGGCGTACGCCTGGACCACGGGCAGGAACGAGTACGTCGCCAGGGCGGGCGCCTCGTCAGTGTGCGTATAGATGATGGTCGAGTCAGTCACCGGGTGCTCCGCTCTCCACGTCTGCAACATTGCTCGACATCAAGATATCTCGTGATCGGCCCCTGTTCGACAGGGGCCTCCTCACGGTCGTGATCGGCGCCCCGGAGGGAGCGATCCCGCCCGCCCGCGCCTGGCGGGAGGGCCGAGGACGCGGCAAGGCCGACGTCCGCGCGCGCGAGACCGGCGCCGTCCGCCCCGTGGTCGGACGACGCCGGTCTCCCGGTCCTACTTGACCGACCCGGCCATCACTCCCTGGACGAAGTGCCGCTGGAAGGCGAAGAAGACCACCAGCGGGACCACCAGCGAGAGGAACGCGCCCGGGGCCAGCACGCCGATGTTGCTGCCGAACTGGCGCATCTGCGACTGCAGGGCGACGGTCAGCGGCTGGGATCCGCTGTCCGCGAAGAGCAGCGCCACCAGCATGTCGTTCCAGACCCACAGGAACTGGAAGATGGCGAGGCTCGCGATGGCCGGCCGGCCGAGCGGCAGCACGAGCCGGGAGAAGATGCGCCATTCGCCGCCGCCGTCCATCCGGGCGGCCTCCAGCATCTCGCGCGGTATCTCGGCGAAGTAGTTCCGCAACAGGAAGATCGCGAACGGGAGGCCGTAGGCGACGTGGAACAGGACGACGCCCGCGATCGTGCCGAACAGTCCGACGGCGCCGAAGAGTTTGGCCACGGGCAGCAGCCCGATCTGGACGGGGACCACCAGCAGTCCGACGACCACGAGGAAGATCGCGTCACGGCCGGGGAAATCGAGCCAGGCGAAGGCGTAGCCGGCGAGTGCGGCGATGCCGACGACCAGGACCGTGGTGGGCACGGAGATCAGAACGGTGTTCCAGAAGGCGGCGGTGATGCCGGAGTCCTCCAGCAGCGCCGTGTAGTTGTCCAGTGACAGCTGGGAGGGGTCGCTGAGCGCCGTCCACCAGCCGTCGGACGCGTTGTCCCGCTCCGAGCGCAGGGAGGAGAGGAACAGCCCGGCCAGGGGCGTGATCCAGACCAGGGCCACGACGATCAGCAGGGCCTGGACGATCCCGCTGTTCAGCCACTTGGCCAGGCGGCCCTGCCGCCCGGGACGGCTCGGCGCGGCCGGGGCCGCCGCGGGGACGGGGGCCTCGGCGACGGGCGGGCGCTCGATGGTGCTGTGGCCGCTCATGCTCCGCTCCTCCTGAACCGCCGGACGTTGAAGATCATCGCGGGGACGACGAGCAGGAGGAGCAGGACGCTGAGCGCGCTGCCGAGCCCCTGGTCGTTGCCGCCGCCGAACGACACCAGCCACATGCGGGTGGCCAGTACGTTGGCCTCCTCCTGGACCGGGCCCGGCGCGATGATCCAGACCAGGTCGAAGACCTTCATCACATTGATCACCAGGGTCACGAAGACGACGGTGAGCACGGGTGCGAGCAGCGGCACGGTGATCTTGCGGAAGATCTGGCCCTCGGTGGCGCCGTCCATCCTCGCCGCCTCCAGCGCGTCGCGCGGGATGGCGGCGAGTCCGGCCCCGATCAGCACCATCGCGAAGCCGGTCCACACCCACAGGTAGGCGCCGATGATCGCGGGGGTCACGAGGGCGGGGCCGAGCCAGTTCACGCCTTCGTAGGGGGCGGCGAAGTTCGACGCGGGCAGCCGGACCGTGTACGCCCCGTCGTCCAGGCCGGCGAAGCGGAACGATCCGTCGGCGGCCGTCGTCGCGGTGGCCGCGACCGCCCCGTCGCGTACGGCCTCGACGGTCATGCCCGGCAGTCCCTTCTCGGCCGGGTCGACCTTTCCCTGCGCACCGCCGCCGCCCGGGGTGAAGTCGAGGTAGACGACCCCGCCGATCGCGTCGTCCCCCGGCTCCTTCACGGCCGCGGACTTCGCCCCGGCGGGCATGGCGCCGGGGGCGACGCCCACGAAGCCGAGGGTGACGGTCCCTCCCGGGTGCACGGCCTCCTCGGTGGTGTACGGGCCGCCCGCGCCGCCGGCGAGACCCTGGTTCTCGCGGGCCCTGGCCGTCGGATACGCCGCCGGGTCCGCGAAGGCGCCGTGGACGCCGACGACGGCGGCGTTGAGCACGCCCCGGTCCGGGTCCTGCTCGTACGCGAGCCGGAAGATGATGCCCGCGGCGAGGAAGGAGACGGCCATGGGGAGAAAAAGCACCAGCTTGAACGCGGTGGCCCAGCGCACCTTCTCGGTGAGCACGGCGAGCAGCAGCCCGAGACCGGTCAGCAGGACGGGTGCGACGACGACCCAGACGGTGCTGTTGCGGATGGCCCTGAGCGTGGCCGGATCGCTGAACATCTCGGTGTAGTTCGCCGCTCCCACGAACCGGTCCCCGCTCGCGTCGAACAGACTGCGGCCGACGGAGAAGAGGACGGGGTAGACGACGAGCGCACCGAGGAGCAGCAGTGCGGGCAGGACGAAGACGACCGCGAGGCGGCGCTTCCTGCGCTGGGCCCGGCGCCGCGGGTCTGCCGCGGCGCGGGCCTTGAGCGTGTCAGCCATGAAAGCAGCCTCAGTTCCGGTACGCCTTGGCAGCCGCGGCTTCCAGCTTCGCCGCGGTGGCCTTCGGGTCGGACGGGTCGCGCAGGAAGTCCTGGAGCAGCTTCCACTCCCCCGCGCCCTTGGTCCCGCCGAAGGCGGCGGGGGCCTGGTCCGACATGTCGAAGCGGACCGAATTGCCCGCGCCGATCAGCGACTCGGCGGTCTCGCGGCTCACGTCGTCGCTGTACGCGTCGAGGCTGACCTCCTTGTTCGGCGAGAGGAAGCCGCCCGCGCCGGCCCAGACCTCCGCGGCCTCGGGCGTCGCCAGGAACTCCAGCAGCCGCATCCCGGCCTCGGCGTTCTTGCCCTCCTTGAGGACGACGGCCGCGTCACCGCCGCTGACCACCGGCGGCTCCCCGGCGTCGACGCCGGGGAAGGGGAAGAACTTGGCGTCCTCGCCCGGCTTCCTGCCGAACTCGTCCTTGGCCACGCCCCCCACGAAGTCGCCCTCGTAGACCATGCCCGCCTTCGGCTCGGGGCCGAAGACCTGCTCGACGGAGGCGGGGAAGTCGGTGCGCAGCGCGCCCTGGGCGCCGCCGGCGACGAGCTGCTTGTCCTTGAACACCTCGGCCAGGGTGGTCAGCGCCTTGACGACGCTCTCGTCCGTCCACTTGATCTTGTGCTGGGCGAGCTGGTCGTACTTCTCCGGTCCGGCCTGCGAGAGATACACGTTCTCGAACCAGTCGGTCAGCGTCCAGCCGTCCTCGCCGGCTATCGCGAAGGCGGGCCGGCCGGAGTCGGAGAGGGTGCGGCCGGCCTCCAGCAGGCCCGTCCACGAGCTGGGTTCCGTGACGCCGGCCTGGGTGAACGCCTCCGGGCTGTACCAGACGGTCGACTTGTGGGCCGCCTTGAAGTAGAGGCCGTAGTAGGTGCCGTCGACCGTGCCGTAGTCCTTCCAGACAGGGGCGAGTCCGGCGGTGGCCGACTTGGCGGTCTTGTCCGACAGCGGCTTGAGCCAGCCCTCGGAGGCGAACTGCTTCAGCACGCCGACCTGCGGGACCATCACCACGTCGGGGGCGTTGCCGCCCTCGATCTTGCTGCCGACGAAGGTGGAGACGTTGTCGCCGGAGGGCACGAAGACGGTCTTCGCACCCGTCTTCTCGGTGAAGGCGTCGAGCACCTTCTTGAAGTTCTTCTGCTCGCTGCCGGTCCAGACACCGGCGACGGTGACGGTCTGGCCGCTGAGTTCACCGCCGCTCGCGGGGCCGGTGGTGCCGCCGCAGGCGGTGGCGGTCAGGGCGACGGCGATGGCCGCCGAGACCGTCGCTGCCGTCCGCCGGGTCGTCTTCGAGGGTCGTCGCATGGTGAGGGTCCTTCCAGGGGTGGGGGCGGTCAGGAGGTGGGGTCGGCGGTCCACCACGCGGCGGTCGCTCCGGGGAGCACACCGTCGGGGCAGGGGCCGCTGGACAGCAGGGGGGTGCCGCTCGCGGGAGCGGGGACGGGCTCGGTGCCGAAGTTGACGGCGCAGATCAGTCCGTCGCCGCGGACCATGGCCAGCACGTGCGGGGGCGCGTCCAGCCAGCGGAGCGTGCCCTCGCCCAACTGCGGGAGGCTGCGCCGCAGTTGCAGGCCCTCGCGGTACAGGTGCCAGAAGGATCGGGTGTCGGCGAGGGCCCGGTCCGTGGCGTGCTCCGCGAACCACTCGGGCTGCGGCAGCCACGGCCGGGCCCCGGCCTCGCCCTGGCTGAAGCCGAACGGGGAAGCATGGCCGGACCAGGGCAGCGGAACCCGGCAGCCGTCGCGGATGCGCTTGCGGCTTCCGGTGCGGTGGAAGATCGGGTCGGTGAGGACCTCGTCCGGCAGGTCGAGGACCTCGGGCAGGCCGAGCTCCTCCCCCTGGTAGACGTACGCGGCGCCGGGCAGGGCCAGCATCAGCAGGGCGGCGGCGCGGGCGCGGGCGGCGCCGAGTCCGCTGCCCTCGACACCGGGTTCCCCCGCGTACCGCGTCACCGTGCGGACCTGGTCGTGGTTGTTGAGCACCCAGGTGACGGTGGAACCGGTGCCGGCGATGTCGCGTACGGCCTCGTCGATCGTCGAGCGGAAGGCGTCGGCGTCCCAGGGGGCGCTGAGCAGGTCGAAGAAGAACGCCTGGTGCAGTTCGTCGGGCCGGACGTACAGGGCGTGCTCGCGTGCGGTCGGTACGGAGACCTCGCCGACGAGCAGCCGCTCGTGACCGTCCCGTGCGGCGTACTCCTCGCACACCGCGCGCCAGCGGCGCCACACGTCGTGGACCTCCGGCTGGTTCCAGGCGAGCGGGTTGACCGAGTCCCGGGAGCGCTCGTCCGCTTCGGGGTCGTCCGAGTCCGGCAGGTCGGGGTGCTTGTAGAGACCGGCCGCCACGTCGATGCGGAAGCCGTCCACGCCGCGGTCGAGCCAGAAGCGCAGCACCCGCTCGAACTCGTCGCCGACGGCCGGGTCGCGCCAGTTGAGATCGGGCTGCTCGGGGGTGAACAGGTGCAGGTACCACTCCCCGGGCGTCCCGTCGGGGTTCGTGGTCCGGCTCCAGGCCGGGCCGCCGAACATGGCGCGCCAGTTGTTGGGCGGTTCGGCGCCGTCCGCGCCGCGGCCGGGGGCGAAATGGAAACGGGAGCGGGCTGGGCTGCCGGGGGCGGCGGCGAGGGCCTCGCGGAACCAGGGGTGCTCGCTGGAGCAGTGGTTCGGGACGATGTCGAGCAGCAGCCTGAGCCCGAGCCTGCGGGCGTCGGCGACCAGCCGGTCGAACTCGGCGAGGTCGCCGTAGACGGGGTCGACGTCGCAGTAGTCGGCCACGTCGTAGCCGTGGTCGTGCTGCGGCGAGGGGTAGAAGGGGCTGAGCCAGATGCCGTCGACGCCGAGTTTCCGCAGGTAGGGAAGCCCGGCACGGACGCCGGCCAGGTCACCTATCCCGTCCCCCGTGCTGTCGAGGAAGCTGCGGACGTACACCTGGTAGATCACCGCGTCGCGCCACCACGGTTCGGGTGTGGCGGAGCTGCGGGAGAGGGGGCCGATGCCGGCCGGAAGCGTGCTGAGCATCTCGCGTCGACCTGTTCTGCTGAATGCGAGAGCGCCCCGGATCGGGTGCGCTGTTATGCATGCATGTTAAGTAGCCATGACGCAGAGGTGTCAACGATCCGTACGTAAACCACCGAAAGCTGGGGTGTTTTGTTCCGCTATGGGGACTTCAATAGCGAGGAGCCTCTACCTAACATGTAAGTAGAGGCTCCTGGGGAGGTGACGATGGGCTCAGTCGGTGCGGGAAATGGCGCCGAGCTCGCGCGCCAGTCGCTCGACCGCCTGCTCGGGCGTCTGGCGCAGCGCCATGACGTCCTGCGCCACCGCCTGCACGGCGAGGCTCACCTGGTCGTAGCGCGCGGACTTGGGGCGCGGCACGGCCGACAGCACGCTCCGGCGCAGGGTCGGCAGATACGGATGGGCGGCGATCAGCGCCGGATCCTCGTACAGCGCGGCACGCACGGGCGGCAGCGACCCCTCGGTCAGGACCTTCCGCTGGACCCGCTCGCTGGTGAGGTAGGCGATCAGGTCGGCGGCCGACTCGGGGTGGCGCGCATGGCTGCTGACCGCCAGGTTGGAGCCGCCGAGCACGCTGGTGCCGGGGCCGTCGGAGCCGGGCAGGGGCACCGCGCCGAACCGCCCGGCCACCTCGGAGTCCTTCGCGCTCGCGTCCGCGTACACATAGGGCCAGTTGCGCAGGAACAGCAGCCGGCCCTCCTGGAAGGCCCGGCGGGACTCCTCCTCCTTGTAGCCGAGGGCCTCGCGGGCGATCCAGCCCTCGCGCACACCGTCGGCGAGGAAGGAGAAGGCGGCACGCGCGGCGTCCGAGTCCACGGTGACCCGGTCGCCGTCGTCCCGGAGGATCGAGCCGCCCGCCGAGTGCACCGCCTCCGTGACGTTGACGGTCAGCCCCTCGTACGGCAGGAACTGGCCCGCGTATCCGTCGAGGCCGTGGCGCGGAGCGAGGGTGCGGGCCTGGCGGGCCAGCTCGGCCCAGGTGCGGGGCGGCTTCACGCCGGCACGGTCCAGCACGTCCTGGCGGTAGTAGAGCAGCCCGGCGTTGGTCACGTACGGGACGGCGTACAGGCGCCCGTCGAAGGTCGCGGTGTCCACCACCGGACTCAGGAAGGAGTCCAGGGGAAAGCGGTCGCGCTCCAGCGGCGAGATCCACCCCGCAGCGGCGAACTCCGAGGTCCAGGCCACGTCGATGTTCAGCACGTCGAACCGGTCGCTGCCCGAGCGCAGCTCGCTGATCATCTGCGCACGGGTCTCGTCGGCCGACTCGGGCAGCTCGACGAGCGTCACGCGTTCGCCGGGGTGCTCCTCGTTCCAGTCCTCGAGCAGCGGCGGGAGATAGCCGGTCAGGTCGCCGGCCGTCACCAGCGTCATCGGCCCCCGGCCGGCGGGCTCCGCTCCCCCGGCGCGCGCGTCGAGTCCGGTGCATCCCGCAAGGACCACTGCCGCGGCCAGGAGTCCCCTACCCGCGGCACGCATCCACCGCATAGGTTCCTCCCGGTGCACGATCCGGCTGCGCCGCCGACCATCGTGGCCTATATATACCCGTTAGGCATGGGCGATACTAGAGGCCCAGGCAGACGGGGCGGGCGGACGGACCGGACGTGCCACTGCCCAGCCAACAGCAGACTACGCAGCGGGAGAGAGGGGGAGCGCGTGCGGCTGCCGCTCCTGGCCCTCCTCACCCGGGGCCCCGCGCACGGCTACGAGCTCAAGCAGGACCTTGAGAAGCTCCTGGGCGCCGCGTACCCTCAGCCGAACGTCGGCCAGATCTACGTCACCCTCGGCCGGCTGGAGAAGAGCGGACTGATCGACGGCGAGGACGTCGAGCAGTCGGGCCGGCCCAACAAGCGGACGTACCGGCTCACCGACGCCGGGCGCGAGGCCGTGCTGGCCTGGTTCGAGGAGACCACCGACGAGCCGCGGGTGCGGGACGAGTTCTTCATGAAGCTCGCGCTCGCGCCGCAGTCTGGGCTCGCCGACCCGATCGTGCTGATCAACAGGCAGCGGCGGCAGTACCTCAACACCATGCGGGAACTGTCGAAGCTGGCCGCGTCCGAGGACCGGGACAACAGGTTCTCCCAGCTGCTGATAGAGGGAGCCATGCTGCACCTGCAGGCCGACCTCGACTGGCTGGAACGTTGTCAGGAGGAGCTGGAATGAGCCACGACGCGCCGTCCGGCGGCCGCCGGGCGCTGCCCGGCACGGCCGGGTCCGAGGCCCGGGGCCGCGGTGTCCGGCCGTCCGGCGCTCCGGGCGGCCGCGGCCGCGCCGACGCCGGCCCGGACTCCTCGCCGCACCCGGACGCCCCGCCCTCCCCACCCGCGAGCACACCCATCGTGCGCGCCGAGGGTCTGACCAAGACCCACCACGGCGAGGGCGCCCCCGTGCACGCCGTGCGCGGGGTGGACCTGACCGTGCGGCCCGGGGAATTCGTCGCGGTCACGGGGCCGTCGGGCGCCGGGAAGTCGACGCTGCTGCACCTGATCGGCGGCCTCCAGCGGCCCGACAGCGGGCGGCTGTGGATCGGCGGGGAGCAGGTCGACGCCTACCGGGAGGCCCGCTGGGCGGTGCTGCGGCGCCGCAGCATCGGCATCGTCTTCCAGTTCTTCAACCTCGTCTCCAACCTCACCGTCGCCGACAACGTGGAACTGCCGGCGCTGCTCGCCGGGGCGTCGCCCCGGGCCGCGCGCGCCTCCCGCGCCGAACTGCTCGCCGAGCTCGGGCTGGAGGGCCGGGAGAAGTCCATGCCGGGCGAACTGTCCGGCGGTGAGCAGCAGCGTGTCGCGCTCGCCCGGGCACTCGTCAACCACCCCGCGCTGCTGCTGGCCGACGAGCCCGCCGGCAGCCTCGACAGCAAGGGCACCCGCGAGGTGCTGCGGCTGCTCTCCCGCTTCCACCAGCGCGGACAGACGATCGTCATGGTCACCCACGACGCCCGGATGGCAAGCGCCGCCGACCGCGTCATCAGCTTCTTCGACGGGCGCATCGCCGACGACGCGGTGCTCGGCACCGGGCACCGTGCCGCGGGCGGCGGCGTCTCCGGCGTGCTCGAACTGGGGGACTGACCGTGCGCGCGACTCTGCGCTGGGCGCACGCCGACTTCCGGGCACACCGCGGGGAGGCCCTGTTCGTCGTCCTCGCCAGTGCCGGGATCATCGCCTCGCTGCTCCTGGCCGGCGCGCTGTTCGGGTACGCGGCCAACCCCTGGCAGCGGGTCTTCAACCAGTCGCAGGGCGCGCACATCTGGCTGCACACGCGCGCCGGAACCGACACCACCGGCCTGTCCCGGCTCGACGGCGTGGCCGCGCTCTCCGGGCCGTACCGCACCGCGACGACCACGGTCGAGTCGCGCGGGGCACGGGCCGGCCTCGAACTGCGCGCGACCGGCGCCCGGCCCCCGGGGACCGCCCGGCCGCTGGTCACCTCGGGCAGCTGGCTCACGCCGTCCGGCGACGGCGGCGCGGCCGCGGTCGTGCTGGAGACGTCGGTCGCCCGGGCCCTGTGGGTGGAGCCGGGCGACACGCTGCGGGTCGCCGGGCCGGAGGGGTCGACGAGCACGCTGCGGGTCTCGGGCGTCGCGGAGGCCGCGGAGCCGCGGTACCGGCCGGGGGGCGAGCCGGGCATCGGCTGGGTGCTGCCCGGCACACTCGACCGGGTCGCCCCCGGCAGCGGCGGGCAGACCGTCGGCCTGCGGCTGGACGACCCGGACGACACCGACTTCATCGTCCAACGCGCGGTGACGCTCCTCGGCGCCGACCGCGTCGCCCAGGTCACCAAGTGGCAGCAGGCGCGGGCGGAGGCGGGCGGCGACGACCGGCTGCTGGGGCAGCTGTTCGCCGTGTTCGGGACGGGCGCGCTGCTGGCCGCGGCTCTCGCCGCGTCGGGGGCGATCGCCGCACGGGTGCGCGGCCAGCTCCGGGACATCGCCGTGCTCAAGGCCGTCGGGTTCACACCCGGCCAGGTGGTCCGCGGCTTCCTCGTGCAGCACCTGGCCTTCGCGCTGCTGGGCGTCGCGCTCGGCACGCTCGCGATCGCCGCGCTCGGGTCGCGGATACCGGGGCGGATCGGTGACGCGGTGGCCCTGTGGCAGGACCTGCCCGGTCACACGGCCCTGATGATCGGCCTGCCGTGCGGTGCCGTGCTGCTCATCGCGGCGGCGACCGGCCTCGCGGCCTGGCGGGCCGGACGCGTGCCCGCGGTCCCGGTGGCCCGGGCGGCGCTGCCGACCGCCGCGCCGATGACCGCGCTCGGCCGACGGGCGCTCGGCATGCGGGTGCCGCCGGCCCTCGTGCTCGGCACGCGCGCCGCGTTCGCGCGCCGGGGCGGCGCGGTGGCGGCGGTGCTCCGCCTCGCGCTGCCGCTGGTGCTGATCACCGTGGCGCTGGTCGCCTGGTCGACCCTGGACCAGTTCCGCAGCGACCCGGACCGGGTGGGGCTGCCGGCCGCCCTGACCGTACGGGCCGAGCAGCCGGGGGGTCCGACCGAGGCGGAGCTGGAGCGCATCCTCGCCGGTGTCGACGACGTGAGCGCTGTCCATCCCGGGGTGGAGACGGCGGCCCTCGTACCGGGCCAGACGGGCACCATCACCTTGCGCGGGCTCGGCACCGCCGACGAGCCGTACCCGTCCGCCGTGGTGGAGGGCCGGGCGCCCGACGGCCCCGACGAGGCGGTCGCCGGCCAGGGGCTGCTGGACCTGCTCGGCGTACGGGTGGGCGACTGGGTGCGGATGACGGTCGAGGGACGGCCGCAGATCCTCCACATCGTCGGGCGCAGCATCGAACCGGAGTCGGGCGGCCGGATCGTCTCGACGACCGTCGACACCCTGCGCGAGCGCGATCCGGGCCTGCGGCCCGGGTTCCACGCGCTGGTGCTGCGCGACGGCGCCGACCCGCGCACGGTCAGCGCGGAGCTCGCCGAGGCGGGCGGCGGCGCGCTGGAGATCCGGGAGACGCCCAACCCGGCGGACCGTCTGGAACCGGCGCGCGGGGTGATCGCCGCGCTGATCGGGGTGCTCGCGCTGATCGGCCTGATCGAGCTGCTCACACTGATCGGTACGGGCGTACGCGACCGGGGCCGTGACCTGCTCGCCCTCAAGGCCATCGGCCTGACGCCCCGCCAGATCGGGGCGGTGATCGTGACGGCGGCCGGCCTGACCGCGCTGCTGTCCGCCGTACTCGGGACGGTGGTGGGCGCCGTGGCGGGCCGGCGGCTGGTGGACGCCCAGGGCGGCGCCGGCGGCATGGGCGCGGGCATCGCGCAACTGCCGCCCCTGCCGGTGCTGTCGGCGCTGGTCGCCGCTGCGGTGCTCGGCGCGGTGGCGGCGGCCTCGGTTCCGGCGACCCGGACGGCCCGTCGCAGGCTGGCGGACTCGCTCAGCGAGACGCTGTGAGCCGACGGGCCGGCTGACTGCGGGCGGTCGGGTCGGCCGCGGCGTCGGGCGGCTCGGCACGTCGGGCCTCTCCCGAGCCCTCGTGCCGGACGTCCGGCAGATGGGTGCCGCGTCGGCCTGCCGTCCCTGAGCCGGGCCTCCTCGGGAGCCCCACGCCCCCAGTCCCCCTGCGCCGGGCCGCCGTTGACGATTTCTTACCCGGGGGTAGGCCGGAGCGGCTCTCTTACTATACGGTCCGTCTAACAAGCGGCGGCGACGGTGATCTCGCGGGCCGCCGGCCGCCGCGTGGGCACGAGCCGCGGCCGGCGGCCGCACAGCCCTGCCGTCGCCCCGACGCACCCCGCACCCCGCACCCCCCACCCCGCACCAGCGAGCAAGGAACACCACCCACCGCATCGAGGAGCCGCACCATGGCAAGCAGCACCGTTCGGCCTCAGATCCAGGACGGAGCCCCCGACGAGGACCGCGACCACGACGTCGCCCGGCGGCTGCTCGAATCGGCCGCGACGCTGTCGTACGACCCGGCCACGGAGGTGGACTGGCAGACGCCGCTGGACAAGGACTTCCACGGTGCGAGCCCGGAGTGGAGCACGTTGTACGGCACGGCGTACTGGCGGGAGATGACCGATGCGCAGCGCAAGGAGCTGACACGGCAGGAGGCCGCGTCGGTCGCCAGCACCGGTATCTGGTTCGAGATGATCCTTCAGCAGATGGTGCTTCGCGACATCTACGCCAAGGACCCGACCCAGGCCGGCTTCCAGTGGGCCCTGACCGAGATCGCCGACGAGTGCCGGCACTCCGTCATGTTCGCCCGCGGCGCGAAGAAGCTCGGCGCACCGGCGTACCGCCCGCACCGGATCGCGGTCGAACTGGGCAGGGTCTTCAAGACGGTTGCGTTCGGCGAGGCCGCGTACGCCGCGATCCTCGTCGCCGAGGAGGTCCTCGACGTGATGCAGCGCGACTGGATGCGCGACGAGCGGGTGGTGCCGTTCGTCCGCACCATCAACAACATCCATGTCGTCGAGGAGTCGCGGCACATGAAGTTCGCCCGCGACGAGACGCGCAGGCACCTGGAGAAGGCCGGATGGCTGCGCCGCCAGATCCACGCCGTCCTCATCGCGATCGCCTCCTACGTCATCGTCACCAGCATGGTGAACAAGGACGTCTACGCGAACGCCGGACTCGACGGCAAGCGCGCCGTCGGCGAGGCGAAGGCCAACGAGCACCACAAGTCGCTGATGCGCTCGAGCTGCGCGGGCCTGATGGAGTTCCTGGCCTCGGCCCGGCTGCTCACCAGGCCGGCCCTGATGTTCTACAGGCGCGCGAGCCTGATCTGACCGCGCCGGCCGAGCCGAGACCGACAGAGCCGAATCCGAGCCGAATCCGAGCCGAACCGAGCTGACGACATGACCTTCGCCATCACCCAGACCTGCTGCGGCGACGCCACCTGCGTCGCCGTGTGCCCGGTCAACTGCATCCATCCCACGCCGCAGGAGCGCGCCTTCGGCAGCACGGAGATGCTGTACATCGACCCGAAGTCGTGCATCGACTGCGGCGCGTGCGCCGACGCCTGTCCGGTGGACGCGATCTTCCCGGTGGACAGCCTGCCCGCGGCGCAGAAGGAGTACGCCCGGATCAACGCGGAGTACTTCGAGGACGAGGAGCCCCGACCGGCCGACGACGGCCCGAACTTCCACTCCTGGGGCGAGCCGGCCTTCGACCGCAGCCTGCCGTCCGACTTCGCGCCGATCCGGGTCGCGGTCGTCGGCACGGGCCCGGCCGGCATGTACGCCGCCGAGGACCTGCTGCTGCACACCAACGCCGCGGTCACGCTGGTGGACAGGCTCCCGGTGGCCGGCGGCCTCGTCCGGTACGGGGTGGCGCCGGACCACCCCGCGACGAAGAAGGTCGGCGACACCTTCGGGCGGTTCCACTCGCACCCCCGGGTGCGGATGCACCTGGGCCTGGAGGTCGGCCGGACATCACAGCGGAGGAACTGGCGGCACACCACGACGCGGTCGTCTACGCCGTGGGCGCCTCCGCCGGCCGCCGGCTCGGGATCCCCGGCGAGGACCTGCCCGGCAGCATCTCCGCGACGGAGTTCGTCGCCTGGTACAACGCCCACCCGGATCTCGCGCCCGACGCGATCGACCTGTCCGCCGAGCGCGTGGTCGTGGTCGGCAACGGCAACGTCGCCCTCGACGTCGCCCGCATCCTGGTCGCGGACCCCGACACGCTGGCAGGCACCGACATCGCGGACCACGCCCTGGCGGCCCTGCGCGCCGGCTCGGTGCGCGAGGTGGTGCTGCTCGGGCGCCGGGGCCCGCAGGACGCGGCGTGCACCCGGTCCGAACTGCTCGCGCTCAGGCACCTGGACGGTGTGGAGCTGGTCGTGGACGACCACGATCCGCGGACCGGCACGTCGATCGACACGGCCGGGCCGAAGGACAAGGCCGCGGTGATCCAGGGCGTCGCCCGCGACCGCGTCGACTTCTCGCTCCCGCCCGCGCCGGGGCGTCGCATCGTCTTCCGGTTCCATTCCTCGGCGGCTGAGGTGCTCGGCGCGGAGAAGGTCCGTGCCGTACGCGTCACGGGTGACTCCGGCGAGCGGGAGGTGGTGGCCGGCTTGCTGCTGCGGGCGGTCGGCTACCGCGGTGTGCCGGTCGCCGGGCTGCCGTTCGACGAGGCCACCGGCACCGTCCCGCACGAGGCGGGCCGGGTGACGGGCCGGCCGGGGACGTACGTCGTGGGCTGGATCAAGCGCGGGCCCTCGGGGGGCATCGGCGCCAACCGCACGTGCGCCGCCGAGACGGTGGGCACGCTCCTCGCCGATGCCGTCGCGGGCTCGCTGCCCACGCCGACGGCCTCACCGAAGGCGTTCCACCGCCTCGCCCGCCGCCGCAACCGCCAGGTCGTCGACGCCCGCGGCCTGGCCGCGATCGAACGCGCCGAGCTGACCCGTGGCCGCCGGGCGGGCCGGCCACGGGTCAAGCTGGCCACGGTGCCCGAACTGGTGGCCGCCGCCAAGGGAGGCCGCTGGACGTTGTCGCGCTGAGGCACAGAGGTCGGGGGCCGTCCGGTGCACCGCACCGGACGGCCCGGCGCCGCGAAGGCACCGGCGGCGCCGAGGGCTCCCGGCGCCGAGAGCGCGAGCCGTCGGCCGCGCGAGGTCGTCCGCGCACCTCCCGGCCGCCGTCGGGTCGCCGGTGCCGCACCGAACCGTGGACACACCGAACCGCGGACAGGCCAGTACGGCAGCACTGGCACTCCACGCCGCCCCCGACATCAGTGCCGCAGGAAGCGGCGCAGTTTCGTCAGCGGCCAGGTGTTGATGACGTCGTCCGCGGTGAGCCAGCCACGCTGCGCCGTGCCGACTCCGTAGCGCATGTACGGCAGGTGCGTGGTGGCATGGGCGTCCGAGTCGACCGCGAACTTCACGCCGTACCGCTTCGCTCGCAGGATGTCCTCGTCGCACAGGTCGAGCCGGTTCGGATGCGCGTTGATCTCCAGGGCGGTGCCCGTGCGCGCACAGGCCTCGAAGACCGCGTCGAAGTCGGCGTCGATGCCGGGGCGTTTGCCGAGCAGCCGCGTGGTGGGATGACCGATGACGGCGACGCACGGGTTCTCACAGGCGCGTACGAGACGGCGGGTGAGATCCTGCCGGCTCTGGTTGAAGTGGGAGTGGACGGAGGCCACGCACAGGTCGAAGGTCTCCAGGAAGTCGAGGGGCCAGTCGACCTCGCCCTCGGGGCCGATGTTGAGTTCCGTGCCGTGCAGCAGCCGCATGCCGTGGTGCCGGCGGTCCAGTTCCCGTACCTGCTCGCGCTGGGCGAGGATCTTCTCCTTCGTCATGCGCTGCATGGCGAGGTCGGGGGCGTGGTCGGTGATCGCGTAGTAGTCGTAGCCGCGTTCGGCCGCCGCGGTGACCATGTCCTCCAGCGAGGCGAGACCGTCCGTGAGGTCGGTGTGCGTGTGCAGGTCGCCCCGGATGTCCGCCTCGTCGAGCAGGTCGGGGAGTTCGCCGCGCAGTCCGGCGGCGATCTCGCCGCGGTCCTCGCGCAGGGTCGGGGGAATCCACGGCAGTCCCAGGCGGGCGTAGATCTCCTCCTCCGTCTCCGAGGTGATCTTCCTGCCGCTCTTGACGCGGAACAGTCCGTACTCGGAGAGCTTGAGCTTGTGGCCCACGGCGATCTCACGGGTGCGGATGTTGTGGGCCTTCGACCCGGTGAAGTACTGGAGTCCGGCTCCCCAGGACTCCGGTGGCAGGACCCGGACGTCGATCTGGAGTCCCTTGGTGGTGCGGATGCTGGTCTTCTTCTCGCCCCGGGCGATGACCTCGGCGGTGTACGGAAGGCCGGCGACCGCGTCCATGAACGGGCGGGGCTGTTCCGCGGCCACCAGGATGTCGATGTCGCCGATGGTCTCGCGCATGCGGCGCAGTGACCCGGCGTAGCAGCATCGTCCGCAGCCGGTGACGCGGGACAGCTCGGCGACGATCTGTTCGGCGGTGTCCATCGCCGCGTCGAGAAGAATGCGGTCGCCGGCCTTCTGCATCAAGGAGATGCCGTGGAGGATGTTCTCCTCGGTCTTCTCGCCGAAGCCCTTCAGGTCGCGCAGCCGCTCCTCGTGGATGGCGTCGAGCAGCTGGTCCACGGAGGAGATGCCCAGTTCCTCGTAGAGGACCATGGCCTTCCTGGGACCGAGCATGGGGATGGTGATGAGCTCGCGGACGCCGGCCGGGATGGCCTCCCGGCGCTCCTCGATGACCGAGACATGTCCGGAATGCAGGAACTCCACGATCTTGTCGGCGATGGATCTGCCGACGCTGGGTATCTCCCGCAGCTGCCCGGCGTCCAGCTGGGACACGTCCGCGTGGTAGCCGCCGACCGCACGGGCGGCCTTCTCGTACGCACGCGCCTTGAAGGCGTCGCCTCCGGTGATGGCGATGAGGTCGGCGTACTCCTGGAGGAGCGCTTGGACCTCCTCGTTGGCTCGCACCATGCTTCCAGGATGCTTCCGCGCGGGCATACGGGCAGCGCAGGGCGGTCGGGACGGCTCAGCTGTTGATCATGTCGCGGACCTGGGCGTAGACGGTGGCGTCGGTGAGCAGTCCGTTGTGGCTCAGGCACGCGGTCCGCGTGTTGCCTGCGCCTGTGAGAGCGACACTGCTGTCGGGGTTGATGACCGTGTCGCACGGCGACCACCAGGTCGCGTACCGAGGGGGTCCCGGTGTCTCGTCACCGGAGTTGAGGGCGGTCAGGAAGTCCGATCCGATGCGCATCTCGCCACACGAGGCGTCGAAGCAGCCGTTGGCCGTGTCGGTGCCGTGGTTGGGTCCGCCGAGCGACACCCATGCCCCGGTCCTCGCATCGCCGCCGAGGTTCTTGAGGTAGTGGCGCGAGGAGAGCCCGCCCATGGAGTGGGTGACGACATCGACCTGCGAGGCTCCCGTGGCGGCGAGCAACCGGTCGACCTCACCGGCCAGTTGCTGGGCCGTGGTGGCGTTGGACTGGCGCGAGTCGTAGCTCCACTGATCGAGGTACGCGGCGGGCCAGCCGTCGTTCTTGAACCGGCTCACCATGGTGTTCCAGTTCGAAGCGCTGCCGTTGTAGCCGTGGACGAACAGGACGGGATGGCTGGAGGAGTTGAACGTCGACGTGGCGGCTGCGCCGGCCGGAGTCCCGAACCCCAGGGGCAGCAGCAGGGCGGCCCAAGCAGCCACGATCATGCGTTTTCTCACGGTCACCTCATGGTTTTCCGGCAAGTGGGACAGCGCGGGGGCACTGGGGAAACTGTCCAGAGCGTGTCGTTCCCGGGTCACGGAAAGACCTGAGCGGTCGCGGAACGGACGCGTGTCCGCGGAAACCGCAGGGATGAGGCACCGGTGCCGTACGGGGGTAGCGAAAGGTTACTGCCGGGTATCCGGCTGCTGGCAAGACGTGTGCGGGAAATACTTCACAACGGCCGCTGAGCCCCGGGCCGGTCACCGGCACCGGGGCTCACGGGCACGGACCGGCACTGCGGGTACGTGCCGCGAGATGCGTGCGGCAGGCGCGTGAGCCGTCAGGCGACGCAGGAGGGCAGGAAGGCCGGGTCGGCCGGACCGGTGCGCTCCAGCGCGTGCAGGACCCACTGGTGGACCACCAGGTCGTTGGGGGCCTGGTCGTGCTCGATGGCGTTCAGCGGGCAGGCGTCCTGGAGGGTCACATTGGTGACCTCGCGGGCGGATCCGTCCAGGAAGGCACTGGTGTACGGCGTGACGACCTCGTCGTACCTGGTGGTGACGACGGTGTAGTCGGGGCCGGTGGGCGTCTCGTCCCTGGCGTTCAGATCGGTCAGGAACTGCGACCCGGCCTGCTGCTCGTCGCATGCCGGACAGGGGGTGTTCTCGAACCCGGCAGGCACGGGGATCAGGCCCTGGGTGCCGTGGTTGGAGGGAACGATGCCGACCAGATCGTCGACCTTCGTCGCACCGCCGAGGTTCTTGATGTAGTAGCGGGGCATCATCCCGCCCTGGCTGTGTCCGACGAGGTCGACTTTGCGCGCGCCGGTGGCACCGAGCACCGCGCCGACGAACGAGTCGAGCTCCTTCGCCGACTCGGCGATGGGCCCGATGGCGTTGTCGCCGTAGTTCAGCGCGAAGACGCAGTAGCCCTCGCTCTTGAGCCTGGGGCTGAGCGTCGGCCAGTTCTTGGCCATGTTCTCGAACGTTCCGTGCACGAGCACGACCGGGTCGGGATGCTCGGCGCTGGGCCGGCACGACCAGTCATTGGCTCCGGGCGGAGAGACATCGGTGGTCTCGGCGACGGCGGACGGGAGGGGCTGGGCGATGGCAGCGGTGACCGCGAGAGCGGCGGCGGCGAGGAGGGGGCGCAGTCTCGGCACGGGGTGTCCTTCTGGGGCGAGCGGAAGCGGGAACCACAGGTCGTGGCTGCGGTGGTCGGCGGCGGTATCTGGCTGCCACCGGGTACGGCGCTGATCACGTCCGTTCGCCGGCACCAGAGGGTGGACCCCTTGAGGAGTCCTGGCCCGAACGCCGTTCGACAATGTCGTGCGGTGCCGCGATTTTGCGCGGAGGTTACTCGCGTGTCAACCCACCGGGTTCCGCAGCGCCTGCCCTGACCAGCCCGGAAGGCGGCCCGGGTCACACCGGGCCGCACCGGGCTGCCGTACGAGCTGTCCGGACGCACCCACGCCCTCGGCCGCTACCTGCCTCGCGACAAACCACCGCGAAACGGCGCATTCACTGACACCGACGGCTTTAGGCAGGCGCGCCCCGGGTACCCGCGGGTCGTCAGAGGCCGAGCGTCACGAAGGGCACGTCATGGCCAGCACTCACCGCACCCCTATGACCAGGTCACCCGTGCAGCAAGCCGCGATGCTCGTGGGAGCGGTATTCCTCCTCGTCGGCATCCTGGGCTTCGTCCCCGGCGTCACGACCGATTACGACACCATGAAGTTCGCCGCGCACGACTCGGAAGCGAAGCTGCTGGCGCTTTTCCAGGTGTCGATCCTTCACAACATCGTGCACCTGCTGTTCGGTGTCGCCGGCCTCGCCATGGCCCGCACAGCCGCCACCGCCCGCACGTTCCTCATCGGTGGCGGACTCGTCTACCTGGTGCTGTGGATCTACGGACTGATCATCGACCACGACAGCGCCGCCAACTTCGTACCGCTGAACACCGCTGACAACTGGCTCCACCTCGCACTCGGCGCCGGCATGATCGCGCTGGGGCTCCTGCTGACTCGACGCACCACGCTGACGTCACGTCGTTGAACGCTCGGGTTCCGTGCTCCTCGCGCCGAGGACCGCGACAAGCCCTGGGAGAAACCGATGTCGCCCTCCATCACAGAGCAGAGCATCGAGCAACTCGGCGGCGACGCAAGCGTCCTCGCCCGGCAACGTCGTGACCACGGCGAGCTCGACCGCCTCATGAACCTCTACACAGGAGGCGGCCAACCGGCACAGGAACGGCAGCAGACACTGGAGCACATCGTCCAGCTGACGTTCAGCCACGCCTTCGCCGAGGAGACCGTGTTGTGGCCCGCACTGCGGCGGCTGGCAGACGACGGCGAAGAGCTCACCTCACGGGTCGAGCGGGAGCACCAGGAGATCAACAACCTGGTCGCCGACATCGAGCGCACCAGGCCCGCCGACCCCCGCCGCGACGAGCTGGTCGACCGGGCCTTCGCCCTCATACGGCAGGACATCCAGGACGAGGAAGACGTGCTCCTGCCGCGACTGCAGGAAGCGCTCCATCACGATCCCGCGCGCTTGCGCCGGCTGGGCACCACGTGGGAGACCGTGCGACGCACCGCCCCCACACACCCCCATCCGTCCGTGTCCCGACGCCCGCCCCGCAACGCCGTGGCCGGAATCCCGCTGAGCGCGTTCGACCGGGCCCGCGACCTGTTCCGTGGCGGTGCCCCGACCGGAGGCGGCCGGAGGCTCGTGATGATCACGGCGGCACTGGTCACTGCCTGGTGGGCAGTCCGGCGAGCACGGGCGCATCACTGACCCGTCGCCGCACTCGATCAGCGGCGGCCCTGCCCGCCGACGGCCGTCCGGTGCGGCAGCGGCGGGGCCTTTCCTCCGGTTGACCGGCTGTCCGGACAGACGTTCCATGGACATAAAGGACACATAAGGCTGCTGACAGGAGGCGGCGCACCATGACCACACACGCAGACATCGGGCAGCACCCGGATCTGGCCGAGATGCGTTCCCGCTTCGAGCGGGCGACCACCACGCCGCGCGCCCAGGCCGTCGAGACACTGGCCCTTCTCACGGGTTTGTACCTCGCGGCCTCGCCATGGATCGCCGGCTTCAGCGGGCTGACCAACCTGGCCGTGTGCAATCTGATCACGGGAATCGCCTTCGCCCTGTGCCTGGGCGGGTTCGGCTCCGCATACGAGCGCACCCACGCCATGGCGTGGGCGGCGTGCGCCATCGGCGCTTGGACGATCATCTCCCCCTGGGTCGTATCCGGCGACATGGCCACCACCCGTAGCGTCGTCAGCAACATCATCGTCGGCGTGGTCGCCCTGCTCTGCGGCCTGGCGATGGCCGCTGCGGCAGGTGCCCGAGGCGGAGGCGGCGGATCCGGTCGGGCAAGCCGGCGCAGCCCCATCAGCTGACCGCCCTCGCTCGACGAACCGGCCCCGACGACAAGCGCGCCGGGGCCGTCTCCTTGCCCGGTGCCGCACCGGCCCGGCCGCGCCCAGGCCGGACACCGCCTCGCCGCGGGACCGCCTTCAGCCGCCACGCCCGCACGTGCCACCGGGTGGGCCGTGTCCGGTGCGCCGTACGTCGCACCGGGCCCCTCTTGCCTCCGACGGGACGGCAGCCGTAGGCTCACCGCCCATACCGACTGGCCGGTATGGGCGGTGAGCGCGTCGATGGTGTGACGACGCCGACGCGCCGACCGTCACCGGCCGCCGATGTCACGCGACCGTCGAAGGAGCCGTCGGAGATGAGCAGGATCAACCACCAGGTACGCCTGGCCGCACGTCCCGTGGGAGAGCCCCGGCCCACCGACTGGGAGCACGTCGAGGAGCCGGCCGGGCAGCCGGGCGACGGGGAGTTCCTGGTGCAGGTGCTCTGTCTGTCGATCGACCCGGCGATGCGCGGCTGGATGAACGCGGGCCGGTCCTACATCCGCCCGGTGGAGATCGGCGAGGTGATGCGCGCCGGCGCGGTGGGAAGGGTGATCGCTTCCAAGCACTCCGGTTTCGCGGTCGGCGACCACGTGTCGGGCGCGTTCGGCGTGCAGGAGTACTGCGTGTCGGACGGGCACGGCGTGACCAAGGTCGATGCGGCGGCGGCCCCCTTGGCGACGTACCTCGGCCTGCTCGGCATGTCGGGCATGACGGCCTACTTCGGGCTGATCGACATCGGACGCCCCGAGCCCGGCCAGACCGTCGTCGTCTCAGGAGCGGCGGGAGCGGTCGGCAGCGTCGTCGGGCAGATCGCCAAGATCCTCGGCTGCCGGGTCGTCGGCATCGCCGGCGGCGAGCGCAAGTGCCGGCTGGTGGTCGACGAGCTCGGGTTCGACGCCGCGATCGACTACCAGAAGGAGGACGTCGGCAAGGCACTGCGCGAGCACGCCCCCGACGGCGTCGACGTGTACTTCGACAACGTCGGCGGCGACGTCCTGGACGCCGTGCTGCCGCGGCTGGCGCGCGGTGCCCGCGTCGTCGTCTGTGGCGCGGTGTCGCAGTACAACAGCACCAAGCCGCAAGGCCCCGCCAACTACCTGTCGCTGCTGGTGAACCGCGCCTCCATGACGGGCATGGTGGTGTTCGACTACGCCGACCGGTACTCCGAGGGCGTCGCCCAACTGGCCACATGGCGGGCGGAGGGCCGGCTGACGTCTCTCGAGGATGTCGTGTCCGGCGGAGTGGCGGCCTTCCCCGAGACCCTCATGCGCCTCTTCCGTGGTGACAACCACGGCAAGCTCGTGCTGAAGATCGCGGACTGACCGGGCGGCGGAGAGGGAGAAGTCCGGTGAAAGCACTGAGCTACCACGGCCGTCACGACATCCGTTACGGCGATGTCCCCGACCCGGTCGTCAGCAACCCCACCGACGCCGTCGTCCAGGTCACCACGGCCGGCATCTGCGGCAGCGACCTCCACATCTACGGCGGCAACCCGTTCAGCGCGGAACTGGGATACACACCGGGGCACGAGTGTGTCGGCGTGGTGGTCGACACCGGCGACCAGGTCACCCGTTTCAAGCCCGGGGACCGGGTTCTGGTGCCCGCCTCGGTCGGCTGCTCCTCGTGCCGGTCCTGCGCGGCCGGGTTCACCGCCCGGTGCGAGCACGCCAAGTCCAGCACCGAACTCTGCTACGGAGTCGGCCCGCAGCTTCCGGGCAGCCAGGCCCAGGCCCTCGCGGTGCCGTACGCCGATGTCAATCTGGTGCACCTGCCCGAGGGCATCTCCGACGAAGCCGCCGTCGTCCTCACGGACAACGCCCCCACGGCCTGGTACGGCTGCCGCCGTGCCCGCATCCAGCCCGGTGAGACCGTCCTGGTCATCGGTCTCGGTCCGGTCGGACTCATGGCCGCCCAGTCCGCCTTCGCGATGGGCGCCGCGCGGGTCCTGGGCGCCGACCTGGTCCCCGAGCGCCGCGCCTTCGCCGCCACCCTGGGCGTCGAGCCGGTCGAGGGCGAGGACACGCGGACCGCCGTACGGGACATGACCGCCGGACGCGGGCCTGACGCCGTGGTGGAGGCCGTCGGCTCGGACGCCACCATCGAACTCGCCCTGAAGGCGGTCCGGCAGGCCGGCCGGGTCAGCGTCATCGGAGTCAGCCAGAGCAGGGCGTTCCCCTTCCACATGGGACTGGCCCAGATCAAGGAACTCGAATTCGCCATCGGGCTCTGCTCGGTGCACTACGAGCTCCCTCCCCTGATCGCCCTCACCCGAGCCGGGCGGATCAAGCCCGAGGTCGTGGTCTCCCACCGCTTCGCCCTCTCCGACGGCCCGGCGGCGTACGAGCTGTTCGCCGGCCGCTCCGACGGCGTCCGCAAGATCCTTCTCGACCCCACCCGCTGACCGTCCTCCACCCGCTGAACCTCCTCAGCCCGCTGACCGTCCTCAGCCCGCCTCGTCCCGTCCGAGGCGGGCGACGGTCACCCCGGAGGACGTCCAATTCCGGTGCGGGCTCGGCCGCCGGCCTGCCATTCTCACCTCATGTCCACGTTCGAAGATCTTGTCGCTGAGGGGGAGGCAGTCCCTGTCGAGGGCTGGGACTTCTCCTGGTTCGCCGGCCGGGCGACCGAGGAGCGTCCGTCCTGGGGCTATGCGAAGCTGCTCGCCGAGCGGATGTCGAAGGCCGAGGCCGCGCTCGACGTCCAGACCGGCGGGGGTGAGGTCCTGGCCTCCGTTCCGGTTGCACCGCCGGTGCTGGCGGCGACCGAGTCGTGGCCGCCGAACCTGGCGATTGCCCGACGCAACCTGGCAAAGTTCCATGCCGATGTGGTCGAGGTGGCCGATGCGGACGATCTGCCGTTCCCGTCGGACCAGTTCGATCTGGTGGTCAGCAGGCACCCGGTCTGCACGCGTTGGGACGAGATCCGTCGTGTCCTGCGCCCGAACGGTACGTACCTCTCGCAGGATGTGGGCGCCGGCTCTGTGCGCGAGCTGACCGATTTCCTGATGGGCCCGCAGCCGGTTCACCCGGCTCGCAGCCCGATCGTGGCGGTGGCCCGCGCGGAGGCGGCCGGCCTGGATGTCGTGAGCCTTCGTCAGGAGGCCCTCCGGATGGAGTTCCACGACATCGCCGCGGTGGTCCACTTCCTCCGCAAGGTGATCTGGATCGTCCCCGGGTTCACGGTGGACGCCTACCGTGACCGCCTGGTGGAGCTCCATGGCTTCATGGAGCGTCACGGCCCCTTCGTGGCCCATTCGCAGCGCTTCCTCATCGAGGCCCGCAAGAAGGCGTAGACATGCCGGCCGGGTAACTGGACAGCGGGCGGACACCCGGAGTGCCGACGAGGAGGGCGAGGGCGGCCGGGCGCCGCCTCGCCGCGGCCGCGACCGATCACCGTTGTCGACGACCGGCCTTTTCCAGCTGATTGGCTGCATTCGGCAGCACACCCATGCCCCTCGGAGCCGCTGCGCTTCGGTCAATTCTCTGTGGGTGTGTGGACACGACCCACTCTGAATGGAACGCTCACTACAGACGCGGACCCGATTCTCCCGCTCAGCCGGTTCCTCTTCTCCTCCTCGGTCGGCGTCGCCGCTCCAGCGCAGCCCCGCCCCCTTCTCACGCACGAGCCGCGCATCCCGCACCAGCGCGAAGCCCTCGCAGCTCCGAGTCCTCGCACACCCAGATTCCTCGACGAGAGGAGTTCCCTTCATGAGGGTCCGAGTCACCCTTGCGGCACTCGCCACCGTCCTCCTCACCTCCGCGGCGCACCCCGCCGCCGGTGCCTCCGCTCCCGCCGAGACCGGGCCGGCGGAGTTCACCGTGGACACCACCTCCGACGCCGTGGACGCCGACCCGTCGGACGGCCGGTGCCGTACCGCGTCGGGCGCCTGCAGCCTGCGCGCGGCGGTGACGGCCGCCAACGCCCGGCCGGGCAGTACGATCACGCTGCCTCCCGGCCACTACCGGCTGACGATCCCACCCGACCCCCGGCTGATCGTCGGCGACCATCCCGACCCGACCACGGGCGACCTGAACGTCGACGCACCCACCACGATCGAAGGAGCCGACGCGCGGAGCACCGTCATCGACGCCGACCGCCTGGACCGGGTCTTCCGCCTGCGGGCGGACACCCGCATGTCCGATGTGACGATCACCGGGGGAAGGGCCAGACAGCGCGAGCTGCCCTTCACCGACACCGGTGGCGGCGGCATCGTCAACGAACGGCACCTGACGCTGCGCCGGGTCGCCGTCACCGGGAACTCCGCCGGCTACGGCGGCGGAGTCTTCAACATCCCTGACTCCCACCTGGATCTCGTGGACAGCACGGTCAACCGGAACACCGCGGGAGAGGCCGGGGGCATCAGATTCGACGACAGCGGCACCGTGACGAACTCGACGGTCGCCGACAACCGGGTGACGGACCCCGGCGACCGGCCCGGCAGCCTCGGCGGGTACGGCGGAGGCATCGACATCCGCGGCCTGGGAACCGTACGGATCCTCAACTCGACCATCACGCGGAACAGTTCCAGCGACGGCGGGGGCGGAATCAACATCGCACCGGCCTACCTGGACAGCCTGCCCGCGCCCCTCCCCGACATCGTGGACCTGCCACTGGGACGTATGACCCTGCACAACTCCGTCGTCGCGGGCAACACCGTCAACGGCGCGGCCGCCGACTGCGAGAGGGCCTTCGCCACCATCACGTCGCTGGGGCACAACATCGACGGCGACGGCAGCTGCCGGCTCACCGCCGTGGGTGATCTGCCCAGCCGGGTCCCGCTCTTGGCGCCGGTCGCGGACAACGGCGGCTCCACGGACACGGCCGCGCTGCTGCCGGGCAGCCCCGCCCTGGACGCGGCCGACGGCTGCCCGGCCACCGATCAGCGCGGTGTCACCCGCCCCCAGGGCGCCGCCTGCGACATCGGCGCCTACGAACACGTCCCGACCGACCGCACCCCCACCCCCACCCCCACCCGGAGCGACGGATGAGAACCCCGACCCTGCGCCGCACCCTGGTCCGCGCCACAGCCGTCGTCGCGGCCCTGCTCCTGTCGCCGGCCCTTCAACCGCCCGCTGCCCGCGCCGATACGGGCCCCGGCTCCCTGATCGTCCGCACCGACCAGGGCCGGGTACGGGGCTCGGCCGCCCCCGACGGCGGGCGGGTCTTCCAGGGGATCCCGTTCGCCGCCCCGCCGACCGGTGAGCTGCGCTGGCGGCCGCCGCGCCCCGCGGCGCGGTGGTCCGGCGTGCGGGACGCCACCGCACCGGCCCAACCCTGCCCCCAGTTACCGCTGACACTGCTCCCCGACGGCGGCCCCGTCCTGCCCGGGGAGTCCAACCGCACCGGCAGCACCACGGAGGACTGCCTGTACCTCAACGTGTGGACGCCCACCGTCACCAGCGGCCGCCCCCTCCCGGTGCTGGTGTGGCTGCACGGCGGAGGAAACGTCTACGGCGCGGGCAGCGA
The DNA here is from genome assembly GCF_040675505.1 of Streptomyces sp. NPDC049597. NCBI lineage: Bacteria > Bacillati > Actinomycetota > Actinomycetes > Kitasatosporales > Streptomycetaceae > Streptomyces > Streptomyces sp. NPDC049597. The sequence continues at coordinate 76,875 of NZ_JBFAOY010000008.1, forward strand.
CTACGACGGCGCCGCACTGGCCGCACGGGGCGTGGTCGTGGTGACCGTCAACTACCGCCTCGGAGCATTGGGTTTCCTCGCCCACCCCGCCCTGTCCGCCGAGAGCGCGGACCACGCCTCGGGTGACTACGGCCTCATGGACCAGCAGGCCGCGCTGCGCTGGGTACGACACAACATCGGTGCCTTCGGCGGCGACCGGAACCGGGTGACGTTGGGCGGTCAGTCCGCGGGATCGGCGGACACCTGCCTCCACATCGCCTCGCCGACCGCGAAAGGCCTGTTCCACCGGGCGATCCAGCAGAGCGGAAGCTGCGCCGCCGGCGGCGGTCTGACGCCCCTTCCGCTCGACGTGGCCGAGCGGAGGGGAAGCGACTTCGCGGCCTCGGTCGGCTGCACCGAGCCGACGACCGTCAAGGCATGTCTGCGGGCCGTGCCCACCACCGAGCTCATCCGCGCCACCGGGACCGGGATCTCGTCCTTGTGGATCCCGAACACCGGGCCGCGCGTCCTGCCGCGCCCCCCGCACGCGGCGTGGGCCGAGGGACGGGTGAACGCTGTCCCGACCCTGAGCGGCACCACGCATGACGAATACCGCTACTTCACCGCTCTGTACGTGGATCTGCTGGGCGGCGGCCCGCTGACCCCTGCCTCGTATGCCGCCCTGATCAGGCTGCAGCACGAAGAACACGCGGCCGGGGTCCTCGACACGTACCCTGCCCGGGCGTATCCGTCCCCCAACCTGGCCTACTCCGCCGTCGGCACCGACCAGCGGTTCGCCTGCCCGGCACGGGCCGAGAGCCGGCTGTACAGCACCCGGGCGCCCGTCTACGCGTACGAGTTCCACGACCCGCAGGCACCGCCGTTCATCCCGGCACCACACACGCCGCAGGGTGCCTTCCACGCCTCCGAACTGGCCTATCTCTTCCCCACGGAAGCGCTACCGGCCCTGAAGCCCGCCCAGCGACGGCTGTCCGCCACCATGACGGCCTACTGGGCCCGCTTCACGGCCACCGGCGATCCCAACGTGCCCGGGACTCCGCGCTGGCCCCGCTACACGGCTGAGGAAGACCGCGTCCAGGTGCTGGCCCCGGACCAGGTAGGACCCACCACCGGGTTCGCGGCCGACCACCACTGCGCGTTCTGGCACTCCTCCCCCGGTCGCCGGTGAGCCGCGCGATGACATCGGCAATCGCTCCGCTCCTGCTCCGGGACGGGCGCCGGACGCTGCGGCAGGCCCGGACGCCCCGGCGCACCGCCGGTCCGGGCGGCACGTACGGGGTCGTCACTCCCTGGTCGTGATCCCGCGCGGCGGGGCGTCCCCGCCCGGGACGCCCCGCACCGGAACGCCGTGGTGGGCGGCCAGCGCCAGCAACGCCACGCGCAGCGGTCCGGTCTCCAAGACCGTGTCCGGCTCGAACCAACGGGCCACGGCGGTCCCGCTCGCCGTCCTCAGCGTGAAGCGCGCCAACTCGTCCGCCACCTCCGGGCGGTCACGCAAGGAGAAGACGGAACTCACCGCGTCACGGGCCCAGGCCACCAGCGCGTCGCGGTACCGACGCACCTCGGCCACGGCTGCCGCACTGGCGTCCTGCTGCACCGTGCCCAGACCCAACAGCAGTTTCACACCGTGCGGGTGACGCTGGAACGCGTCGGCGACCTCCACGAGAAAGGTGTCCAGACGCTGCGCCACGTCGGCGCCCGGCACATCGGCCGGGGGCAGGGCCGCCAGCAGCACGGTCCTGGCTCGCTCCAGCACCGCGACGTAGATCCCGTCCTTGCTGCCGAAGTGCCAGTAGATCGAACTGACCGGCAGACCGCAGGCGGCGGAGACCATCGAGATGGACGTGGCGGCGTAGCCGTGGCGGGACATCAGGTCGGCTGCGCTGTCGAGTATCGCGTCACGGGACCGCGTGCCGCGGTGGTGGGCCGGTGCCTGCGTCATACGGCCGACTCTAGAGGAGACGGGCGACACGGAGCCGCGACTTCGTCGCGCCCGGGCCTTGTCCGGACTGATGCCTGCCTAGTGCTCCTGGCCCGATGTGTGCCGGCAGCGCACGGCGAGGGCCGCGACGTCGTCGTCGATCCTTCCGCCGCCGTAGTGGAGCAGGTCCCCGTGCAGCCGGTCCAGCAGCTCACGGGGCGGCGCCGCGCCGTGCTGTCGCATCCAGTCCGGCAGCGGGAAGAACTCCCCGGTGCGGTCGCGGGTCTCCGTCACGCCGTCCGTGTAGAGCAGCATCTGATCACCCGGGACGAAGGCGACGGTGTCCACGTAGTAGTGGTCTCCGAGGAGCGCCGAGAGATTGAGGGGTGTCGAGGCAAGACTGGGATCGAGAACGTGGACCTCCCCGGCGCGCACGAACACCGGGGGCGGATGCCCGCAGTTGAGGATCCTGACGTGCCCGCTGCCGTGCGGGATCTCGGCGATCAGAGCGGTGGCGAAGTGTTCCGGCTGGTCATCAGCGGGGATCGCGGCACTGTAGCGGGCGATGGTGGTCTGCAGGCGATGGATGATGCCCCTCAGGTCGGGCTGGTCGTACGCGTTCTCCCTGAAGCAGTTGATCACCGCCGCGGCCGCTCCCACCGCCGACAGGCCCTTGCCGCGCACGTCGCCGATGAGCAGCCGGACTCCGTACGGCGTGTCGGCCGCCTCGTAGAAGTCGCCTCCGATCCGGGCCTGCTCCTGGGCCGCCAGATACAGCGACTCGATTTCGACGTCCTGGATGCGGTGCGGCAGGGGACGCAGCAGCACCTTCTGGGCCGCGTCGGCGACGAGCCGTACCTGGAAGAGCGTCTCCTCTCGCTGGAGCCGGAGATGGCTCGCATAGGCGGCCGCCAGGGTGACGGCGACGATCGCGGCAGCCGTGTACGGCGTCCCCAGATCGGTGTAGAAGAAGCTGAGGCTGATCATGATCAGCAGGCAGAACGCCCCCAGGAGGACCGTCGGGAGCACGGGCCACAACGCGGCCGCGAGGGCGGGCGCTGCGGGCAGGAGGCGACTGAAGGCGATCTCCCTCGGAGTGGAGAACGCCAGGCCGGCGACGAGGACGGTGACGATCACCGGTGACAGCAGTACGGCTTCGCGCGGGCCACTGTACGCATGGTGGCGGCGCCGGAGTCGGCCTGACGTGATCACAGAACCGATCATATCGGGATGATCAGGACATCGATCCGTGACGGCACAGAACCCGTGTCCGCCGATCAGCCGCTTGCAGGGATCACCAGCCCGCCCGGCCGGCGCTGCCCGGGCCGCCGTGTCCCGCAGCGGCAGCCGCCCGGCGCGCGGGGATGCCGCGGCCTTCCGTGTTCACAGATCCCCGACGGCCGAGACCAGCCGCCGTACGGCTTCGTCGACCGTGGAGCGCGGGCAGCCCAGGTTCACCCGCATGTAGCCGTGGCCCTCGGCCCCGAACTTCTGCCCCTTGTCCAGCCACAGGCGCGCCTTCGTGAGCATGAACTTGTCAAGCGACTCGGCGTCCATCCCCAGGGCGCGACAGTCCATCCATGCCAGGTAGAGGGAGTCGGCCGGCAGCACTCGCACCTGCGAGGTCGCGCTGTTGACCGCTTGAGCGAAGTGCGCGTGGTTGCCGCGCAGGTAGGTGAGCAGCTCCTCCAGCCACGGCTCACCGTGTGCGTAGGCGGCCTCGGCCGCGACCATGCCCAGCACGTTGACCAGCGGGAACATATTGCGGTCGTACTGGCGGGCCAGTTCCTCGCGCAGCCTCGGGTCGGGGACGAAGACGTTGGCGCTCTGCAGGCCGGGGAGGTTGAACGTCTTGCTGGGGGCCGTGCAGGTGATGCTGTTTCGCGCGAACTCCTCACCGAGGGAAGCGAACGGGATGTGCTTCCTGGCCGGGTTGATGACGAGGTCCTGGTGGATCTCGTCGGAGATGACCAGGACGCCGTTCCGGGCGCAGATCTCGCCCATGGCCCTGAGTTCGTCCTCGGTCCAGACGTTCCCGGTGGGGTTGTGGGGGTGGCTGAGGATGAACAGCTTGGTGTCGGGCCGGATGGCCGCCTCGAACGTCCGGGCGTCGAACCGGTAGCCGTCGTCCGTCCGCTCCAGCGGGGCGAGCGCGAGGTGGCGGCCGTTGAGCAGGACGTCGTTGTGGAAGTGGGCGTAAACCGGCGGCTGGATCAGGACGGAATCGCCCGGCGCGGAGAACGCCTGCACCGCCGTCTTGAGCGTGGTGATGACGCCCGCGGTCTGCAGCACCCACTCTCGCGGCACCGCCCAGCCGAACCGCTTGGCCTGCCAGCCGGTCACGGCGTCGACGTAGCTGTCCAGCGCGCCGCCGGGATATCCGAAGACTCCGTGGTCCACGGCCCGGTGGAGCGCGTCGATCACGGCCTGGGGGGCCTTGAAGTCGGTGTCGGCGACCCACATCGGCAGCGGGTCGGCCGCGGCCTCGTCGGCGGCCAGGAGTTGACGGGCACAGGCCCACTTCATGGAGTTGGAGTTCCTGCGGTCCACGACGGTGTCGAAAACCGATCCCGTCGTTCCCGCGGCGCCGTCCTGTCGCGCCTGACCCAGGGGGGTGAAGTCGGTTGCCATAGCTGGATGCTAGCCACGACAGCGCGCAAAATGTTCACGAGCTTTGCCCATGTGAGGCGGCTCGGCGCTAGAATTTTGCTCGTGGACTCCACTGACCGCAAAATTGTTGCCATCCTTCAGGCCGAGGGGCGGATCACGCTCACCGATCTGGCCGAGCGGGTCCGGCTCAGCGTCTCCAGGTGCCAGCGACGCGTCCGTGAACTGGAGACGGCCGGGGTCATCTGCGGCTACCGTGCCGTCGTCGATGCCGCGGCCCTCGGATACGGGTTCGAGGTGCTGCTCTTCGCCACGCTCAGCCGGCCCGACGCCGTGACGGAATTCGACGCCGCGCTCGCCGACATCCCCGAGGTCGTCGAGGCACAGAGACTGTTCGGCGAACCGGACTACCTGATCCGCGTGGTCAGCGCCGACCTGCCGTCCTACCAGCACCTCTATGAGTCCGTGCTCATCCACCTGCCGGGGGTCCGCGGCCTCACCTCGACCATCGTGATGAAGCAGGCCGTCCACCCGCGGCCCTTGCCGGGACGGCCGCCGCGTGAGGTGGCGACACCGGCTTCCGCCCGTTGACCGCGACCGGCAGGTCTGCCGACGGGAAGCCCGACCACGCCCATCGAAAAACCGACCACACCCATCGAACGCTGCCCCCGGTTGATCGCCGGGCCGGATTCGGTCGTAGCCTGCGGACATGAGTGACATCGCCCCTGGCACCCCGCGCGAAGCCCTCGATCTGCTTCTGGCCGGCAACCGACGCTTCGCCGCCGGCACCCCTCGCCACCCCAATCAGGATGCCGCCCGCCGCGCCGACATCGTTCCCGCCCAGCACCCGTTCGCCGTGCTGCTCGGATGCTCGGACTCACGGCTGGCCGCCGAGATCATCTTCGATCAGGGTCTGGGAGACCTGTTCGTGGTGCGCACCGCCGGGCACGCTGCGGGACCGGAGGTCCTGGGCAGCATCGAATACGGCGTGAGTGTGCTGGGCTGCCCGCTGGTCGTGGTCCTCGGCCACGACGCCTGCGGGGCGGTCGCTGCGACCCGCGCCGCCGTGGCGGACGGCACGGTCGCCCGAGGACACCTGCGGGACGTGATCGAGCGGGTGACCCCCAGTGTGCTGGCCGCTCAAGCCGCCGGCGTGAGCGAGGACGACGGCTTCATCGCCACACACGTCCAGCACACCGTCGACTTCCTCATGGACCGCTCCCGGGAACTGGCCGACCAGGTCGCCTCCGGACGCACCGCGGTTGTCGGGCTGTCCTATCGCCTCGCCGAAGGCACCGCCCGCCCGATCACCTTCCGCGGCCTGGACCTGCCCGCGGACCGGCCACTGCGCACCGACACCGCCTCGACCACGACCGGCTGATGAACCGTCCGCCCCTGCCCGCCGAAGCCGACCTGACCGTCGACGGCACCGGCCTGCTCTGCGTCACTCTCCTGATCCGCCTCCGCAAGCAGATCGACGGCGCACCGGCGGGCACCGTCGTCCATGTCATCGCCACCGACCCCGCCGCCCCGCTCGACCTACCGGCCTGGTGCCACCTGACCGGCCACACCTACCTCGGCCCCGTCCCCGGGGCACAGCAGGTGTACGCCCTCCGGCTGACCGCCGAGGCGCTCTCCACCCAGCCGGACGCGCCGTGGCGCCCGGTCCGGCCCGGCTCCGTGAAGCCGGGCGGCGGCGGGGAGCTGTGATCTCCGCTCACGTCGCAGGCCGGCCGCCAGGTGTGGGCGACCCCTGGCCGCCATCGGCCGCGTGGCAGCCGGCAGCGTGAGCGGTGCCTTCAAAACCTGAAGGGTGCCTTCACACCCGGTGAGCCCGCCTACGAGCGGGATGTCGGCGCGATTCGTGGGCGCCGCGGCGGCGATCCGCCGCTCTCGCCCTGGTCGGGCCGTCACGGAGTGCGGAACCCCTGAAAGGTCACGTGCTTGCGGAGCTTGAAACCGAGCCGCTCGTAGAGTGCGATCGCACCGGTGTTCGCCTCGGCCACGTGCAGGAAGGGACGTTCGTCGCGAGCCACGATACGCGCGACGAGCGCACTGACCAGGCGGGCGGCGTGGCCTTGCCCGCGCGCCTCGGGAGCGGTGCAGACAACGCTGATCTCGGTCCAGCCCGGCGGCCGCAGCCGTTCACCCGCCATCGCCACCAGCGTGCCGTTGTCACGGATGCCGAGGTAGGTGCCGAGTTCGTGGGTACGCGGCCAGAACGGCCCCGGTCGGGTCCGCGCGACGAGGTCGAGCATCTCGGGCACACTGTCCGCGCCCAGTTCGACCACAAGGGCGCCGGTCCCGGTACGAGGCTGCTCGGGGACGCCGCTGCCGGGCCAGATCATCTGGCGGCCCTCGAGGCTGAAGACCGGCTCCCAGCCCGGCGGAGGAACGGCCGGACAGCTGAACATGTCGGCGAGTTCACCCGGACCGAGTATGCGGGCCAGGTCTGCCCATTCCGCCGCGTCCGCGTCGGCGGAGACCGAGGAGAAGGTCGCGACTCCCGGCAGATAGGTGGCAGCCCGGCCGAGTCGCCGCGCGACATGTGCGTGGTGCCCGCGGAGTGACTCGCCCACCGGGTCGTCGAGTACCAGGGCGTCGCCGTTCACCATCGTGCTGTACCTCTCCTGTCGTGCCGGAAGTCAGGCACCGAGGCCACTCGACGCCAGGCGGCGCTGCCGACTGGGCAGGCGCCGCGAGTTCGAGCCGACCCCGCTGTCTGCGCTGAGCCCGGTAAGGGTTGCGATCATAGACATGCGCCTGAAGGGCGACGCGACGCGGGCTGCCCCGGGTCCACCGCCGCGTCCGGCCAGGGCAGCGCCGTGAACCGCCGGCTTCCCCTTGCCGACGGCTTCTCGCCGCGGGCCTCTTCTCCGCATGTCCCCTTGGGCGGCGCCTTGAGCGGCCATACGGTCGGCACCGCCGTACGCACCGACCAGGGAGAGACCCGATGACCACCCCCGACCCCACGCAACCGGCCGTCCCCGCGAACACGAACGCCGCGAACGCCTCCGTCACCCTTCTCGAGCGCCTGGCCGGCAAACTCGGCGCCCGGGCCTCGGTGACCGCCGTCTACGGCGAACCCGTGACCCGCGGCAATGTCACCGTCATCCCGGTGGCCGCGATCGGCTTCGGCTTCGGCGGCGGTGCCGGACACGAGACCGGCACCGCCAAGACCGGCGAGGGCGGCGGAGGAGGCGGCGGAGCCACAGCCCGCCCCTGCGGCTTCATCGAAATCACGGACGACACCGCCACGTACAAACCCATCCGGGGCCCGTGGGCGGACGTCATCGCCCCGCTCGCCACCCTGATGGCAGCCGTCCTCGTCCCGCGCCTCGTCCGCCGCATCGCCAGGCGCCGCATGCGCTGAAGCCCACGCACAGCACGGGTGCGGCGGCCCGGACGCCGAGGTCGCCGACTCCGGCCGTACAGAGGCGGGACGGACCGCCACACACTCCTCCAAGCCCCATCCCGACGCCGCAATCGTGACGCTGTCCCGGGCGGTCGCCGCACTCGGCAGCTGGCTCGCGCCGGTGCACCTGACCGCGGTGACGCGCGAGTACTTCACGGCGCTGGCGAAGGCGAGCGGCAACGCGGAGTTCGCCCACGCCATCAGGCTCATGCTCTGCGCGCGCGACCAGAACGCGCGGGAACGGGCCGCGCGCGTCGTTGTGTCGAAGTCCTCCTACCCGTGGCTGCACCGTGCCCTGCTCCGGACCACGCACGCGTTCGTCATCGAGGACTCCGGCTACAAGGAAAACGTGATCCCGTCCTCGGCGCACGCCCGGATCAACTGCCGTGGCATTCCCGGCGGGCAGAAGCCTCGCGAGTTCCTCGCGCAGATCCGCGAGATGACAGCCGCCCGCGGCGTCCAGGTGACACTGGCCACCCCGGCCGGCAGGACCGAGGAGCAGTACCTCGACGAACTCGACGAGAGATGGGCGACGCCGCCGGCCGACATCGAGACTCCGCTGTACCGTGCGCTCGCCGGCGCGGCCGGCGAGACCTATCCCGGCACGGTATTCGCACCTGCCCTGTTCGAAGCAGGCACCAGCCTGGCGCCGTGGCGCGAGCGCGGCATCCCCGGATACGGCGTCTACCCCTACGTACTCGACAACGACCAGCTCATCGCGATGCACGGCAACGACGAACGGATCTACGTCGAGGCGCTGCGGCAGGGGGCGGCGTTCATGTACCGGATGTTCTCCCGCTTCCTGAGCTGACGGGCGGCAATGCGCCTTCGGGAGACCCGAGGACCTCGTCCTGCCCGGACGTTCCGGCAGACTGCCGGAACGGCCGGGCAGGCTCCTCCGAGTGCTCCCGGGGCCCTCGCGATCCGCACGACTGCGGCGACGACCCTGCTTCGGTGTCCGGTCCGAAAACCAGTCACCGGCACACCGGCCAACGGGAGCCGGGGCGCTGCCGAGGATGGAGTGGGGCCCCGATGAAGCGGGGCTACTGCTCACCAAAGGGAGCGAGCCGGGCCGCCGTGGCATGCACGGCGTCGGACCCGGCGAGGCCCGGCGTACCGGCGCCGCGCTCAGCTCCCAGTCCCGGATGGCCTTCCGCCTCACCGTCGAGGGAAGCAGCAGTATGCGACAGATGACAACGCGTTGTGGGCAAGGCGGACTTCACCGTCGTCGGGCTCAAGGCCCGTTTACCGCTGGTGCGTGCGGGGCCGAACCAGGCGATCACGGACTTCGTCCGCGGAATCGACCCGCAGGCACTGGAGCGCCTGGAGAAGCTGTCGGACCAGGAGCCGCACGGCATCGTCGCCGTCTGCGACGACCTGGACCCCAGCCGCGCCGAGGGCACCGAACTCGACTACTACCACGGCGTGGTCACCTCCGTGGTCGCTCCCGAGGGCACGGCCGCGTTGGCCGTCCTGTCCGGTGCCTGGGCGGTCTTCACCACCTCAGGGCCGGTGCCGCAGGCCATCCAGGAGTTGTGGCGGGACGTCTTCACCGAGTGGTTTCCGTCGAACGTTCCGCCGCCGTGCTCATGCCTGGGGATCCGGCGCGATCTCCTTGATCAGGCCCTCGACCAGCACCTTGATCTCGTCCCGGATCGGCCGCACGGCCTCGACGCCCTGTCCCGCCGGGTCCTCCAGCTGCCAGTCGAGGTACCGCTTGCCGGGGAAGACCGGGCAGGTGTCGCCGCAGCCCATGGTGATGCAGACGTCCGATTCCTTGACCGCGTCCACGGTGAGCATCTTCGGCACCTCGGCGGAGATGTCGATGCCGACCTCGGCCATGGCCTCGACGGCGGCCGGGTTGACGTGGGCGCCCGGGTCGGAGCCGGCGGAGCGGACCTCGACGCGGTCCCCGGCCAGGTGGGTGAGCCACGCCGCGGCCATCTGGGAACGGCCCGCGTTGTGGACACAGACGAAGAGCACGGAGGGCTTGTCGGACATCAGAGGTCTCTCTTGTCTCGCGACGGCATCAGGAGTGAATGACATCAGCACCTGGTGGTGTCAGCCACCACTGATGTGACAGTATCAGTCCATGATGACGTCAGTCGACACTGACCTGATCCGGGTGCTGGCGGACCCGCTCAGGCTCCAGATCGTGACCCTGCTCGCCAAAGAGATGCTGTGCACCACCCACCTCGTGGAGGAGACGGGTGCCCGGCAGACCAACCTCTCCAACCACCTGAGAGTGCTGCGCGAGGCCGGGGTCGTCGAGACGGAGCCGTGCGGCCGGTTCACCTACTACCGGCTCAGGCCCGACGTCATCGCCTCCCTCGCGGGCCAGTTCGCCGGCCTTGCCGAGTCCGCCCGCACCGCCGCCGACAACAAGCGGTCCTGCCCCTGACCCTCGCCGCCCCGGCGACCGCACCAAGGAGTCCTGTTGACCGCCACCCACGAGTCCGCCGCGGAATCGGCGATGTCTTCCGCCGAGCCGCAGCCCGCTCCGGGCGCCACCCCGCCGCGCAGGCCGCTGACCGCTCGGGCCGCCGCCGAACTCGTCGGCACCGCGGCCCTCGTGGCGGTGGTGATCGGCTCCGGTATCCAGGCCACCGAGCTGACCCAGGACGTCGGCGTGCAGCTGCTGGCCAACTCCCTGGCCACGGTCTTCGGCCTCGGCGTTCTGATTCTGCTGCTGGGCCCGGTCTCCGGCGCGCACTTCAATCCCGTGGTCACGCTGGCCGAGTGGTGGACGGCCAGGCGCGGCGGGGCGGGCGTGACGCTCCGCGAGGTCGTCGTCTACGTCCCGGCGCAGATCGTCGGTGCGATCGCGGGCGCGGTCCTGGCGGACGCGATGTTCGGCAAGGCGCTGGTGGAGTGGTCCACGCACGACCGGTCGGCGGGACATCTGCTGCTGGGCGAGGTGGTCGCCACGGCGGGTCTGATCCTGCTGATCTTCGGCCTGGCCCGCACCGACCAGCTGCGGTACGCCCCCGTGGCGGTCGCCTCCTACATCGGGGCCGCGTACTGGTTCACCTCCTCCACGTCCTTCGCGAACCCGGCGGTGACCATCGGCCGCACCTTCAGCGACACGTTCGCGGGCATCGCACCCGGTTCCCTCGTGGGATTCATCAGCATGCAGCTGATCGGCGCCGTGGTCGGACTGGCACTGGTCGCCCTCGTCTTCGCGCCCGGGCGGGACACCGCCGAGTGACGCGCGCCTCCCAGGTGGTGGTGATCGGCGGCGGCCAGTCCGGGCTCGCCGCCGGATACCACCTGCGCCGTCTCGGCCTCGACTTCGTCATCCTCGACGCCCCGGCCACAGCGGGAGGCGCCTGGCAGCACGCCTGGGACTCCCTCCACCTGTTCTCCCCGGCCGCCTACTCCTCACTGCCCGGCCGCCTCATGCCACCACAGCCCGGACAGGAGTACCCCGACGCACAGCACGTCGTGGAGTACCTCGCCGACTACGAGAAGCGGTACGAGCTTCCCGTCGAGAGGCCGGTACGCGTTCTCGGTGTCCACCGGGACGGTCGGCTCCTGCGCGTGGAAACCGACTCAGGCCACTGGCGCGCCCGCGCCGTGATCAGCGCGACCGGCACGTGGTGGCGCCCCTTCCTCCCCGCCGTCCCAGGGCGGGGGGACTTCGGGGGCCGTCAGCTGCACACCGTCGGCTACCGCAGCCCGCAGGACTTCGCGGGCCTGCGCGTGATGGTGGTCGGCGGAGGCAACTCGGGCGCCCAGATCGCCGCCGACCTCGCCCATGACACCGAGCTGACCTGGGTCACCCAGCGCCCGCCCCGCTACCTGGCCGACGACATCGACGGCCGCGCCCTCTTCGACGCGGCCACCGCCCGCCGCCGCGCCCTCGAGGAACGACGCACCGACACAGGCGGAGTCGCCTCCCTGGGCGACATCGTGGCAGTGGGGCCGGTCCGCGAGGCACGCGACCGCGGCCTGCTCACAGCGAGCCCGATGTTCACCCGCCTCGTCCCCGGCGGCGTCGAATGGGCTGACGGCACCCGCGCCGAGGCCGATGCGGTCATCTGGTGCACCGGCTTCCGTGCCGCCCTCGCCCCTCTCGCCCCGCTCCAGCTGCGCGGTCGACGCGGCCGCATCGCCACCGCGGGCACACGGGCCGTGGACGAGCCGCGCCTGCACCTGCTCGGCTACGGCGACTGGACCGGCCCGGCCTCCGCCACCCTCATCGGCGTCGGCCGCCCCGCCCGCGAGGCTGCACGCGAGATCGCTGCCCTGCTCGCGTAGGCCCGCGGGGCGTGGGGATGGGCTCGGTTGGCCGCCGGCCAGGCGGCCAACGGCGCGCGTGTCCCGCTCGCCCTCAGGACGCGGCCGGGGACACGGTCAGCAGCTTGCCCATCGCGGCCAGTACCGACGGCTCGACCCGGTAGTACACCCAGGTGCCGCGCCGCTCGGACGTCAGCAGACCGGCGTCCTTGAGCTTCTTCAGGTGGTGGGACACGGTCGGCTGTGAGACCCCGACGTCGGAGATGTCGCACACGCACGCTTCCCCGCCCTCGTGCGAGGCGACCGCCGAGAACAGCCGGAGCCGCACCGGATCACCCAGCGCCTTGAACATCCGTGCGGCCGTCTCGGCCTCCTCCGCGGTGAAGGGGCGCTCGGTGAGCGGCGGGCAGCACGGTGCCACACCCTGGCCGTCGGGTTCCAGCAGCGGCAGCACCTTCGCATTCGACATGCGTCTATGTTGACACATGTCGAACCAGAGTGGCGAGGGTCGTACCAGGGAGCCATGGCCCGCGACAGCGCGTGCATCCCTCGGGAGATGTGCGATTTCACCGCACCCGCACTGATACCCATCGCCTCGGCGATCTCCCTTTCCTTCAGGTCCATCCAGTAGCGGAGAACCAATGCCTCACGCTGCCGGCCAGGCAGGCTCTTCAGCGCGGCGACGACCTGCCGCTGATCCTCATGCGTCAACGCCGTCGATTCGGCGGAGGCGACGTCGGACACCTCCACGCCGGCATGCCGTCGGGAGACCTGCAGGCGCCGTATGCGCATCCGCACGAGTTGCACACCACAGATCGAAGGTATGCCGCAGCGGCCTCCGGCGCCCGGAGTCGATACCAGCGGCGGTGCAGCACGCAGAATGTCTCGGCGACGACGTCCTCGGCGTCCTGCTCGGCCCCCAGAAGGACCGCGAGGCGCACGAGTTGGTCATGGTGACCGTCGAACAGGCCGAGGCGACTTGGGGCGGCGACCGGCGGTGGGGCCCGGGCAACCTCACCCGCCCCGGCCTTTGGCTGAACGCCGCCCCGGTGAGGATGCGCCAGGCCTTGGGCAACCTCATGTCCAACGCTCTCCGGCACACCCCTGCGGACAGCACGGTCCCGGTCACCGCCCGGCAAACCAGATGATCGACGCCAAGAGATCGACCGCGCGCATGAGGTGAGGGAGCCCAACGTCATTGCGGCAAGACAGAGTTGGGCTCCCTCGCGACCGCGCTTCACGCGAAGACCGACGGCCTGTTGAAGGGCTCACCCCACCTCGCACCGTGGCCGCCGACGGTCGCCTCGGTGCCTTTGCGGGGGAGTTGGGCCCGTAGCAGGCGTACGGGTCAGGCGCCCGCCGCCACGGCCGTCAGCCAGGTGTTCCAGTCGCTCTCGTAGTTCAGCGAGGTGAGGAAGGCACGCGCGGCGGTCCAGTTTCCGGTGCGGTAGTGGCCGAGCACGGTGGCGACGTCGGCCGGGTGCCTTTCGACCATGTAGCGGGCGGCGAGGTAGCCCCAGTTGTAGGTGCGGTTGACGTCGCTGTTGGCGTAGGTGGTGTCGAACAGCGTGCGCAGGGAGTACGTGTGCTTGCCGGCCTCGGCCACCGCGCTGGCGTAGGTGACGCCGCGGTAGGAGTAGGAGATGTACTCCGCGATGCCCTCGCCCCACCACACGGTGGGGGTGGTCTGGCTGGCGCTGAAGTCGCCGTACAGGTCGAAGCGGCCGTCGAGGTAGTGGGTGTACTCGTGGTTGAGGTTCCAGATCTGCCAGCCGGGGCTCACGTCGGTGCGCTCATAACATATGAACCGCGGCTGGTTGCCCGTCTTGGCGGGGTCTCCCTCCAGGTACATGCCGCCGTTGTTGGTGTCGATGCCGTAGATCCTCCCCGCGTAGGCCTTGTAGTCGGCGCTTGAGTTGAAGACATAGACCTCCAGGGTGGTGTTGTAGTCGTTCGCGACCGGCCCCGAGTCCTTGACGACGCCGTGGAAGTAAGCGTCCTGGTTGGCCAGACTCGCGCAGGTCGCCGTCAGCTGGGCGGCGGTCATCTCCTGGGCCCGGATCCGCAGCGTCGGACTGCAGTTGTGGACGATCGGCAGGATGCGCGATTCCAGCTTGCCGCCGGTGGTCCCGGTCGCGCCGGGAGCGCCTTTGACATTGCCGTGGGCCGGGCGCTGGCCCGGGTCCGCGAAGACGTGGTCCGGCTTGGGATCGGCCTGGGAGGCCTGGGCGGGAGATGCCGCGACGGCGGCTATGAGCAGGGCGGTGGCGACGGCCATGGCACGCAAGATTCACTCCTGGGGATGGGAGTTGGGGGGTCCCGTCCGCGACGGGCTGACGCTGTAAAATGGCACATGTCACATGGCTTTTCAATGTTTCTGACAGGGACGCGTCGAGTCCATTTCGTCGCTCCGGGGCAGCGCATGCGCCTGACGACCGCGCTCCCGTTCGCCATGGGGCAGGGGAACGGCAGTGGCACGCATGGGCCGAGTACCTGTGGCTGCAGGGCGAGCGACGGCCCGAGGTGGTCGATGACGCGGTCGGCTGCGGACGTGGAGGCCCCGAACAGCGGCGTGAGTTGCCGCATGGTCAGGTTGGTCTGGCCGGCGCGGAAGTCATGCGGCTTCTCCCCCGGCGATGACCGATCGTCTACCGGCTACGGCAACCCAGGGGAAGTCACCGTAGCCGCAGCAGCTCGTCGAAAATCGACCGATCTCGCGGTGATGCCGGGGAGACCCCCACACCGCCCCATGGTGGGCGCACGCACCCCCGTCCACAGAACTATGGTGTCCCACCACATGTGCCCGTGACCTGCGTGTTTCTACGGTGTGGCGATACGGAATCGTCCCCGCCAACCGTCCGGAAGTGGTGTACATGGCCGCCGCACAAACCGCTCCACCAGCGCCGAACTCGCTCAAGCGCATCGTCGCCGCGAGCCTCATCGGCACCACCATCGAGTGGTACGACTTCTTCCTGTACGGCTCGGCCGCCGCGCTGGTGTTCAACACGCTCTTCTTCCCCGAGTCCGACCCTCTCGTCGGCACCCTGCTGTCCTTCCTCACCTACGCGGTCGGCTTCGCCGCCCGGCCGCTCGGGGCGCTCGTGTTCGGACACTACGGTGACCGGCTCGGACGCAAGAAGCTGCTGGTGCTCAGCCTGCTGATGATGGGCGGGGCCACGTTCGCGATCGGGCTGCTGCCCACACACGCGACCATCGGGACCGCGGCGCCCGTGCTGCTCACCGTCCTCCGTCTCGTGCAGGGCTTCGCCCTCGGCGGCGAGTGGGGCGGGGCCGTCCTGCTCGTGTCCGAGCACGGCGACGCGGGCCGGCGCGGTTTCTGGGCGTCGTGGCCGCAGACCGGCGCGCCGGCCGGGCAGCTGCTCGCGACGGGCGTGCTCTCCGCGCTCACCGCACTGCTCTCGGACGCCGCGTTCACCTCGTGGGGATGGCGGATCCCGTTCCTGCTCTCCGGTGTCCTCGTGATCGTCGGCCTGTGGATTCGTCTCTCTGTCGATGAATCGCCTGTCTTCAAGGCCGCCCTGGCCCAGGCCGAGCAGCGCAAGGCAGCCGCCGGTCAGGTCGAGAAGATGCCGCTCGTCGCCGTGCTGCGCCACCACTGGCGCGATGTGCTGGTGGCCATGGGCGCGCGCATGGCGGAGAACATCAGCTACTACGTGATCACCGCGTTCATCCTCGTGTACGCGACGACCGCGGTGGAGATGAGCAAGCAGACCGCGCTCAACGCCGTACTCATCGGCTCGGCCGTCCACTTCGCGGTGATCCCGCTCTGGGGCGCGCTCTCGGACCGGATCGGCCGCCGGCCCGTCTACCTCATCGGCGCCATCGGCGTCGGTGCCTGGATGTTCCCCTTCTTCACGCTGATCGACCAGGGCAGCTTCGGTTCGCTGCTGCTGGCCGTGACCGTCGGTCTGGTGCTGCACGGGGCGATGTACGCGCCGCAGGCGGCGTTCTTCTCCGAGATGTTCGCGACGCGCATGCGCTACTCCGGGGCGTCCATCGGCGCACAGTTCTCCTCCGTCGCCGCCGGGGCCCCCGCGCCGCTCATCGCGACCGCCCTCCTCGCCGAATACGACTCGTCGACGCCGATCGCCCTGTACGTCATCGCCGCCGCCCTGCTCACCGTGGTGGCCATCGGATGCGCCAAGGAGACCAGGCACCGGAGCCTCCACGACGTGGAGCCCGCCTCCGACAGCCCCACGGACTCCGTGTCCTCCCCGTCGGCGGATGCCGCCCGTACCGCCTGAGCCGCACCTGCTGCGCACCACACCGGAGCCGCGCGGGACCACATCGGTCCCGCGCGGCTTCGTGTCGCGCGCAGACCCGGAGCGGACGGGCTCGGCGTGCAGGGCACAGGAAGCGCGGGGCTTCGAGGGAGGGGCGCAGGGCGCGCTGCGGCCGCAAGAGCGCCGGCGGGAGCCGCCGGCGTCATTCCCGGTGCGCCACCGCCGAGGACATCCCGTACAGCCGCAGGGCCAGCTGGATCTCCAGGGCGCGGGCGGGCGTCTGCCAGTCGGGGCCCAGGAGCCGGCCGATGCGCTCGAGCCGCTGGGCGACCGTGTTCACATGGACGTGGAGGTCGTCCTTGGTGCGGGCCGGGCTCATGCCGCTGGCGAAGTACGCGTCGAGAGTGCCGACCAGGTCCGTGCCGCGGCGCCTGTCGTACGCGACCACCTCGCCGATCGTGCGGTGCACGAAGCCGTCGATGTCGCCCGGGTCGGCCAGCAGCAGCCCGAGGAACCCGAGGTCCTCGGCGGCCGCACCCTGTCCGGAGCGGCCGAGCAGGCGCAGCGCGTCCAGGCAGCGCCGCGCCTGCTCGTAGGCGCCGGATATCGGAGCGGGGTCGCCGGCCGGGGAGGCCACCGGGGACGAGGCCCCGACGGTCACCGACTCGCGCAGTGTGCCCGCCAGTTGGCGGGCGGTCTGGCGGGCGAGGGAGGCCGGGGTGTCGTCGGGGCCGAGCGGGAGGAGCAGGACGGTGCCGCCGTCCCGTGCGGCGGCGAGGCCGCAACGGGTCGCGGCCAGGTGCGATGCGGCCGACCACAGCCGCTGCCGGTCCGCGCTCTCCCGCGCGGCCGACTCGGGGCCCGCCGCGGAGCCGGTGTCCGGGTGGCCGTCGATCCGCGCCGCCAGCACGACGTGGGGCACGTCCAGGTCGGCGCCCAGCCGCGCCGCGCGCTCCCGCAGCAGGCGGGGGTCGCGGTCCGGCGCGTCCAGCAGGTCGTCCAGCAGCTCGCCCCGTACGCGCTGTTCGGCGTCGTGCGCCGATCGCCGGGCGAGCAGGAGCAGCGAGGTGACCATGGCGGCCCGCTCCAGGGTGCGCTGGTCGACGGGGTCGAGGTCGGGGTGGCCGCGCAGCACGAGGGCGCCGAACACCTCACCGCTCGCGGAGACTTCGGCGACCCAGTCGTCGCCGTGGCGGCCCGCGCGGCCGTCCGCCGCGGTGAGCTGTGGGCCGTGCTCGGTGAACTCGACCGTGCCGTCCAGCACTTCGGAGAGCGCGGCGGCCACGTCGTCGACACCGCCGCCGCGCAGCACCAGTTCGGTGAGCCGGTCGTGCACCTCCGACGCGCGCTCGATGACGCCGCTGTGCTCCTGGATGATCGCGTGGGCCCGCTCCAGCTCGGACAGGGCGGAGCGTGTCTCGGCGAGCAGGTTCGCCGTGTCGATGGCCACGGCGGCGTGTGCGGCGAACGAGGCGAGCAGCGCGACCTGTTCCCGCTCGAAGACGCGGGCGCGGCGGTCCGCGGCGAACAGCACGCCGATGACCTGGCTGCCGAGCGTCAGCGGCACGCCGAGGATGGCGACGAGCCCCTCGTCCTTGACCGCCGCGTCGATCGGCCCGGTGTGCGCGAACCGGGCGTCCTCGAAGTAGCTCTCGGTCACATAGGGGCGGGCGGTCTGTGCGACGAGGCCGCCGAGGCCCTCCCCCATGCCGAGCCTCACCTGCTGGAAGCGCGCCGAGACCGACCCCTCGGTGACCCGCATGTAGGTGTCACCGGCGACGGGGTCGTTGAGGCTCAGGTAGGCGACCTCGGTGCCCAGGAGGGAACGGGCGCGCTGCACGATCGCGCGCAGCACGGCGTCGAGGTCGCGCAGACCGGCCAGGTCGTGCGCCGTCTCGAAGAGCGCGGACAGCTCCGCCTCCCGCCGCCTGCGGCCCTCCAGCTCGGCACGGACCCGCAGCGCGAGCTGCTTGGCGTGCTCGACGGCGGCGAGCGACGCGGCGTCGGCGCCGTCGGCCCGCGCGAGCAGGACGGGCCTGTCGTAGGCCTCGACTGCGGCGCCGCGGGCGAGGAGTTCCAGGTAGGCGGCTTGATCCAGGGACATGGACACAGGATTACCCGTCGCGGGCGGGGTCGCGCCAGCCCTGTGGACGACCGGGCGGCCGCCGTCGGCGGCTGCGCCCGCCGTCAGTGGGCGGTCCATCCGCCGTCGAGGGACAGGGAGGTGCCGGTGATGAACGAGGCCTGCGGCGAGCAGAGGTACAGGACGGCCTCGGCGACCTCGTCGGTCTCGATGAGGCGCTTGATCGCCGAGTCCTTGAGGAGGACGTCGGTCAGGACGCGGTCCTCGGGCAGGGAGTGTGCGGCCGCCTGGTCGGCGATCTGCTTCTCGACCAGGGGCGTGCGCACATAGCCCGGATTGACGCACACCGACGTCACTCCGTGGGGTGCGCCTTCGAGGGCCGCGGTCTTGGACAGCCCCTCCAGTCCGTGTTTGGCGGCCACATAGGCGGACTTGAAGGCGGAGGCCCGCAGCCCGTGTACGGAGGAGATGTTGACGATCCGCCCCCAGCCCTGCGCGTACATGTGCGGCAGCGCGCCCCTGATCAGGCGGAACGGTGCTTCCAGCATGACGGTGAGCACGGTGTGGAAGACGTCCGGCGGGAACTCCTCGATGGGGCGGACCAGTTGCAGTCCGGCGTTGTTGACGAGGATGTCCGCGCCCGCGGCGGCGGCCTCTGCGGCGTCGAGGTCGGTGAGGTCGAGCACCCGCGCCTCGACGGCGCCGGCGAGTCCGTCGGCCCGCTCCACCAGCGCGGCCAGCCCCTCGGCGTCGCGGTCGACGGCTCTGACCTTCGCGCCCGCGGCCGCGAGCCGCAGCGCGCAGGCGTGGCCGATGCCGCCCGCGGCACCGGTGACCAGGGCGGTGCGGCCGCCGAGGTCGAGGGAGACGGAGGGCTCTGCGGGACCTGAGGTGAGGGGCGCGGTCATGTGTGCACCCTAGGCAGCGATCACTCCCCCACCGATGTGGTCAACGCCCATACTTCACTGCTCGATGGTGGGGTGGAACCATGCTGGTCCCTCGGTCAGCGCCTGCTTGATCCGGAACAGGGCGAACTCCTTGAGTTCCGGCAGCGAGTCGACCGGGAACCAGCCCACCTCGAGCGACTCCTCGTCGTTGACCCGGGCCTCGCCGCCGACCGCCCGGCAGCGCATGGTGATGTCCATGTACTGGCAGCGGTCCCCGTTGGGATAGGTGACCGGCTCGGGCAGCGCCTGCACGAGGACGACCCGCTCGGCGACGCACCGTACGGCCGTCTCCTCGAACACCTCGCGCTCCGCGGTCCTGGCCGGCTCCTCCCCCGGCTCGGGGATGCCGCCGATGACCGACCACTTGCCGGTGTCCGCGCGTCTGCCGAGCAGCACGCGCCCCTCGTCGTCGAGCACGACGGCGCTCACCCCCGGCAGGAGCAGCAGCTGGTGGCCTGCGGTGGCCCGGATGTCACGGATGAAGTCAGGCGTGCCCATGCCCGCGACCCTAGCGGGCGGCCCCCGGTGCCGTCCGGAGACGTCAGGAGCCGGCGCCCTGCTCCACCGCAGCGGCCGCGCGCCCGCGCCGTTCGCGTACGGCATCGGTGACGGCCTTGCCCACAGCGGCGGCCGCGAGGAGCAGCAGGGCCACCTCGGGCCAGACGCCGAGCCGGGTGGCGGGCGTCAGGGAGGAGCGCAGCGGCACCTCGGCGACGAGCGCGTCGGGCGTGAACATGCGCGTCTCCTGGACGATCTCGCCGTCCGGCATGATCACGGCGCTGACGCCGCTGGTCACGGGGACGACGACGGACCGGCTGTGCTCCACGGCCCGTACGCGCGACATGGCCAGCTGCTGGTAGGTCATCTCGCTGCGGCCGAAGGTGGCGTTGTTGCTGGGGACGGAGATGAGCTGGGCCCCATGGGTGACGGTGTCGCGGGCCGCGTCGTCGAACGCCGCCTCGAAGCAGGTGACGAGCCCGACCCGCGTTCCCGCCAGGTCGAAGACGCCGACCTCCTGCCCCGGACCGAAGTCGCGGCTGACGCGGTCCACGTCGGAGTTGAGCAACCGTACGAGCGGACGCAGCGGGATGTACTCGCCGAACGGCTGGACGTGGCGCTTGTCGTAGGTGTCGACGGGGCCCCGGCGCGGGTCCCACTCGATCAGCGTGTTGCGGAGCGTGCCCGTCTCCGGGGTGAGCACGGCGCCGACGACGGTCGGGACGCCGACGGCCCTGACGGCGTCGTCGATGACGAGGCGGGCGTCGGCGTTGCGGTAGGGGTCGAGGTCGGAGGAGTTCTCCGGCCACAGGACGAAATCGGGTTTGGGCACCTTGCCCGCCGCCACGTCGTCGGCCAGCTGCTCGGTGCGCCGCGCGTGGTTGTCGAGGACCGCCCGGCGCTGAGCGTTGAAGTCGAGACCGAGGCGCGGCACGTTGCCCTGGATGGCGGCGACGGTGGCGGTGCCGTCCTCGGCGGCGTCGTCGACGAGCGGCCGGGCGCACAGGGCTCCCACGAGCGGCAGCACGAGGGCCAGCAGCGCGGCGGCCGCCGTCCCGCGCCGCACGGCGGCGGTGCGGCGGCGCGCCGCCACCTCCCGCACCGTTGCGTACAGTCCCAGTCCGCACAGCACGACGGCGAAGCTCAGCAGAGGAGTGCCGCCGACGGCGGCCAGCGGCAGGAAGAGACCGTCCGCCTGCCCGAACGCGATCTTGCCCCAGGGGAAGCCGCCGAACGGCATCCGCGCGCGGGCCGCCTCTCCGGCGATCCACACCGCCGCGCCCCACACCGGCCACGCGGGCAGGCGCGAGACGGCCGCCATGCCCACACAGGTCACCGCGACGAACAGCGCCTCGACGGCGGCGAGCGCCAGCCACGGGACCGCGCCGACCTCCTCGCCGGTCCAGACGAGCAGGGGGAGCAGGAAGCCGAGGCCGGTCAGCCAGCCGAGGCCCAGCGCGGCCCGCGGCCGCCGCCCGCGCAGGGTCCAGCCGAGCAGCGCGAACGCGGGGAGAGCCAGCCACCACAGGGGCCTCGGCGGGAAGCTCAGGTAGAGCAGCGCCCCGGACAGGGCCGCGGCTGCGGGCCGTACGAACCGCCGTATCCGCGGGCGGCCGGCCGCGCGGGCGGGCTGCGGGGTGTCGACTGGGGTGATGGTGGCGCTCACGTGCCGGAGTCTACGGCGGTGCCCTGTGTGTCCGGCAGCGCGGTCACCGTGCGCGACGGGGACGGCACGACCGTGCTCCACGCGATCGGCCCGGGTTCAGACCTGCGACAGGGGGTCGGTGTTCGACCGGGTGAGGCGGTCCCGGATGACGCGCACGGCCGTCTCGGCGTTGTCGACGGTCACCGTGAACGTGTCGCCGCACGCCAGTGTCACGACCACTCCCTCGCCCCGCCGCACCACCCACGCCGTCCCCTTCTCGGGGCGCCAGCGGCAGCCCCAGCCGCCCCATTGGTGCGGGGTGACCTTCGGGTCGTAGTCCGCCTGTACGACCTCGCTGAGGAGGATGCGCTTGCGCGGCAGGCCCACATGGCCGCAGCGCACCTCGAGGGCCTCCCGGTCGATCGTGACTTCCAGGTGGACGAAGGCCAGGGTCCCGTAGAGCATCAGCAGGCCCGCCGCGACGCACCCGATCACCGCCATCAGCAGGGCCGTGATACTCGCCTCCCAGTTGGCGGAGACGGCGAGCTTGATGCCGAGCGCGAGGCAGGCCGCGCCCGCGGCCGCGAGCACCCACTGCAGGCGATTGGTCGCCCGGCCGGTCCAGACTTCGGGAAGGGGCTCGACGGTGGGCCCCATGTGGCGGAACTGGTGCCTCATGTGAGGAGGGTACCCAGCATCCTCGTACACAGCACCGTCCGGGCGTGACGGAGGGTAGTGACGACTGGCGGGCGGCACGCCGGCCGGCCGACGGGGCGGCGGCTCAGAGCGCGGGGGTGACCGCCTGGAGCAGGCGCCCCTCGGCGTAGGCGAGGGCGGCGGGAGGCAGCTCGGCCTCCCGGCCGCTGAGCAGCACCGTGAGCCGGCCGCGGGGCTCGGCATCGGGCGCGGGGAGGGCACCGCTGCGGCGCAGGGCCTGGGCGGCGACCGCGTCCGCGGAGCCGTGGAGGGCGAGGGCGTCCCCGTCGCCCTGGGCGGCGACGGCCGCGCGGATGCGGTCGCCGACGAGTTCGTAGTGGGTGCAGCCGAGGACGACGGCGCTGACGTGAGGCGGGGTGATGGCGGCCGCTGCAGCGATCGCCCGGTCGATGGCCGCCTCGTCCGCGCTCTCGACGGCGTCGGCGAGACCGGGGCAGGGGACCTCGGTGACGTCGACGGCGTGGGCGAAGTCCTCGATGAGCCCGCGCTGGTAGGGGCTGCCCGTGGTCGCCGGGGTGGCCCAGATGGCCACCGGGCCGCCGCCTGCCGCGGCGGGCTTGATGGCGGGCACGGTCCCGACGACGGGGAGGTCCGGCTCAAGCTCCGCACGGATCGCGGGCAGAGCGTGCACCGAGGCGGTGTTGCAGGCGATGATCAGCGCGTCGGGCCGGTGGGCGGCCGCCGCGCGGGCCACGGCGAGCGCGCGCTCGGTGACCTCGTCGGGCGTACGGGGCCCCCACGGCATGGTGTCGGGAGCCGAGGAAAGGACCAGATCCGCGTCGGGCCGCAGTCGGCGTACGACGGCGGCCGCTGCGAGGAGGCCGATCCCGGAGTCCATGAGCGCGATCTTCACCCGGTCACCATAGTCGACCGCCGCTCCGGGCCCGCCGGCGTGGGGCAGACTGCGGCGCATGAGCGCCCTTGCGTGGACCGCCCTCGGATCGCTGGCCGCGTGGTGCTGGCTGCTGCTCGGCCAGGGCTTCTTCTGGCGCACCGATCAGCGCCTGCCCCGGAGCGAGGACCCCGGTGTGTGGCCCGACGTCGCCGTCGTGGTGCCCGCGCGGGACGAGGCCGCGGTCCTGCCGGACAGCCTGCCGTCCCTGCTGGGCCAGCGGTATCCGGGCCGCGCGGAGATCGTGCTCGTGGACGACAACAGCGGCGACGGCACCGGCGAGGTCGCGCGCGCTCTCGCCGAGCGGCACGGCGGGCTGCCGCTGCGGGTCGTGACGCCGGGAGAACCGGAGCAGGGCTGGACCGGGAAGCTGTGGGCGCTGCGGCACGGGATCGCCCTGGCCCGGGCGAACGATCCCGAGTTCCTGCTGCTGACGGATGCGGACATCGCCCACGAGCCGGACAGCCTGCGCGCGCTGGTGGCCGCGGCCCACGGGGACGGCGACGCCGGCACGGGCGGGTACGACCTGGTGTCCCAGATGGCGCGGCTGCGCGTCGAGAGCGGCTGGGAGCGCCTGGTGGTCCCGGCGTTCGTCTACTTCTTCGCCCAGCTCTACCCCTTCCGCCGGATCAACACGGCCGGCGCGCGGACGGCCGCCGCGGCCGGCGGGTGCGCCCTGCTGCGCACCGCCACCGCGGTGCGGGCGAACGTCCCGGCGTCGATCCGGCATGCGGTGATCGACGACGTCTCGCTGGCGCGCGCGGTGCGCCGCGCGGGCGGCCGGATCTGGCTGGGTCTCGCGGAGCGGGTGGTCAGCGTGCGTCCGTATCCGCGGCTCGCGGACCTGTGGCGGATGGTGTCCCGCAGCGCGTACGCGCAGCTGCGGCACAACCCGCTGGTGCTGGCGGCCACGGTGGCGGGGCTCGCCCTGGTGTATCTGGCGCCGCCCGTCGTGCTGACGGCCGCGACGGCGGCGGGCGACCCGGTGGCCGCGTGGACGGCCGGACTCGCCTGGGCGGTGATGGCGGGGACGTACGCGCCGATGCTGCGCCACTACCGCCAACCGCTGCTGCTCGCGCCCGCCCTGCCGTTCACCGCGCTGCTGTACCTGCTGATGACCGTCGACTCGGCGGTCCAGCACCACCGGGGCCGGGGCGCGGCCTGGAAGGGGCGTACCTACGCCCGGCCCGAGGCCGCGCCGGAACGCTGAACACCCGCCTCGCGGGCCTCATTTCCTGCCCGGCGTCCAGTTCATGCCCCAGCCGTAGGCGTGGTCGACGGTGCGCTGGGGGCTGACTCCCCTCTCGGGCACGAGGAAGCGGGCCTCGCGCTGGACGACGAGGTCCGATCCGGTGTTCGTGATGAGGGCGAGGGCGCAGACCGTGGAGGGCACGGTGCACTCGCCGAGCGAGAAGTCGATGGCGGCGCCGTGCTGGGGCTGGAGCGTCACCGTCGCGTCGAGGTCGGCGAAGCTCCGCGCGCCCTCGTAGATCGTCACGAAGATCACGACCCTGCGCAGGGCGCTCTTGTGGTCGAGGTTGACGGTGAGGTTCTCGCCGGGGGTGCCGCCGGTGCGGTCGTCGCCGTCGAGGTGGATGTACGGCGGCTGGTGCAGGGAGCCGAAGGCATTGCCCAATGCCTGGACAACTCCCTTGCGTCCGTCGGTGAGTTCGTACAGGGCGCACAGGTCGAGGTCGAGGTCGCCGTGCATGGCGACGGCGCGGCCGAGCTTGGCGCCCCAGCCCTGGAACTGCTTGCGCACCTGCCAGCTCAGGTTCACGCGCATCGCTCCCGAGGTGCCGCCCTGCTTCGTCAGGGAGACGGACGGGGCCTCCTTCGTCAGGGTGACCTTGGTGAGCCGTACCGGGGCCGGGGGCACTGCGGGCGGGGCGGGAGGGGCCGGCGGCGGAGCCGCGACGGGCGGCGCGGCTGCGTGCGCCGGGGCGTGCGGCGGCGCGGCCGCGGCGGGCGCCTGTGGCCGGCGGGGCTCGTCCACAGTGATGCCGAAGTCCGTGGCGAGGCCCTCGAGTCCGCTGCCGTACCCCTGGCCGACCGCGCGGAACTTCCAAGCCCCTTGACGCCGGTAGAGCTCGCCGAGCACGAACGCCGTCTCGACGGTGGCGTCCTGGCTGTCGTAGCGGGCCAGCTCGTCGCCGGACGCCGCGTCCAGGACGCGGATGTGCAGCCCGGGCACCTGCCCGAAGGCGCCGCCGTCGGCAGACGCGGCCAGCACGATCCGGTCGATGGTGGCCTCGACGCGGTCGAGATCGACGGCGACGACGTCGGTGGCGGCGCCCTGACCGGTCCGCTTCCCCTCGTGGCGCACGGCTCCCGAGGCGTGCGCGGGCTGGTTGTAGAAGACGAAGTCGGCGTCGGAGCGGACCTTTCCACCGGCCAGGAGAAGCGCCGAGGCGTCGATGTCCGGAACGCCCGGCCCCGGCCGCCACCCCAGTTCGACGCGGACGCGCTGCGCCCCCACCGCGGTGTTGGCTCCCTTAAGCATCGACATGACCGCCCCCGTCACCGGTTCCTGCGCCCGGAAGTTCATTCATCGTCAACCTATTCCGCATACGTCCACCTGATCGTGCCCGACCCGTCGGTAACCCTCTCCACGCTTGCCCTTTACATGAAGACGAGACGCTGGTGCGACCGTTTTTGCCTGATTCGCTCGAATTGGGGATCCATGGTCACTCAGCGCTGTCGAAACAACCCTCTTATCGGGCTCCCCAACCAGCACATCGTGGGCTTAACTTATGTGCCATGACCTCCCCCCGCGCCACCTACGGCGGCGGTTACTACTCCGCGCCGTCGTTCCCCGACACCCCGATCTACGACTCTCTGGTCGCGGAGCGGGGCACGCCTCAGATCGCACCGATCCGAGTGCCCGCCGCGTACGACACCGGCAGCAGCTACCTGCCGGCGCTCCCCGCGGCCCTGCCCGCCCTCCCGGCGGCACCGTCACCGGCCCCTGCCTACGGCTACCCGCAGCAGACGCCGCAGCCCGTACCGCTGCAGCACGCGCCCGCGCCGTACATCCCGCAGCAGGCGTCGGCGCCCCGCGGGTACGCCGGTTACGCCGGCACGCCGTACCAGGGCCAGCCGCAGCAGCCGCGTCCGGTCGCCACCGGGTACGAGGCCATGCGCCCGGCCGCGGCACGGCCCGCGCCGTCGCCCGCGCCGTACGACGACCCGTACAACCGCCCGTATCAGGGACGGGGGTACTGACGGCACAGTGACGCAGCCGGTGACGGCGCGCCCCCGGGCCAGGCCGCGACGCGGCACGCCACGCAGGGAGCGCACCGCAGCCGGCATGTCGGTGGCGGAGCCGCGGGGGATGCGGGGAGACCACTGGTGGAACCCCGGCCGACTCGTCGGCCGGGGTTCTCGTGCAACGGGGCGGTCCACGACCGGAGTCGGCCCTGCGCCGAGACGCCGCCGGGGCACTGTGCCGGAGCGCCTCGCCCAGGTGCGCCCGCGTGCCGCCGGTGCACCTCGCCGTACCGGACATCGGTCCACCCGCTCCCCTTGAATGCCGCTGAATGCCGCCGAGCCCTCCGGCACCCGATCTGTGGAAATCGCCTTCCGGCGGGAACCGTTCGCGCAGCGCCCTGCGTTGGACTGATCGCGAGGACGTCCTCGCGACGGGCACGGGGGCCGACGGAGGGGACGTTGCTCTCTCATCGCGCGACCCTCGCTCGTTCCGGGCCGTATCGGGCTGTCACGGACACAGGAGGGGGTGGCGAGCAGTGCGAGCAGCAGCGGGAATCTGGCGCTGGCGGCACAATCCCCTGCGCCGTGCGACGGACCTCGCCGAGGCGTGGGTGGCCCTCGTCGCGGCGCTTGTCCTCGTCACGGCCGCCCCGGTCGTCGGCTGGATCACCGGCACGCTGACGGACGAGTCGCTGCGGCAGTCCGTGCGGATCCAGCGCCAGCAGCGCCATGCCACGACGGCCACGGTCCTGGGACCGGCCACCGTGGCGGGGCCCGCGGCCTTCGACCCCGAGTCCGCCGCCGCGAGCGAGCAGCGCCGAGCGGTGGCGGCCGAGTGGACGGCGCCCGACGGCACCCGCCGGACGGGGACCGTGACGACGTATCTGCGGTCCGCGCGCACGGGCGCCACGTTCACGCTCTGGACCGACGGTTCGGGCCGCATGATTCCCCGCCCCATGGATCCCGGCACGGCCCGCGGGCACGCGGCGCTCGCCGGGATCGGTGCCGCCCTGGCCTTCGGCCTGCTCGTTGAATGCGCCCGACGGATCGTGCTCTGGCAGCTGGTGCGGCGCAGATTCGCCGACCTGGACCGCGCCTGGGCCGCGGTGGGTCCGGACTGGGGACGGGCCGGCGCCGGCAGCTGACCCGCCGGTCCCGTCAACTCCCGTCCGCCGCTCGCGCTACGGTGGTGCGACCCCCACGCGGGGTGCGGGACGCGTCCCCGTCAGCGGCGCGGCGATGCACGAGAACACGAGGTGGGGGCTAGGCAGCGCCATGGCACAGGGCACGGTCCAGGTGACGCACACCGGCACATCGCGATGGCGGCGCCGCACGGGTGAGTACGCGTCGCTCGCCGCTGCCCTGGAGGCCGCCGGCGACGGCGACGTCCTCACCGTGGCCCCGGGGACGTACCGCGAGAATCTCGTGGTCCAGCGGGCGGTGACGCTGCGCGGGCCGGAGGGCGCGGTGGGCTCGGTGCGGATCGCTCCGGTGGACGGAGTGCCGCTGACCATACGCGCGTCCGCCACCGTCCAGGACCTGCACGTGGAGGGCCAGGACTCGGCGGCCCCCGCGCTGCTCGTGGAGGACGGCACACCGGAGCTCACGGACCTGCGGATCGTGACCCGTTCGGCGGCGGGCCTCGAAGTGCGCGGTGCCGCACGGCCCACCGTGCGCCGCTGCACCGTGGACAACCCGGCCGGTGTCGGCATCGCCGTACTCGACGGCGCGAGCGGCGTGTTCGAGGAGTGCGAGGTGGTCGCCGCCGGTCAGTCGGGGGTGTCGGTGCGCGGCGGGGCGCACCCCCGTCTGGACCGGTGCCGGATCCACCACTCCTCCGGCGCGGGCGTGACGGTGACCGGTGAAGGCACCGGCCTGGAGGCCGTCGGCTGCGAGATCTACGAGGTCAAGGGCAGCGGGGTGCAGATCGCGTCGCGAGCCGCCGCGCACCTGACCGACTCCTCCGTGCACCGCACCACCTCGGACGGTGTCACGCTCGACACGGACGCGGTGCTGACCCTCTCCGACTGCGACATCCACGACATCCCGGAGAACGCGATCGACCTGCGGTCCCGTTCCGTGCTCACGCTCACCCGCTCGACGGTGCGCCGCTTCGGGCGCAATGGCCTGTCCGTGTGGGACCCGGGCACCCGGGTGGACGCCAACCAGTGCGAGATCCACGACAGTACGGGCGACTACCCGGCGGTCTGGGTCAGTGACGGCGCGACCGTCGTGCTCGACTCCTGCCGTGTGCACGACGTCCCGGACGCCCTGTTCGTCCTGGACCGCGGCTCGCGCGCCGACGTCGTCGACAGCGATCTCTCCCAGGTGCGCAACACGGCGGTCTCCGTGAGCGACGGCGCCACCGCCCAGCTCGACGACTGCCGTATCCGCGAGGTGTCCACCGGCGCCTGGTTCCGTGACCACGGCAGCGGCGGCACGCTGAACGGCTGCACGATCGACGCGGCGCAGACCGGCGTGATCGTGACCAAGGGAGCGGACCCGCTGATCGAGCGCTGTTCGGTCACCTCGCCCGCCGAGGCCGGTTTCTACGTGTCGGCGGAGGGCCGGGGCACCTTCCGCGGCTGCCGGGTGACGGGCAGCGGTGGTTACGGCTTCCACGTCATGGACGGCTGCCGCACGATGCTGAGCCGCTGTCGCACGGAGCGCTGCGCGCGCGGCGGTTACGAGTTCGGCGAGGACGACGGACCGGTCATTGAGGACTGCACGAGCGACGAGAGCGGCACGGTGCGGCCCGGCGCCGAGCGCGCCGTGGCCGTGCTGACCCCCGCGCCGCAGTCCCCCGGCCTGCTCTCGGCCCTCCCCGCGGCCCCGGGCGCCGCTCCCCCGGCCGCCGGCGAAGGAGCGGGGCCGGCCGTGCCCGCCGACGAGCCGGCGCGCAGCTCCGCAGCCGTCCTCGGCGAACTGGACGCGCTGGTGGGCCTGGACAGCGTCAAGCGCGAGGTGCGCACCCTGACGAACATGATCGAGGTGGGCAGGCGCCGGCAGGAGGCGGGGCTCAAGGCCGCCTCCGTGCGCCGCCATCTGGTCTTCACCGGCTCCCCCGGCACCGGCAAGACGACGGTCGCCCGGTTGTACGGCGAGATCCTGGCCTCGCTCGGGGTCCTGGAACGCGGCCATCTCGTCGAGGTGTCCCGGGTGGACCTGGTCGGCGAGCACATCGGTTCGACGGCCATCCGCACCCAGGAGGCGTTCGAACGGGCGCGCGGCGGTGTGCTGTTCATCGACGAGGCGTACGCGCTGTCGCCCGAGGACTCCGGCCGCGACTTCGGCAAGGAGGCGATCGACACCCTGGTGAAGCTGATGGAGGACCACCGGGACGCGGTCGTGGTGATCGTCGCGGGGTACACCGCAGAAATGGAGCGCTTCCTGACCGTCAACCCCGGGGTGGCGTCGCGCTTCTCACGGACCATCAAGTTTCCGGACTACGCGCCGGAGGAGCTGCTGCGGATCGTCGAGCAGCAGGCCGAGGAGCACGAGTACCGGCTGGGCGAGGGGGCGGCGGAGGCCCTGATGAAGTACTTCACGGCGCTGCCGAAGGGGCCGGCCTTCGGCAACGGCCGTACCGCGCGGCAGACGTTCGAGTCCATGGTGGAGCGGCACGCGGTGCGGGTGGCGGAACTCGTCGAGATGAGCACCGACGACCTGAGCCTGCTCTACTCCGAGGATCTGCCGGACCTGCCCTGAGGGGCTGTCCGGCGGATCAGGCCGGACAGCCCTCGCGGCGCGGTCAGGGTTCGGCCCTGGCCTGCGCGGGCACGGCGGGGGTCAGCCGGTCGAGCAGATGCGCGCGTTCCTTGGCGAACGCCGGGTCGGCCTGGTAGTCGGAGTGGCCGAGGATCGGCTCCGGCAGCGGGTAGCGGCCCGAACGCCCGTGGACCAGTGGGTCCTTGAGCGCGTCACGGTCGACGTCGGGGTGACCGCCCGCGGCAGGCACCAGCACCGGCCCGCCGATGGGGTCGGTGGTCCGCCACAGGTTGCGCCAGCAGTCCATCTGGCTGTTGAGCTCCCGCAGCGCGGCCGGGCCGAAGTAGGCGGGGAACCAGCGGCCGTAGAGCCTCTCCAGCGGTGATCCGTACGTCAACAGGGCGACGCGGCGGCGGGTGGCCTCTGGCAGCTGCCACACGGCCGCCGCGGCGAGCACACTGCCCTGGGAGTGTCCGGAGATGACGAGGCGCCCGCCGCTGCGCTCCGTCCAGGTGCACATGCGCCAGGTGAGGTCGGGCACGGCCCGCTCCGCGTAGCAGGGCGGCGCGAACGGGTGGGCGGCCCGCGGCCAGAACGTGCCGACGTCCCACAGGATGCCGATGGTCCGGCGGGCGGACGCGTCGCGGTAGGCGCGCCGTCCCATGGTGACGAACAGGAGGAAGGCGAACCCGACGAGCCAGGAGCCCAGCGCCTGGGCGGCCTCGGCGGTGGATTCGGTCAGGCCGTCGCTGTCGCCGAACGCGCGGCCCGGCACCTCCCCGCTCACCCAGGCGCCGACGACGGCGCCGATCCCGAGCAGGAGCGTGGCCCCGGCAAGGAGACCGACCAACAGAGGTGCGTCGTCGGTCAGTCGGGCCCGGGCACGGGTGCCGGCGATCCGCCGGGTGCGGACCGGATCCGGCCGGTCCTCGCGGTACTCGGCCTCGACGGCGGGGCCGAGGCGGCGCCCGAGGATCCAGGTCCGCACAGCGAGGGCGAGTGTGGGCAGCAGCAGCACGATCAGCAGCGCCGGTATCACGGCCGCCTGCCAGCTGAGCAGGACGGGCGGGCCGGGAATGGCGCCGTGCTCGTCCATGCCGGGCGTGCCGGGCCCGTCGAGCCAGTCGGCGACGCGCTGGGCCACGCCGCCGGTCATCACGCCGCCGAGCGCGCAGGCGAGCATGGCGACGGCCGGCCCGCCGAAGCCGTGGAGCACGGCGCGGGGGTGGCGTGCCCGGCGGTGCAGCCGCGGGGCGACCACGGCGAGGGAGACGACGAGCGCGCCCTGGGCGAGGGCGATCACCCGGAAGGTGACATCGCCGGGGAGTGTCGCGGCCGACTCCCAGGAGGGCCGGGACCAGGCGGCGTAGAGGAGCGCGAGGGCGAGCAACGCCAGTGCGGCGCCGGGGAGACAGCGTACGGTGGCCCGGTCGAGCCGCGCGTCGACCCGTCTCTCGCTGCGCCCCCTGCGCAGCACCACCCACAGCACCGTGGCGCCGGCGAGAGCCAGTGCGGCTTCCAGCAGTACGCCGCAGACCTTCAGCAGGGTGTCGTCCGCCGAGCGGTCGTGGCGGGCGGCGGCGCCGGCCACCGCGGCGGCGACGGTCAGGAATCCGGCCGCGGTGTGCGCGGCGCGCAGACGGGCGACGAGCCTGCGGCCGTACCAGAAACCGGGCCTGCCGAGCGCGGGCCGCACGAAGGGCCTCGGCGGCCCGGAGGCCTCCGAGCGGGACACCTCCTCGTCGTCGGAGTCGTCGTCGGAGTCGTCGTCGGGGTCGTCGGAATCGTCCGAGTCGTCCGGGTCGTCACCGTGATCGGCGTCGACGCCGGGGACGCATCCGTCGGCGGCGGTGGGCGGCCGCTGGGATTCGTACGCGCTCCAGGTGCGGTTGGACAGGTACCACAGCAGCACCACGAGCGCGGTGGGCACCACGGCCGCGAGCGCCAGCCGCCGACCCGGCTGGGACCACCAGCCGCCCTGCTCGGCCGACAGGAATCCGAGCCAGGCCCGTTCCCCGCTGCACGCGGCCGAGCCCGCGCACTGCCACGCCAACAAATCCAGCGCGACCTCGCAGGCCGCGGCCGTCAGAAGAACCGTGAGACTCAGCGCGACGAGCCGCACCAGTGCGCCGTACAGGCGGGTCGTGCGCCGGCTGCCCTTCGCCTTGGGACGCATCCAGTGGGCGAGGTTGGCGACCATGAACGGGAGCAACAGCAGCCACAGGGCCCGCGCGCCGTTGCCGGAGGTGAGGTTGGACCAGCAGTACGCCTCGGGGACGGGCCGGTCGAGGTACTCCTCGGGGTGCTGCTCGGCCTGGGCGTCGTCGGCACGCCGGTACACGGCGGCCTTGTCGTCGCCGGTGATGCGGACGGTACGCGGGTCCTTGAGCATGTCCTGCGGAGTGGCTCCGCCGACGCCGTGGACCAGCAGCTCCAGCGCGGGCCCTTCGTCATGCGGTGCCGGGGTGGCAGGGGACACTGAGGTGACTCGCTCTCTCGTCGCGGGGTCGGTGGGAGGAACAGCCGATGCGCGGCCGTGCTGCGTTTCACGACCAGAATCCCGGATCATGACGGTGCGCCGCACGCCACTTGCGCAAATCTCCCCGAGCCCGGCCCGCGGGGCGCGTGCGAGGATGAGAAACCCTGGCCGACAGGCGCCGCGACGATGTGGCGACGACACGGAAGGACCGGTCCCCCGGCGGTGAGCGACAACCAGAACCTGCTCGCGGAGCAGCGGCGTGCCCTGATCCTCGACGAGGTCCGACGGCGCGGCGGCGTGCGGGTCAACGAACTCACCCGCAGGCTGAACGTCTCCGACATGACGGTGCGCCGCGACCTGGACGCCCTCGCCCGCCAGGGCGTCGTCGAGAAGGTGCACGGCGGAGCGGTGCCGGTCGTCGAGCCGAGCACCCACGAGCCGGGGTTCGAGGCCAAGTCGGCGCTGGAGCTGAGCGCCAAGGAGGACATCGCGCGGGCGGCGGCGCGGCTCGCGGCCCCGGGCAGTGCCATCGCCTTGTCGGGCGGCACCACGACGTACGCGCTGGCGCACCATCTGCTGGACGTGCCCGACCTGACGGTGGTGACCAACTCCGTGCGTGTCGCGGACGTCTTCCACTCGGCACGGGGTACGGGCCCGGCGGGCGGCCCGCGGCCGGGGGCCGCGACGGTGGTGCTGACCGGCGGAGTGCGCACACCGTCGGACTCGCTGGTCGGGCCGGTCGCGGATCAGGCGATCCGGTCGC
Organism: Streptomyces sp. NPDC049597; assembly: GCF_040675505.1. NCBI lineage: Bacteria > Bacillati > Actinomycetota > Actinomycetes > Kitasatosporales > Streptomycetaceae > Streptomyces > Streptomyces sp. NPDC049597. The sequence goes on from NZ_JBFAOY010000008.1 coordinate 110,243, forward strand.
TCCACTTCGACGTCCTGTTCATCGGCGTGCACGGCATCTCGGTGGAGGCCGGTCTGTCGACGCCCAACCTGGCGGAAGCGGAGACCAACCGCCGGCTCGTGGAGGCCGCGCGGCGCGTCGTGGTGGTCGCCGACCACACCAAGTGGGGCACCGTGGGCCTGAGTTCGTTCGCCCGGCTGTCGGACGTGGACACGCTGGTGACGGACGCGGGGCTGTCGGCCGAGGCGCGCGAGGAGATGGCCGAGTACCTGCCCGGCCTTGTCGTGGCCGGTGTGGACGAGGTGGCTCACGAGCAGGGCGGCTGAGCGGCATGGCCGTGTTCCGCATCGGCCGGACCACCGCGCTGGCCGCCGACGACTGCTGGCTGCGGGTGACGGACTGGCCCGCGCACGCGGCGCGGGTTCCCCTCACGTCGGTGTCGGTGAGCAGCGGCGGGCCTACGGATGTGGGCACGGTGTTCGTGGTTCGCAGCGGTGTCGGCCGGCTCGGTTTCGACGACCCGATGGAGGTCGTGCGCTGGGAGCCGCCCGTCGGCGGCCGCCCCGGGCGGTGCCGTCTGGTCAAGCTCGGCCGGGTGATCAGGGGCTGGGCCGAGATCGAGGTGCACGCGGTGGGCACGGGCTCGGCGGTGGTGTGGGTGGAGGAGCTGCGGATCGCCGTGCTGCCGAGGCCGCTGGACGGGCTGGTCGGCCGGGTGGGCCGGGTGGTCTTCGGCCGCGCGCTGGACGGACTGCTCGCGCGCGAGGCGTAGGCGGGCCGGCGCTGCGCGCGGTGCCGCGCGGGAGCGAAGGGCGGGACTGCTCGCCCGAGCAGCGCAGGGCGGGACAGCTCGCCCGAGCAGCGCAAGGGCGACCTGTTGCCCGCGTGCGAGGCACAGGGCAAAACGCGTTGCCCGCGTGCGAGGCACAGGGTAAGACGCGTCGCCCGCGTGCGAGGCACAGGGCGGGACAGGTGCTCGCGGCGAAAGCCGTAGGGGCGGACATCCATCGCCGCCGCCGCTAGGGTGTGCGGTCCCCACACCGCTTCGCCGCCACTGGAGGTCCGCACCATGGCACGCCAACTGCGCCGGGTCGAGCTGGAGTTCGTGGAGAACGCACCGATACGTCTGGTGTTCTCGGCCCCCGTGTCGGCCGTGCCGTCCGCCGTGTACGCCACGCTGGCCGAGGACGTGGAGCACCTGCCCGAGTGGTTCACGGCCGTGACAGCGGCCCGGTCGACGGAGGGCGGTGCCGGCCGCGAGGTCAGGCTCAAGGGCGGCACGGTGTTCACCGAGCGCATCCTTGCGAAGGAACCGGACACCCGCTACGCGTACCGCATCGAGCAGACCAATGCCCCCGGCCTGCGCGCCCTGTTGGAGGAGTGGCGGATCACACCGACGCCGACGGGATCACGCATCCAGTGGACCTTCGCCGCCGACGGCCCCGCTCCGCTGCGCCTCGCGCTGCGGCTGGGCAGAGGAGGGCTGGGGCGGGCGTTCAGGGACGCGGTGCGCAATCTGGACCGCCGGCTGGCCGGATCCGGTACGCCCTGACACGGGGGCGCGGCCCCCGCCCGCCCCCGGCGGATCACCCCGCGCGGCGCTCAGCAGGGCCAGGCACCGGTCCTCAGGAACGACTCGATCGCGGCCGCGTACGGCCGGATGTCCAGGCCCTGCCCGGCCAGCCACTCGTCGGAGTAGTACTTGTCGAGGTAGCGGTCGCCCGGGTCGCAGATCAGGGTGACGACGCTGCCCTTCTCGCCCCTGGCCACCATCTCGGCGACGATCTTGAGCGCGCTCCACAGGCCGGTCCCGGTCGAGCCGCCCGCCTTGCGCCCGATGGCCGTCTCCAGGGCGCGTACGGCGGCGACGCTCGCCGCGTCGGGGACCTTCATCATCCGGTCGATGGCGCCGGGGACGAAGCTCGGCTCCATGCGGGGCCGTCCGATGCCCTCGATGCGCGAGCCGCAGTCGCTACTCGCCTCGGGGTCGCCGTGGGTCCAGCCGTCGAAGAAGCAGGAGTTCTCCGGATCGGGGACGCAGATCCGCGTGTCGTACTGCATGTAGTGCACGTAGCGGGCGATGGTCGCCGACGTGCCTCCCGTCCCGGCCGTGGCCACGATCCAGGCGGGCTCCGGATAGCGTTCGAGCCGCAGCTGCTGGTAGATCGACTCGGCGATGTTGTTGTTGCCCCGCCAGTCGGTGGCGCGTTCCGCGTAGGTGAACTGGTCCATGTAGTGGCCGCCGGTCCGCTCCGCGAGCGCGGCGGACTCCTCGTACATGCGGCGCGAGTCGTCGACGAAGTGGCACTGCCCGCCGTGGAACTCGATCAGCCGGATCTTCTCGGGGCTCGTGGTGCGCGGCATCACGGCGACGAAGGGAACGCCGATCAGCTTCGAGAAGTACGCCTCCGACACGGCGGTCGAGCCGCTGGACGCCTCGATGACGGGCTTGCCCGGTCGGATCCAGCCGTTGCACAGGCCGTACAGGAACAGGGAGCGGGCCAGGCGGTGCTTGAGGCTGCCAGTCGGGTGCGTGGACTCGTCCTTGAGGTAGAGGTCGATGCCCCATTCCTCGGGCAGCGGGAAGCGCAGCAGATGGGTGTCGGCGGAGCGGTTGGCGTCGGCCTGCACCTTGCGCACGGCCTCTTTCAGCCATTCCCGGTACGCGGGGTCGGTGCGGTCCACGTCGACGGTCGCGACCGCCCCGGACGTGGCCGCCGCCGGGTCCCCGTCCGGTCTCACCCGTTCGGCGGATACGCGGCCCGCCTGTGCCGCCCCTGGATTCTCACGCGTGTTCATGAGTGCCGTCCTCGCCTCGCCCGCCTCTGGTCCACGATGTGTGCCCACCCGCAACAGTAAGCCCCTCACCTGGGCAAACATTCGCTTTGGGGATCCATAGGAGTCGCTTGTGCAAGGCTCTGACCAGGCGCACTGGTGCACGGCGGCCCAAGTGTGCAGACTTCCCACAGGAGTCGCTGTGAAGGGGGCGGAGACGATGGCAACCGCGGAGCCGGATTTCAGCGCCACGGGCGTACGGATCGAACGCTGGCCGCGTTCACTGACCCGGGCTGGTCAGGTGCTGATCAAGGACGGCCGGCTGGCGCTGATGACGAGTTACGGCCGCGTGATCGAGAGCGCGCCCGTGCGGGCCGTGACCGCGGGCCGGCCGTGGTTCGCCGGTGACGACAGCACGGTGGCGACGCTGAACGGCAAGCGGTACCGCCTGACCATGGGTCAGCGCAGCCGGCGGCCCGACGGCAAGGCCCTCGCCGGACGCTTCCTGGAGGCGCTGCGCGGGGCGGGCGGCGACAGGAGTTGAGAACGGGCACGGGAGTGCCGCGAGTTGCGGCCCCACGGGCCGTGGTTCACGCTGGTTCCACATCACTCAGGGTTCACCGGCGGTCACGCTGAGATCCAGCCCCGCCGGTACGTTCAGCAGGCGGCCGACTGCTGGATCTCTTGTCTCGTCTTCTTCCGGACCTATTTCGGGGAGTCGCAGCCGTGATCAGCCAGCCCAGCAGGCACTGCACGGTGGAGCTCCAGGCCCTGCCGTCGCGGATCGGTCAGGTCCGCAGAATCATCTCGGCGCAACTGCGCTACTGGCATCTCGATCCTCTGATCGACCAGGCAGCGCTCGGCGTCACCGAGTTGCTGACCAATGTGCACCGGCACGCCCAGCCCGACAAGACGTGCACCGTGGACGTCGAGCTGCTGCTCGACCGGCTCACGGTCTCCGTGCACGACCGCGATCCGCGTCTGCCGACCGTCCATGACGCGGACTCCTCCGAGACCCACGGCCGCGGCCTCGCGCTGGTGGCCGCCGTCAGTGAGAGCTGGGGCGTACGGCCGCGCGGCGACGCGGGCAAGGTCGTCTGGTTCACCCTTCCCGCGGCCTGCCCCGCGATCGCGCTGCCGGAGTACCCGGCGGTGTACGGGGCCACGACCACCGGCCCGTTCTGCGAGGTGCCCGAGGCGAAGAGCGACGCCGCAACTGCCACCGCCCGGTCGGCCGTTGCCGGCTGACCGGGCGGGGCGGCCGGACGGCCGGGCGGCGGGGCGGGGCCCGATGGTCCGGGCGGGCGGCGGGGCGGGGCGGCCGGACGGCCGGGCGGCGGGGCGGGGCCCGGTGGTCCGGGCCCCGTTCGGGTGCGTGGTCATGCCGCACCGTCCCCGGCGACACGGCCGAACTGCTCGTCCAGGACCGACAGCCGCCGCCAGTACTCCTCCTCGTCGATCTCACCCGCGGCGAAGCGGCGGCCGAGCAGGGCGATGGGGGAGCTCTCTCCGATCGGTGGCCGGCTGCCCTGCCAGGAGGCGCGCCGGGGGTGCCGGAGGCCGGTGCGGCGCAGGACGGTGACGACGCCGACGACGACAGCCGCCCAGATCAGCGGGAAGAAGACGATCCACGGGCCGGGCCCGTCGTAGGCGAGGTGGTTCATCTCGGTTCAGCTCCTCGGTGGCGCTTCGTCCGGTGGTTGTGTCGACGCTTTCGAGGTTCTCGCCGGACGAGGGCCGCGTCGTCGTACGGCCAGCGGCTGTGCGCGTACCTCCCGGGGAGTACGCGCGAGCGGGGAAGGCGTCCCCGGGCCGGGCGCGGACCTCTGTACCTACTGGTATGTACACTGACGGCATGAGCACCTCGGAACGATTGATCGAGGCGACCCGTGAACTGCTGTGGGAGCGCGGCTACGTGGGCACGAGCCCGAAGGCGATCCAGCAGCAGGCGGGCGCGGGTCAGGGCAGCATGTACCACCACTTCTCCGGCAAGCCCGACCTGGCACTGGCCGCGATCCGGCGCACGGCCGACGACATGCGGGCGGCGGCGGACGCGGTGCTCGGCGGTCCGGGCACCGCGCACGAGCGCATCACCACGTACCTGCTGCGCGAGCGCGACGTCCTGCGCGGATGCCCGGTCGGCCGGCTGACGATGGATCCGGACGTGGTCGCCAGCGACGCGTTGCGTGCGCCGGTGGACGAGACGCTCGCTTGGCTGCGGGGCAGGCTCGCCGCCGTCGTCGACGAGGGCCGGGAGAGCGGAGAGCTGAGTGCCGCGCTCGTCCCGTCCGAGGTCGCGGCGACGATCGTCGCCACCGTGCAGGGCGGCTACGTGCTGGCCCGCGCCTCCGGCTCGACGGCCGCCTTCGACGCGGCTGTCCGCGGCCTGCTCGCCCTCCTCGCACCCTCGTCCGCCCGAAGGAGTTGACCCGACCGTGCACGCGATGCAGTACGAGATCACCCTGCCCGCCGATTACGACATGGGGATCGTCCGCGACCGCGTGGCGCGCCGCAGCCATCTGCTGGACGACTTCCCCGGCCTCGGGCTCAAGGCGTACCTGATGCGCGAACGCGCCGCCGGCTCGCCCGTGAACCAGTACGCGCCGCTGTACTTGTGGACCGCGTCCGAGGGCATGAACGGCTTTCTGTGGGGGCCCGGATTTCAGGGCATCGCCGACGACTTCGGCCGCCCCGAGGTGCAGCACTGGACGGGGGCCGCGTACCACGAGGGGCCCGCGGCGGCGGCCAGGGCGCGCACCGCCGTCCGGCGCAGGCAGCGGCTTCCGCTCGGGGTCCGGCCCGGCCCGCTCGTCGAGGAGGCGGCTGCCGAGACGGAACGGCTGGCGCGACACGAGGGCGCGGTCTGCGCGGCGCTCGGCGTCGACCCGTACCGCTGGGAGCTGTTGTACGTGACCCTGTGGGACCACGACACGCCGGCGGCGCCCGGAGACCGGTACGAGGTCCTGCACGTCTCGTCGCCCGAGCGCGGCTCCCTGCGCCGGGGACGGCACTGGTGACGCCCGTACGCAGGCGGCCCCACGGCGGGACGGTGGGCTACAAGTCGTCGTGCTCGACCGCTCGGAGCAGCCTGCGTCGGGTCAGCTCCTCGTGGAGCAGGCGGCCCGCGAGCGCCCCGCCGTAGACCACCACGCCGACGCCGACGAGCCACGTCTGGATCACGAGGACGGTGCCGAACGGGCCGTAGGTGACGGCGTTCGAGGCGATCAGCGGCGAGAAGACCATCTGCGAGAAGACCCGAAGCCCGAGCAGGGCCACGGCGGTGGCCACCGCGCCGGGCAGCAGGGCGCGCCAACGGACCCGGCCGCCGAGCAGGAGGCGCTGGGAGGTCCAGAAGAACAGGACCGTGCCCAGCAGGTCGGCGATCATGATGAATGTGGTGGCCACGACCGAGTCCGGCTCCGGGAGGTTGACGAACACCACGAGGAAGAGGATCAGCAGCGCCAGCCACACCACGTGGCGCCACATGGTGTGCCAGCGGGCGGTGGGCAGGTCCCACACCTTCTCGTAACCCGTCTGCACGGCGGACCCGAAGGTGAGCCCGAAGACGGCGAGCGCGGCGAGACCGAACGCCGTGGTGCGCTGGAGCGCCTGACCGGGCATGCCGAACAGTTCCTCGACCTGCCGCTGGGATCCCGGCGAGACGCCGAGACCCTCGCCGAGCCACCGGGCGAAGCCTTCGGCGCTGACCGGGTCGGCGGCCGCCACGACCACGAGCAGCGGCACGAGGGTGACGAAACCCAGTGCGGCGAAGCCCATGGCCCGGTGCATGAGCTCCATCTCCCGGCCGCGGTTCCAGCCGAGCCCGACGGGTGATTCGAGCACTCTGCGGTGCAGGTGCGCGAACCGGTGCGCGCGGTGCGGCCCGGAGGGCGTGTGGGTCATGTGTCGTCGACTACCCGCAAGCACGGCCCGGATCGCCGGGCCGTCCTCCGGACGGGTGGCCGCCGTCCCGCCCGTCGGTGCGTCAGGCGAGCGCCGCCAGCGGGTCGTCGAGGACGGGCTGCCAGGCCAGCTCCGCGGCGCCCACCAGGGAGTTGTGGTCGAGGGTGCACGACAGGAGCGGGACTCCCCCGCTGCGGCCCCACAGGCTGCGGTCGGCGACGACGGCGCGCAGGCGCTCCGGGTCCGCCTCCAGCAGTTCGCGGTGGAGGCCGCCGAGGATGATCCGGTCCGGGTTGAGGATGTTGACCAGTCCCGCGAGGCCGAGGCCCAGGCGGTCGATGAGTTCCTCCGCCGCCCTGCGCACGGCCGGGTCGTCGTACTCCCCGCGCAGCAGGTCCCTGGACTGCTGGAGCAGCGAGACCTCGGGACCGGGGTCGCGGCCCGTGGCGGTCAGGAAGGCGAGCGGGTCTGCCTCGACGTCGAGGCAGCCACGGCTGCCGCAGTGGCAGGGGCGGCCCTCCGGGTTGACGGTGAGGTGGCCGACCTCCAGCGCGAGGCCCGAACTGCCGGTGTGCAGGCGGCCGTCGAGCACCAGCGCGCCTCCGACGCCGCGGTGGCCGGTGGCGACGCACAGCAGGTGCTGGGCGCCGCGGCCGGCGCCGTGGCGGTGCTCGGCGAGTGCCGCGAGGTTGACATCGTTGCCGGTGAAGGCGGGTCCCCGGATGCCCGCCGCGGCGACGCGTTCGGCGAAGATGTCGCGTACGGGAGCACCGGCCGGCCAGGCCAGGTGCAGGGGGTTGAGGGCGGTCCCCTCGGGTTCGGCGACCGCGGAGGGCACCGCGAGCCCGGCGCCGGCGCAGCGGCGGCCGCTCTCGCGCAGCAGCGCCGCGCCCGCCTCGACGACCTCGCCGAGCACCTGCGCCGGATCCGCCTGGACGGCGACGCAGCCGGGCGCTGTGGCCACGATGCGGCCGCCGAGGCCGACGAGCGCGGCACGGAATCCGTCGGCGTGGACCTGGGCGGCGAGGACCACCGGGCCGGTGTCGTCGACGGCGAGGCGGTGCGAGGGACGGCCCTGGGACCCGGCGGCGGCTGCGGGCCGTGAGTCGACCCGGATGAGGCCGAGCGCTTCGAGCTCGGCGGCGACGGCTCCGGCGGTGGCGCGGGTGACGCCGAGTTCGGCGGTGAGGACGGCGCGCGTGGGCGCCCGCCCGGTGTGCACCAGTTCCAGTGCCGGGCCGAGGGCGCTGCGGCCTCTTTCGAGTTTGGTCCGGGTACTCGTCGCCTTGCCGTTCATGCAGGTGAGTGTCCCATGATCCGGACGGTGAGCAGCCGCCTTGTACGCAACCGTCGCGAGCCCCTATCCTGAGTTTGTGCCGCTTCTAAACAAACTCCGGACGGCCGCTACGGGGGGACCCGGCGGAAACACCGCCCCGCTCTCCCTGTCCCGCCTCCGCACCGCCCTCACCGTCTTCTTCGCCCTCGACGGCTTCCTCTTCGCCGGCTGGGTCGTCCGCATTCCCGCGATCAAGGAACAGACCGGTTCCTCCGCGAGCGACCTCGGCCTCGCGCTGCTCGGCGTCTCCGCCGGCGCCGTGGTCACCATGACGCTCACCGGCCGGCTGTGCCGCCGCTTCGGCAGCCACGCCGTGACCGTGTGCAGCGCCGTGCTGCTCTCGCTCAGCATGGCGCTGCCTCCGCTGACGCACTCCGCGCTCACCTTGGGTCTGGTGCTGCTCGTCTTCGGCGCCGCGTACGGCGGGATCAACGTCGCCATGAACAGCGCGGCCGTCGATCTGGTCGCCGCCCTGCGCCGGCCCGTCATGCCCGGCTTCCACGCGGCGTTCAGCCTCGGCGGCATGCTCGGGGCGGGTCTCGGGGGTCTCGTCGCCGGCGGCCTGTCCCCGACCGCGCACCTGCTCACGCTCACCGGGCTCGGCCTGCTGGTCACCGCCGCCGCCGGACCCGTGCTCCTGACGCACCCCGCGCCGGACTCCGACGACCCCGCGACCGGGACCGCGCCCGCGCGCCTGACGGGGCGCACCCGCAACCTGGTGGTCCTCTTCGGCGTGATCGCGCTGTGCACTGCGTACGGCGAGGGCGCGATGGCCGACTGGAGTGCGCTGCACCTGGAGCAGGATCTGCACGCGCATCCGGGCGTGGCAGCCGCCGGCTACTCGCTGTTCGCCCTCGCCATGACCGCGGGCCGCCTCACCGGCACGCTGCTGCTGGAGCGGCTCGGCCAGACCCGCACACTCGTCGCCGGCGGCGCCACCGCCGCGGCCGGAATGCTGCTCGGCGCGCTCGCGCCGACCGTGTGGCTCGCGCTGCTGGGCTTCGCCGTCGCCGGTCTGGGCCTGGCGAACATCTTCCCCGTGGCCGTCGGCAGGGCGGGCGCGCTGGCCGGGCCCGCCGGCGTCGCGGCCGCGTCCACGCTCGGCTACGGCGGCATGCTGCTCGGCCCGCCCGCGATCGGCTTCCTGGCCGACTGGTTCTCGCTGCCCGTCGCGCTGACGACGGTGGCGGCACTGGCCGCCGGAGCCGCGCTGATCGCGTACGGCGCCCGGCACGCCTCGGCCCCCGGCACGGAGGTCGCGCGGCGCGACCGGTCCGCCGGGCGCACACAGGATGCCGGGGACTCACGGAACCGGGCCGTTTCCCCCATGGCGGCTGAGTAGTCGTACTCAGGTGCGGGCACCCGGACCGGCGGAGCCTGGGAGGACGACGACCACCGGGAGACGGCCATGCACGCACGACTGACCTCGCTCGCACGACTGACCTTCGGCGACCTCGCCTCCAGGATCTACCTGGCGCTGGTCGCCGCGGCAGCCCTCTTCGTGGCCGTCGACACGTTGTTCGTGCATCACGAGGACGCGTCGATGGCCGGCATATGGCTGTTCCTGCTGACCGCGCCGACGATCTTCGCGCTCATGGCGCTGGGCTCCCTGTTCGGGGAGGGCGTGGTGGAGTCCGCCGCGTTCCTCTACCCGGCGCTGGTCGTCGCGGCGCTCGTCCAGGCCTGGGCGCTGGGCCTGTTCGTCCGGCTGCTGCGCGGTGGACCGCAGGCCGCGCGCCCGCACGGGGCCTGACAACCGGTGCCTGCGCTCGGGGCCCGGTCCGAGGCCCCAAGGCGCCCTGGAGCGGGTCCCGCCGCGCTGGCAGAATCTGCGCCATGGAGACCTCGGCGCTCATCAAGTACCTGGTCCGCGAGGGGCAGTTGCTCGCGGCGGCCGCCGATGCCGCCGGGCCCGGGGCTCCCGTGCCGACGTGCCCGGGCTGGCGGATGCGGGACCTGCTGCGGCACACGGGGACGGTGCACCGCTGGGCGACGTCGTTCGTCACCGAGGGACACACCTCGTACCGGCCGGACGCCGGGGAACCCGATCTCGACGGCGACGCGCTGCTCGAATGGTTCCGCGAGGGGCACGGGATGCTGGTGGCGGCGCTGAGCGAGGCCCCCGCCGACCTCGCGTGCTGGTCGTTCCTGCCCGCGCCCTCGCCGCTGGCCTTCTGGGCGCGGCGCCAGGCCCATGAGACGGCGGTGCACCGGGCGGACGCCGAGTCCGCGTCAAACGGCAAGCCCGGGCCGTTCGCCGCGGAGTTCGCGGTGGACGGCATCGACGAGCTGCTGGCGGCGTTCCACGCACGGCCCAGGAGCAGGGTGCGCACCACTGCCCCCAGGCTGCTGCGCGTCGCGGCCACGGACACGGGTGACGTGTGGACCGTACGGCTGTCGCAGGAGCCCGCGCGCACGGAACGCGGCGGCGGGGGTCCGTGCGACTGCGAGCTGAGCGGGCCGGCGGACCGGCTGTACCTGACGCTGTGGAACAGGCTGCCGCTGGACGCCGTGTCCGTCACCGGCGATGCGGCACTGGCGCGCCTGTGGCGCGAGACCTCGGCAGTCGTCTGACGGCAGGCGCGGTTGCCGGCCTCAGTCCTGCGTGTCGGGCAGCATGCGCGAAAGCACCGCGCGCTGCAGCGGCTTCACCTCCGCGTGGCGGGCGCGGCCCTCCTCGGTGAGCGCGACCCGCACCCCGCGGCGGTCCTCGGAGCACATCCCCCGGGTCACCAGGCCGTCCTTCTCCAGGCGGGCGATCAGACGTGAGAGCGCGCTCTGGCTGAGGTGCACGCGGCCGGCCAGCTCCTGGACACGGGACGAGCACTCGCCCGGTGCCCCCTCCGCGCCGCCCAACTCGGCCAGCACGTCCAGCACTTCGAAGTCGCTGGCGCCCAGCCCGAACCGGTGCAGCTCACGATCGAGCTCGCACATCGTGCGCGCGTGCAGCGCGAGGACGTCCCGCCACTCCTTCACGAGCACGCGCTCGGATTTCGTCGCAGCCATGACCGCACGTTAGCAGAAACGACGCATATTGTTGCACCGGAATTAAATGCACTTGCAGTCAATGCATGTGCATGTAGTGTGCTCCGCATGACCTCTCCGATCGACGTCCCCACATCGCAGGACCGCTGGAGCCCACGCCTGTGGGGCACCCTGCTCGTGCTCTGCGCCGCGATGTTCCTCGACGCCCTCGATGTCTCGATGGTCGGTGTCGCGCTTCCCTCGATCGCCACCGATCTCGACCTGTCCACCTCGACCCTGCAGTGGATCGTCAGCGGCTACATCCTCGGCTACGGCGGCCTGCTGCTCCTCGGCGGCCGCGCCGCCGACCTGCTCGGACGCCGCCGCGTCTTCCTCGTCGCCCTCGCCGTCTTCGCGCTGGCCTCCCTGCTCGGCGGCCTCGTCGACTCCGGCCCGCTGCTGATCGTCAGCCGCTTCGTCAAGGGTCTCAGCGCCGCCTTCACGGCACCCGCCGGCCTGTCGATCATCACCACGACCTTCAAGGAGGGCCCGCAGCGCAACCGCGCGCTGTCGATCTACACCACCTGCGCCGCCACCGGCTTCTCCATGGGCCTCGTGCTCTCCGGACTGCTGACCGAGGTGAGCTGGCGGCTGACCATGCTGCTGCCCGCGCCGATCGCGCTGATCGCGCTCGTCGCCGGCGTCAGGCTGATCCCGCGCAGCAGCCGGGAGGACTCCGGCAAGGGCTACGACCTGCCCGGCGCCGTCACCGGCACACTGTCGATGCTCCTGCTCGTCTTCACCGTCGTCCAGGCGCCCGAGGTGGGCTGGGCCTCCGCGCAGACGCTGCTCTCCTTCACCGCCACCGCGATCCTGCTCGCCGCGTTCGTCACCATCGAGCGCCGCAGCGCGCACCCGCTCATCCGGCTGGGCGTGCTGCGCTCCGGCAACCAGATCCGGGCGAACCTCGGCGCGGCGTTCTTCTTCGGTTCGTACGTGGGCTTCCAGTTCCTGGTGACCCAGTACATGCAGTCGCTGCTCGGCTGGTCGGCCCTGCAGACCGCGCTCGCGTTCCTGCCCGCGGGCGCGCTGGTCGCGCTGTCCGCGACGAAGATCGGCTCGTTCGTGGACCGCTTCGGGACGCCCCGCGTGATCGCCACCGGGTTCTCGCTGCTGGTCGTCGCGTACGCGCTCTTCCTCCAGATCGACCTGACGCCCACGTACGCCGCCGTGATCCTGCCGTCGATGCTGCTGCTCGGCGCGGCGTGCGCACTGGTCTTCCCGTCGCTCAACATCCAGGCCACCAACGGCGTCGAGGACCACGAGCAGGGCATGGTGTCCGGCCTGCTGAACACCTCGATCCAGGTCGGCGGCGCCGTCTTCCTGGCCGTCGTCACCGCTGTGATCACCGCGGGCGGCGAGAACGGCCGCTCCGCGCAGGAGGTGCTGGACAGCTTCCGGCCGGGCCTGGTGGTCGTCACGGCGATCGCGGCCGTCGGACTGCTGATCACGCTCACCGGACTGCGTGCGCGGCGCGCCACCGGGGAGTCGGTCGTCGTCGCCGCCTCCGTTCCGGCTCCGGAGCGGGTGAAGGTCGGCGACTGACAGCCGCACCGCCACGGGAACGCGGCCGGCGGGCACCTGCCCGCCGGCCGCTCCACGGCTCCCGGCTCAGCCCAGCCAGCCGGGCCGGACGAGGCCCGACTCGTAGGCGAGCACGACCAGTTGGGCCCGGTCGCGGGCGCCCAGCTTGACCATCGTCCGGCTCACATGCGTCTTGGCGGTGAGCGGGCTGACGACCAGGCGGCGGGCGATCTCCTCGTTGGACAGACCGATCCCGACCAGCGCCATCACCTCCCGTTCGCGCTCCGTGAGCCGGTCGAGTCCCCCGGCCTTCGCCGGAGCCCTGGACCGGGCCGCGAACTCCGCGATCAGCCGCCGGGTGACGCCCGGCGACAGCAGCGCGTCGCCCTCGACCACCGCCCGTACGGCGCGCAGCAGTTCCTCCGGTTCCGTGTCCTTCACGAGGAAACCGGAGGCCCCGGAGCGGATCGCCTCGAAGACGTACTCGTCCAGCTCGAAGGTGGTGAGCATGACCACCCTGACGTCCCTCAGGCGCTCGTCACCGGTGATCCGGCGCGTCGCGGCGAGACCGTCGAGCACCGGCATACGGATGTCCATCAGGACGACGTCCGGGCGCAGTTCGCCCACCAGGCGCACAGCCTCCTCGCCGTCCGACGCCTCACCGGCGACCTCGATGTCCCGCTGGGCGTCGAGCAGCGCCCGGAAACCGGCCCGCACCAGCATCTGGTCGTCGGCGAGCAGTACGCGGATCACGTCGTCTCCCTGGGCTGCGCGGGCAGTTCGGCGCGGACCCGGAAGCCGCCGTCCGGCCGCGGACCCGCCTCGATGGTGCCACCGAGGGCGGCGGCCCGCTCCCGCATGCCCGCCAGTCCGTTGCCGCTGCCCCCGGCGTCGGAGCCGGTGGCGGGGCCGTCGTCGTCGATCCGCAGGTCGAGCCGGCCCGCGGCGTAGGCGATGCGCACCCGGGCCGTGCGCGAACCCGAGTGCCGGACGACGTTCGTCAGCGCCTCCTGCACGATCCGGAAGGCGGCCAGGTCCGCGCCGGGCGACAACGGGGGCAGGGAGCCCACCGTGTCGACGTCGACGGTGAGTCCGGTGCTCGCCGCCTGCTCGACGAGTTCGGGAAGGCGCGCCAGGCCGGGGGCGGGCGCGCGGGGGGCGTCGCCGGGGGTCCGCAGGGTGTCGAGCACCTGGCGTACCTCGCCGAGGGCCTCCTTGCTCGCGGCCTTGATGGTGGTCAGCGCGGCCCGCGCCTGTTCGGGGTCGGAGTCGAGGAGGGCGAGGCCCACGCCCGCCTGGACGTTGACGACGGACAGGGAGTGGGCGAGGACGTCGTGCAGTTCGCGGGCGATCCGCAGCCGTTCCTCGTCGGCGCGGCGCTTCTCGGCGGCTGCCCGCTCTGCACGCTCCCGGGCCCACACCTCACGTCGCACGCGGACCAGTTCCGACGCGGCGACGACGGCCACCACCCAGGCGGTGACGAAGACCTCCTGGCCCCAGGGAGCGGCGTCGTCGCCGCCCGGCGGCAGATAGCGGTAGAGCCAGTGCGCGATCATGAGGTGGCCCGCCCACAGCAGACCGATGGACCACCAGGCGGCGCGCCGGTGCCCGGCGACGATCGCGGCGAAGCAGCCGACGGCGATGGTGAGGAAGACCGGTCCGTAGGGGTAGCCGGCCGCGAAGTAGACGAAGGCGCTCGCGCACACGCCCGACACCGCGACGACCGGGTGGCGGATGCGCAGCAGGAGCAGCGCGGGGCCGATCAGGAGCAGGACGCGCGCGAAGGCGTCGAGCGGTTCCCGCCCGGGCTGCCCCTCGGCGGCGAAGCCGGTGCCGACCACGACGAAGACGGCCAGCGCCGCGGTCGACACCCAGGGGATCCGGCCCCGGCTGCGCCGTTCCTCCCACTGACGCATCAGCGGTGGTCCGCCCCGTGCCCGGGGTGGACCACCGCACCTGTGCGCGCGCCGCTGTTCCATACCGGCCACGCTAGACCCGGGCGCGGGACGGGGACGTCACCCCGGCGTGGCGGTCACACGTACTCCCTGCGCAGTACGGGCCGGGGCGCGGGGCCTCCGCGAGGCCGAAGCGGGCGTGCAGCCGGTGCAGGTGCTTCGGCGCCCACCCGTTGGCCCTGCCCGCGAGCCGCATCGTCACCGGCAGCAGGACGACGCGGATCAGGGGGGCGACGAGGACGGTGAGCGCCGTGCCGACGCCCGGTTCCTTGAGCCCGGCGGCGTGCCGGCGGCCTGACCGGGGTGCGGTCCGGCCGCGGGACAGTGTTCGACGAACGCGCCGCGGTTCTCGGTGACCCGCTCGAACTGACCGGACCGCTCGGAGGAGATCCCGGATCGCGGTCGCGGCGCCGGGCCCGCGTCAGCCGGCGCGGCGACGGGCCCGGAACCGGAACCGGTGACCGGACCGAGAGCCGCACAGACGGGCCGGCCGGCCGCCTCCGCCGCGTGGGCGCCCGCGACCGGGCCGTACGCCCCCCTTACGCGCGCTTGTCCAGCACGTCCAGCGCGCGCCGCGCCAGCGAGTGCGTCCGCACCAGCCCCGCGAGCGACGTCGCCCCGCGCGTGATGTCGGTGAAGGCGGTCCAGGCGGGCCGGAACCCGGTGATCGCCGCGTGCAGCAGACCGGGCCTGCGCGCGAAGACGGCGAGCATCCGCCTGCCGACCGCCATCTCCACACCCAGCCCCGCCTTGATGGCGAACGCGTAGTTGAGCGCCTGCCTGCGGGCGTCCACGGCGTCGTGCGCCTCGGCGATCCGCACCGCCCACTCCCCCGCGAGCCGCCCGGACCGAAGGGCGAAGGAGATGCCCTCCCTGGTCCACGGCTCCAGGAGCCCCGCCGCGTCCCCGCAGACCAGCACCCGGCCGCGCGACAGCGGCGAGTCGTCGCTGCGGCAGCGCGTCAGGTGCCCGGAGGAGATGGCCGGCTCGAAACCCGCCAGCCCCAGCCGGGCGATGAAGTCCTCCAGATACCGCTTGGTCGCCGCGCCCTCGCCGCGCGCCGAGATCACGCCGACCGTCAGCGTCCGGCCCTTCGGGAACACCCAGCCGTAACTGCCGGGCATCGGACCCCAGTCGATGAGCACCCGGCCCGCCCAGTCCTCCGCGACCGTGTCCGGTACCGGGATCTCCGCCTCCAGGCCGAGGTCCACCTGATCGAGCTTCACCCCCACGTGAGCTCCTATCCGGCTGGCGCTGCCATCGGCCCCGACGACCGCGCGGGCCAGCACCGTCTCGCCGTCCGAGAGCACGACGGCGACCGTGCGCCGGTCGGGGACGGCTGGACCGTGCTGCTCCACACGGGAGACGGTGACGCCCGTGCGCACGACCGCGCCCGCCTTCTCCGCCTGCTCGACCAGGCCGGCGTCGAACTCCGGACGGTTGATCAGACCGAAGAGCATCCGCTTGGAGCGGCGGGTGCGGGCCAGCTTCCCGTTCAGCGAGAAGGTGACGGCGTGCACCTTGTCGCGCAGGGGCAGTTCGAAGCCGGGCGGGAGGCTGTCGCGCGAGGGGCCGATGATGCCGCCGCCGCAGGTCTTGTAGCGGGGCAGTCCGGCCTTCTCCAGGAGCAGCACCCTGCGACCGCTCACCGCCGCCGCGTACGCCGCCGAGGCTCCTGCGGGTCCTGCGCCGACCACGACGACGTCCCAGGTGGGACCCTCGCCAAGCTCCTGTGCCGCCTCTGCTCCGGTGGCATCGTTCTCGCTGCTCACGATGTACTTCTGCTCCCGATCCGACCCATGGCCCATGCTCTCGACCGCATCCTACGGCGCGGAGCGCACCCACCCCCTGTGGGAGGATCGACCACACATTCGCCGTACACACATCGCACAACGTCGCACCCACAAGGAGCGTGCCCATGACCGCGAATCCGATCGCCGAGACCGTCGCCTCGCTGATGCCCCGTGCCAAGGCGGAGCTCGCCGAACTGGTGGCGTTCCAGTCGGTGGCGGACGAGGCGGTGGCGCCGCGCAGCGAGTGCGAGGCGGCGGCCGGCTGGGTGGCGGACGCGTTGCGCGCGGAGGGGTTCCAGGACGTCGCGCTGCTCGACACCCCGGACGGATCGCAGTCGGTGTACGGGCTCCTGCCCGGCCCGGAGGGCGCGCCGACCGTCCTGCTGTACGCGCACTACGACGTGCAGCCGATGCTGGACGAAGCCGCCTGGGTGAGCCCGCCGTTCGAGCTGACCGAGCGCGACGGCCGCTGGTACGGGCGCGGCACGGCCGACTGCAAGGGCGGCTTCATCATGCACCTGCTCGCGCTGCGCGCCCTCAAGGCGAACGGCGGCGTGCCGGTCTCGGTGAAGGTCGTCGTCGAGGGTTCGGAGGAGCAGGGCACGGGCGGCCTCGAGCGGTACGCGGAGGAGCACCCGGACCTGCTCGCGGCCGACGCGGTCGTGATCGGCGACACCGGGAACTTCCGGGTGGGCCTGCCGACGGTGACGGCGACGCTGCGCGGAATGACCATGATCCGCGTCCAGGTCGACACGCTCGAAGGGAACCTGCACTCGGGCCAGTTCGGCGGGGCCGCGCCCGACGCGCTGGCCGCGTTGATCCGCGTCCTGGACTCGCTGCGCGCCGAGGACGGGTCGACGGTGATCGACGGCCTTCCCGCGCAGGCCGAATGGGAGGGACTGCAGTACCCGGAGGAGGAGTTCCGCAAGGACGCCAAGGTCCTCGACGGTGTCGGCCTGCCCGGCAACGGCACGGTCGCCGACCGGATCTGGGCCCGCCCCGCCGTGACCGTGATCGGCATCGACTGCCACCCCGTCGCGGGCGCCACGCCCTCCATCCCGGCGAGCGCGCGGGCGCAGATCAGCCTGCGGGTGCCGCCGGGCCAGGACGCCGCGGAGGCGACGAAGCTGCTGTTCGCGCACATCGAGAAGCACACTCCGTGGAACGCGCGCGTGACGCTGGAGCAGGTGGGTCAGGGCCAGCCGTTCCAGGCGGACGTGACCAGCCCCGCCTACACCTCGATGGCCGAGGCGATGCGCGTGGCGTACCCGGGCGAGGAGATGCAGGCGTCCGGGATGGGCGGCTCCATCCCGCTGTGCAACACGCTCGCCGCGCTGTACCCGAAGGCGGAGATCCTGCTGATCGGGCTCAGCGAGCCGGAGGCGCAGATCCACGCGGTGAACGAGAGCGTGTCCCCCGAGGAGCTGGAGCGGCTGTCGGTCGCGGAGGCGCTGTTCCTGGCGAACTACGCCGAGTCCAAGCGGGGTTGACCGCCTGCCGGGCGGGGAGGCGATTCCGCGCTCGGCGAAGATCGCCGGCAGCGTAGTTCCGGGCGGCGGGCGTGCTCCTGTGCGTACGTTCGCCGCATGGACGTCATCCAGGTACTGCCGCAGCTGCACATGTTCCGCTTCCCGGTCGGCCAGGCCTACCTGTGGCACGACGGCGACGAGCTGACGCTCGTCGACGCGGGCCACCGGGACGCCGCGCCGCTGATCGAGGGGGCGATACGGGGGGCGGGGCTCGATCCGGCGGCCCTCCGGCGGATCGTTCTGACGCACTGCCACCGCGACCACGTGGGCGCGGCCGGCGAGCTGGCCGCGCGGTACGGGGCCGAGGTGCTGGCCCACCGCCTCGACGCCCCGGTGGTACGGGGCGAGGCGCCCGTGCCCGAGCCCGTACTGCTGGACTGGGAGGTCCCGCTGTACGAGCACGGGCTCACGGTGCCGCCCGCGCCGCCGACCCGGGTGGACCGGGAGCTCGAGGACGGCGACGTGCTGGACTTCGGCGGCGGTGCGCGCGTGGTCCACTCGCCCGGTCACACCGACGGCTCGATCGGCGTCCACCTGCCCCACCAGGGGGTGCTGTTCACAGGTGACTGCGTGGCGGGGGTCGGGCAGGTGATGCTCGGGGTGTTCAACGTGGACCGGGCCACGGCGCAGGTGTCGATGCGCCGGCTGGCCTCGCTCGCGCCGTCGACGGTCTGCTTCGGCCACGGCGACCCGCTGACCGGGAACGCCACCGCGGCGCTGCTGGACGCGGCGGAGGCGTCAGCCGACCGGGATGCCGGCCTCTAGGTTGAGCACGGTGCCGCGTTCACGGGCGCGCAGCGCCCAGCGCAGCCGTTCGTAGCGCGCGGGCGGCAGCAGGTGCGCGGCCTCCTGCTCGCCCACGAACCGCCAGTCGCGCAGCTCCGGTCCGGGCAGGCGTATGCGCCGCGCGTCGGCGTCCAGGAGCCGGCCGCCGTCGAACAGGAGCCGCAGTCCGCCGAAGCGCGGCGCCCGGGGGGTCTCCCAGTCGACGACGAGCAGCCGGGGGACATCGGCCAGATCGAGGCCGAGTTCCTCGGCGACCTCCCGCATCCCCGCCCGTGCCGGCGGCTCTCCCCGCTCGACGACGCCGCCGGGGAACTCCCATCCGGGCTTGTAGGTCGGGTCGACGAGCAGCACCCGGTCCTGCTCGTCGAAGAGGAGCACGCCCGCGGCGACGGTCTCCGCGGTGGGCTCGGGCGTCTGGACGATCTCGCAGGCGGCCGCGGCTCCCGACCGTACGGCCGCGGCGATGCGCCGGGCCGTTTCGCGCGGATCGATACCGCTGGTGTCGATCACGTGCGCGTCGGCGGTGAGCCAGCCGAGCGCGGCGCGGTAGGCATCGATGCGGTCGAACGACCACTGCCTGACGCGCTGGTCGCCGTCCGGGGCGTCGGGCACGGGCCGGCCCGCTGTTCGTGCGCGCAGGATCGTTTCATCCGGGCGCAGCAGCACATGGTGGACGGGGATGCGCCGCGCGGCGAGCCCGCCGAACACCTCGTCGCGGTACTCCTGACGCAGCAGGGTCATCGGCACGACCAGCACCCCGCTCAGCTCGGCGAGGAGCGCGGCAGCGGTGTCCACGACGAGCCGCCGCCAGATGGGAAGGTCCTGGAAGTCGCCGACGTCGTCGAGACGCTTCTGCGGCAGCACGTACCGCAGACCGGCGCCGACGAGCTCGGGGTCGAACAGGGTGCTGTTGGGGATCAGATCGATCAGTTCGCGTGCGGCAGTGGTCTTGCCCGCTCCGAACGCACCGTTGATCCAGACGATCACGGGTCCCCCTCTTCCGTTGCCCACAGTGGCTTGCCCGCATCACCCTGCCACGGAAACACCGGGCCGGAACGGGTTGGCTGATCGGGGACGGAACTGTGGCCGGGCCGTTGCCCGTGACACCTGCCGAGGGACCGTCGTTGGAGCGGGAGAGACGAGGGGGTGCGCGATGCGCCGCACTGTTCTGGAGAAGTTCCCGGCAGGAGATCCGCGGGGCAGCTGGGCCGCCGAGGAGTACGCCCGGCACCGCCGGGACGAGGGGCTGGCGGCCGAGGTGGTGATGGACCTGGAGTCGGACGCGTTCCTGGTGGTCGTCCCGCAGCAGCAGGGGGACCGCTCCTGGTGACCGCCTCGGTGGGAGCTCCGTCCGGGTCCCGGTCCCGAGACGCAGGGCCCACCCCGAGCGGACGACCGTCACGGACTCGGTCGCGCCCCGGCGCGTAACCCGGTACGCCGCCCGCCCAAGGGCTGTGCGCGGTACGCCGCCCGCCCAAGGGCTATGCCCGGCCCGCTCCCACCGCCGTCTCGCCCCGGCCCAGCGTCGCCGCCGCCGCCGCGCCCACGAGACCGGCGTCCGTGCCCATCCGCGCCGGCGCCACCGTCAGACGCCGCACGAACGACAGCGTCGCGTAGTCGCGCAGGGCCCGGCGCAGCGGGGTGAAGAGCACGTCCCCCGCGCCCGCGACACCCCCGCCGATCACGGCGATGTCGATCTCCACCAGCGTCGCGGTGGCGGCGATCCCGGCGGCGAGCGCCTGGGCGGCGCGCTCGAACGAGGCGGTCGCGACCGGGTCGCCGGCGCGCGCCGCCTCGGCCACGGCGGCAGCGGTCGCGTCGCCGTCGGCACCGGGACGCCAGCCGTTCTCCACGGCACGACGGGCGATGTTGGGGCCGCTGGCTATCCGCTCCAGACAGCCGCGCGACCCGCACGGGCAGGCGTCGCCGTCCAGATCGACGCTGATGTGGCCGATGTGCCCGGCGTTGCCCGTGGGGCCCGCGTGCAGACGGCCGTTCAGCACCAGACCGCCGCCGACGCCGGTCGAGACGACCATGCACAGCGCGTTGTCGTATCCCCGGGCCGCGCCGAGCCAGTGCTCGGCCGCCGTCATCGCCACGCCGTCGCCGACGAGCTCGACGGGCAGACCGCCGACGGCCCGTGACACCCGCTCGACCAGCGGGAAGTCGCGCCAGCCGGGGACGTTGACCGGGCTGACCGTACCGGCCGAGCGGTCCACCGGCCCCGCGCTGCCGATGCCGACCGCCCGTACCCCTGGCCACAGCGGCGACGCCGTCAGCTCGGCGAGGACGCCTTCCACCGCGTGCATCACCGCGTCACCGCTCTCCCGGGCCGGCGTGGGGCGCTGCGCCCGCAGCAGGAGAGCGCCACCCCCGTCGACCAACGCGCCGGCGATCTTGGTACCGCCGATGTCGAGAGCGGCGACGAGGCTGGTGTGCATCGGTGTGCGATCCCCCGGAGAGACTGTCGGACCTGCGGATTCGACAACAGTCTCCATTGCCCTGACAACGTTGTCCAGGCCCTATGCCCGACGCCACACCATCCCATACCATCGAACGCGACCGCCTGCCGTCGGACAGAAAGCTCACCGTGGCCGATACGACTCGTCCCCCGCAGCCGCCGGGAAGCCCTCGAGGTCCCGAGCCCCGCTACGGAAATCGGCCGACGATGAAGGACGTCGCAGCCCGCGCGGGAGTGGGCCTCAAGACCGTCTCGCGCGTGGTCAACGGCGAACCGGGCGTCACGCCGGACACCGAGCGGCGGGTGCAGGAGGCCATCGAGTCACTGGGCTTCCGCCGCAACGACAGCGCGCGGGTGCTCCGGAAGGGCCGCACCGCGTCCATCGGACTGGTGCTGGAGGACCTCGCCGACCCCTTCTACGGGCCGCTCAGCCGGGCCGTGGAGGAAGTGGCCCGGGCGCACGGCGCCCTGCTGATCAACGGCTCCAGCGCCGAGGACCCCGACCGCGAACAGGAGTTGGCGCTCGCCCTGTGCGCGCGCCGGGTGGACGGGCTCATCGTGATCCCCGCGGGTCACGACCACCGCTACCTGGAGCCGGAGATCAAGGCGGGCGTGGCCACGGTGTTCGTCGACCGTCCGGCCGGCCGGATCGAGGCGGACACGGTGCTGTCCGACAGCTTCGGCGGAGCACGCGCGGGCGTGGCGCATCTGATAGCACACGGCCACCGGCGCATCGCCTTCATCGGCGACCAGCCGCGCATCCACACCGCGGTCGAGCGACTGCGCGGCTATCGCGCGGCGATGGAGGACGCCGGTCTGGAGATCGACGACTCCTGGGTCTCGCTGGGCTCCACGGCGCCGGAGCGCGTGCGCGAGGCGGTGACGTCGGTACTGGGCGCCCCCGAGCCGGTGACCGCCATCTTCGCGGGGAACAACCGGGTCACGGTGACGGTCGTCCGGCTCCTCGCCGGACGCGAGGAGCCGGTCGCGCTGGTCGGCTTCGACGACATCGAGCTCGCCGACCTGCTCGGCATCACGGTGATCGCCCAGGACGCGGCCGCCCTGGGCCGTACGGCGGCGGAGCGGCTGTTCCGCAGGCTGGACGGAGTGAACGAGGAACCGGCGCAGGTCACGCTGGAGACCGTCCTCATCCCGCGCGGCTCCGGGGAGATCCCCCCGCCGGCCTGATCCCGGCGGTGCCGGGGAGACGCCGGCCTGATCCCGCAGCGCGACTCGAAGACCCCCCGCCGGCCTGATCCCGCGGCACGACCCGGAGACCCCCCGCCGGCCTGATCCCGGCGGTGCCGGGACCAGGGACTGCCGTCAGCGGACCTGCCCCGTTCCTGGGACACGCCCACGACGGCGGACAGCCCGAGGAGCAGCGGCGGGCCCGGTGCCGGCTGTCACTCGGCTGTGGCCGTCAGCTCCCCGCGCCGGGGCGCCGCGAAGCCGTCGAGGTCGGCGCGCGTGAGACCGGTCAGCCGGGCGACCTCCGCGGTGTCGAGCGCGCCGCAGTCGATGCCACGCAGCAGGTAGGAGCTCAGGGCCTTGGCCGTGGCGGGCTCGTCCATGACGTCGCCGCCCGCGTGGGTGGCGTAGGCGGACAGCCGGGCCGCGGCCTGCTCGAAGCCCTCGCGGTAGAAGGCGAAGACGGCGGCGTAGCGGGTGGGCAGGTGGCCGGGGTGCATGTCCCACCCCTGGTAGTACGCACGCGCGAGGGCGCGGCGGGTGAGGCCGTAGTGCAGGCGCCAGGCGTCGTGGACCTTCTCGGTGGGCCCGACGGGCAGGACGTTGGTCGATCCGTCGCAAACCCGTACGCCGGTGCCGGCCGCGGCGACCTGCATGACCGCCTTGGCGTGGTCGGCCGCGGGGTGGTCGCTGGCCTGGTGGGCGGCGCTGACACCGAGGCAGGCGCTGTAGTCGAAGGTGCCGTAGTGCAGTCCGGTGGCCCGGCCCTCGGCGGCGTCGATCATGCGCGCGACGGTGGCGGTGCCGTCGGGGCCGAGGATGGACTGGCTGGTCTCGATCTGGATCTCGAAGCCGATGCGGCCGCTCTCCAGGCCGCGCGCCTTCTCGAACTCCGCGACGAGCCGCACCATCGCGGAGACCTGCTCGGCGTATGTGACCTTGGGCAGGGTGAGGACGAGCCCGTCGGGCAGGCCGCCGGCCTCCATCAGGCCGGTGAGGAAGATGTCGAGGGTGCGGATGCCACGGTCGCGTACGGCGGCCTCCATGCACTTCATGCGGATGCCCATGTAGGGCGCGGCGGTGCCGTTCGCGTACGCCTGCGAGATCAGCCGGGCGGCGCGTGCGGCGTCGGCGTCCTCGTCGGTGCCCGCGTAACCGTCCTCGAAGTCGACGCGCAGGTCCTCGATCGGCTCGCGCTCCAACTTGGCGCGTACTCGCGTGTACACCGGCTCGGCCATGTCGTCGCTCAGGCCGAGGACGCGGGCGAGGCCGGCGGCGTCGGGTGCGTGCTCGTCGAGCGCCGCCAGGGCAGCGTCGCCCCAGGTACGGACGGTGTCGGCGGCGAAGGCATTGCCCGGGACGTAGACGGTGTGCACGGGCTGGCGCGTGCCGGGGTCTCCTGGGTACCGGCGGGCGAGCTCCGCGTCCACCGTCGCCAGGGAGGCGCCGATGCCCTCACTGACCGCGCCGGCGAGACTCGTCGCCACCTTCTCCTGCTGACCCATTCCCACACCCTCCGCAGATCCCTGTGTCCGTGCTTTCCGCTTCACGGAATCAACATTCTGTTGAACGAAGTTAACGGGAGCCCGTGATCTGCGTCAATGGTCCGCCACAACGGACAGGGGCCGCGCGGTGAAGATCACCACGCGGCCCCTGCCGGGAAGATGTGCGGTCAGCCCTTGCGGGACTTGACCTCTTCGGTGAGCTGCGGGACGACGTCGAACAGGTCGCCGACCACGCCGTAGTCGACCAGGTCGAAGATCGGGGCCTCGGCGTCCTTGTTGATCGCCACGATCGTCTTCGAGGTCTGCATGCCCGCGCGGTGCTGGATCGCACCGGAGATGCCGGAGGCGATGTACAGCTGCGGCGAGACGGACTTGCCGGTCTGGCCGACCTGGTTGGTGTGCGGGTACCAGCCGGCGTCCACGGCGGCACGCGAGGCGCCGACGGCCGCGCCGAGCGAGTCGGCGAGCGCCTCGATGACCGCGAAGTTCTCCGCGCCGTTGACGCCACGGCCGCCGGAGACCACGATCGCGGCCTCGGTCAGCTCCGGACGGCCGGTCGACTCACGCGGCGTGCGGGAGACGACCTTGGTGCCGGTGGCCTTGTCGGAGAACGACACGGACAGGGCCTCGACCGCGCCCGCGGCCGGGGCGGCCTCCACGGCGGCCGAGTTCGGCTTGACCGTGATGACCGGGGTGCCCTTGGACACGCGGGACTTGGTGGTGAACGAGGCGGCGAACGCCGACTGCGTGGCGACCGGACCCTCGTCACCCGCCTCCAGGTCGACGGCGTCGGTGATGATGCCCGAGCCGATGCGGACCGCGAGACGGGCCGCGATCTCCTTGCCCTCGGCGGAGGACGGGACGAGCACGGCGGCCGGCGACACGGCCTCGTACGCGGCCTGCAGCGCGTCCACCTTCGGCACCACGAGGTACTCGGTGAACTCAGGGGCGTCGGCGGTCAGCACGCGGGTGGCACCGTGCTCGGCGAGCGCGGCGGCGGTGTTCTCGGCACCGGAGCCGAGGGCGACGGCGACGGGCTCGCCGATGCGGCGGGCCAGCGTCAGCAGCTCCAGGGTGGGCTTGCGGACGGCACCGTCCACGTGGTCGACGTAGACGAGAACTTCAGCCATGGGACTTCTTCTCTCCTGCTTGCGAAGTATGAGGGGGCAGTGGGGGGCCGAAGCCTTAGATGAACTTCTGGCTCGCGAGGAACTCCGCGAGCTGCTTGCCGCCCTCGCCCTCGTCCTTGACGATCGTGCCCGCGGTACGGGCCGGACGCTCCGCGGCCGAGTCGACCTTGGTCCAGGCGCCGTCGAGACCGACCTCGTCGGCGTCGATCTCCAGGTCCTCCAGGTCCCAGGACTCCACCGGCTTCTTCTTGGCGGCCATGATGCCCTTGAAGGACGGGTAACGCGCCTCGCCCGACTGGTCCGTCACGGACACGACGGCCGGCAGGGAGGCCTCCAGCTGCTCGGAGGCGGTGTCGCCGTCACGGCGGCCGGTCACCTTGCCGTCCTCGACCGAGACCTCGGACAGCAGCGTGACCTGCGGGACGCCCAGACGCTCGGCCAGCAGCGCCGGAACGACGCCCATGGTGCCGTCCGTGGAGGCCATGCCGGAGATGACCAGGTCGTAGCCCGCCTTCTCGATCGCCTTGGCCAGTACCAGCGAGGTGCCGATCACGTCGGTGCCGTGCAGGTCGTCGTCCTCGACGTGGATCGCCTTGTCCGCGCCCATCGACAGAGCCTTGCGCAGCGCGTCCTTGGCGTCCTCCGGACCGACGGTCAGCACGGTGACCTCGGCGTCGTCGGCGTCCTCCGCGATCTGCAGCGCCTGCTCGACCGCGTACTCATCCAGCTCCGACAGCAGGCCGTCGACGTCGTCGCGGTCGACGGTCAGGTCATCGGCGAAGTGCCGGTCGCCGGTGGCGTCGGGCACGTACTTCACACAGACAACGATCCTCAGGCTCACGCCGGCTCTCCTACTGCATCGTCTCTACTGGACTGCCTTGTGAACGCAGCATAGGCGTCCGATGGGGCGGATCCCGGTCGGGGCGGGCCGCGCTCCGAACGAAATATTACTCGTCAGTACACCGAGGTTGTTCCCGCTAAGCAAGCGCTTTGAACTGTGACCTTGACAACGGCGTGCCAGGTCAGTCGCGCAGCGCCGTGAAGCGGCCCTGGTGATACAGCAGCGGACGGCCTCCGCCGGCCGGGTCCCCGGTCACGACCTCGGCGATCACGAGGCGATGGTCTCCCGCGGGCACGCGTGCCACCACCCGGGCGGCCAGCCACGCCACCACTCCTTCGAGGACGGGCACGCCCTCGGGGCCGGTGCGCCAGCGGGTGGGCGGGGCGAAACGGTCCGCGCCGCTGCGGGCGAAGGTGGCGGCCAGCTCCCGCTGGTGCTCGGCGAGTATGTGGACGCCGACGTACTCCGCCTCGGCGACCACGGGCCAGCTGGACGATCCGGTGCCCACCCCGAAGGAGATCAGCGGCGGGTCGGCGGCCACGGAGGTGAGCGAGGTGGCGGTGAAGCCGACGGGACGTTCCCCCTGCGCGGTGATCACCGCGACGCCGGCGGCGTGCTGGCGGAAGACCGACTTCAGCAGTTCGTCGGCGGCGGGAGAGGCGGCACGCCGGCCGGCCGGAGACTGCTGTGGGCCCACGAGGCGGGCAGGGGACCCGGGCAGGGGGGCGGCGAGGCCGGAGGAGGAAGAGGTCAGGGGTGCGGTGCCGAGATCGGTCGGGGCCGTCATCGAGGATTCCTTCTGCATGGGTGCGAACTAGGCGGCTGTGGCGTCGACGTCAGCCGGACAGCGCGCGCTCGCATGACGGACGAGGTCCACATGGACCCGCCCGAAGAGAAGGAGTACTGGAGGCACAGACGTCAGCCTGACGACCGTTGCCCTGTGCAGTCAAGTGCGCACGGGAATGTGCGACCGGGCTCACGGCACGTCACACGGCCTTCCCGAGCGCGGCGATGACGTCTGCCTTGCGGGGTGCCCCAAAGGCCCGGGTGACGACTCGCCCGGCGGAGTCGAGCACCAGGACGGTGGGCGTCTTGCGGATGCCCAGGTCCCGCACGAGTGCGAGCCGTTCCTCGGCGTCGATCTCGATGTGCGCGACACCGTCGACCATGCCCGCGACGTCCGACAGCGTGCGGCGCGTCGCACGGCAGGGCTGGCAGAAGGCGGTCGAGAACTGGACCAGCGTCGCCCGCCGCCCGAGCCCCGTGCCCAGCTCCGCCGCACCGAGCCGTCGTTCCGGGTCGTCAGCGCGCACGTCGGTCCACCTCCGTCGAGTCGTGCCCCCTGTAGCGTTCACAGGAAGGCAATGATTCCCCGTGACGGGCGCGGACGGGCGGCGACGGGGCTCCGGACGTGATGAGAATCTCGCCCGTACCGGGCCCCAGGGCTGGTCAGTACGCCCCACATGGGGCACGATCGCCTCCAATGCCGATAACCTACGGCAGCGTAACTTTCACCGGGAGAACCCTCCCCGGGCGTGACGAAAGGGTCCTCCCCAGATGGCAGAGCTCGTCTATCGGCCGGTCATCGGCGCCGCACTCACGATGTTCAAGGCGCTCGACCTGAAGATCGACACTCAGGGATCGGAGAACATTCCGCGTTCTGGGGGCGCCGTCCTGGTCAGCAACCACATCAGCTACCTGGACTTCATCTTCACCGGGCTCGCCGCGCTGCCGCAGAAGCGCCTGGTCCGCTTCATGGCCAAGGACTCGGTCTTCCGCCACAAGGTCTCCGGACCGCTGATGCGCGGCATGAAGCACATCCCGGTGGACCGCAAGCAGGGTGAGGCCGCCTACGCGCACGCGCTGGAGTCGCTGCGCTCGGGCGAGATCGTGGGCGTCTTCCCGGAGGCGACGATCTCCCAGTCGTTCACGCTGAAGTCCTTCAAGTCGGGCGCCGTACGCCTGGCGCAGGAGGCCGGCGTGCCGCTGATCCCGATGGCGCTGTGGGGTACGCAGCGGCTGTGGACCAAGGGCCGTCCGCGGAACTTCAAGCGCTCGCACATCCCGGTGACCATCCGGGTGGGCGAGCCGATGGAGGCGCCGACGGACCAGTACGCGGGCGCCCTCACGCGGCGGCTGCGCGAGCGTGTGCAGGAGCTGCTGGAGGCGGCCCAGCGCGCGTACCCGGTGCGTCCCAGGGACGCGAGCGACACCTGGTGGGTCCCCGCGCACCTGGGGGGCACCGCACCGACGCCCGCCGAGGTCCGCGAGGCCAGCTGAGGCCCCTGCCCCAGGGTCCTACCGCGGGGCGTGGACCGTGACCCGCGCCCCCGGGCTCAGCTTCTCCAGTCCCTCGGCGAGTTCGGCGGCTGCCGCCGCGAGCTCGCCGCCGGTCGCCGGGGCCATGCCCTCCAGCAGGAACAGCGCGTTCACCGTGTCCTCGGTGAGACGGGTGCGTACGCCCTGGCGCCAGTTCCAGCGGCGGCAGGTGACACCCTCCTCGTCGCACCAGACGACCTCCCCCGCGTCGGGGTGCTCCACGCTCTCCTCGCCGCCCGCGACGGTGACGAACGGCTCCGCGCCCGTGGCCCGTACGAGGCGCATGCCGCCGGCGATGCGGTCGGTGTCCTCGCCGCCGACCGGGATCAGATGGGCGACGCTGATCGCGTTGTAGAGGTCGACCAGCGCGTTGATGCGGGGCAGTCCGCCGTCGGCGAGCGCCCGCCGGGCAAGCGCCTCGGCCGAGTTGCGGGTGCGCGAGGGCTTGGCGCCGAAGGCGGTGTACGCCTCACGCCAGGCCGCCATGTGTGTGTCCTCGTGCGGGGCGCGGCCGTCGAGACGGCCGGCGAGTCGGCGTGCCGCGTCGTCCAGCAGCGCCGAACTGCCGTCGCAGCTGGGGCCGTTCACCAGGCCGTGCGCCTCGACGGCGACGTGGACGAATCCGGGCGCGAGTGCGCGCACCTCGTCCGAGACGGTGAGGGAGAGTGCCATGGGTCCGCCGTTCAGATGTCCGTGGGCAGCGTGCGCCACAGGGCCGGCCGGTCGGGTGCCGTCTGCAGGGCCGTGAGGACCGCCGGATGTGGTGCAGCGAAGAGTACCGGATAGTCCACTTCACTGCACTCGGGCCGTACGGGCCAGGCCAGCCGCTCCTCGCCCGTCGAGAACTGCGCGTCGACGAGGCCGGGGATGTTGCCGCGCGGGTCCTGGCGCGCCCAGCCCGATGTGCCGGGCAGGCGGATCGCGACCAGTCCGTGGACCATCGGGTTCGAGCCGTCCTCGTCCGTGAGGCGCTGGTAGCACAGGGCCGTGGGGATGCCTGCGGCGCGCAGCAGCGCGGCGAGCGCGTGGGACTTCGCGTGGCAGATGCCGGTCCCCAGCGCGAGGACGTCCGAAGCCCGCCAGGTGACCCGCGTGTCGCCGCTGTCGGCGGAGTGCGCAATGGCGTCGCGGACGAATTCGTACGCACCCTTGGCGTATGAGTATGCGCCAGGGTGATCCGCGCGCAGCTGCGCCGCGGTTTCCATGACGAGCGGATGGCCGTGGTCGATGGCCGCGTCCGCCGCGAGGTACGCCGACAGGTCGGGTATCTGCTGTCTCAGTTCCATGACCGGCGAGACTAGGAGTACGACCGACCGGAAGCCAATGCTTTTCCGGTCGGTCGCATCCTTATGCAGCTCTGTCTAGTGCGCCATCTCTTCCTTCAGCGCCTGGACGAATGTGTCGACGTCCTCCTCCGTGGTGTCGAAGGAGCACATCCAGCGGACGTCCCCGGCCGCCTCGTCCCAGAAGTAGAACCGGAAGCGCTCCTGCAGCCGCCGGGTCACGTCCTGCGGGAGCCGCGCGAAGACGGCGTTGGCCTCGACGGCGTAGAGGATCTCCACGCCGTCGACCGTGCGCACACCCGCCGCGAGCCGCTGGGCCATCTCGTTGGCGTGCCGCGCGTTGCGCAGCCACAGGTCCTTGGCGAGCAGCGCCTCGAACTGCACCGAGAGGAAACGCATCTTGGAGGCGAGCTGCATCGACATCTTGCGCAGATGCTTCATGTGGCTGACGGCGTCCGGGTTGAGGACGACGACCGCCTCGCCGAAGAGCATGCCGTTCTTCGTGCCGCCGAAGGTGAGCACGTCGACGCCGACCGCGTTGGTGAAGGTCCGCATCGGGACGTCCAGCGAGGCGGCCGCGTTGGCTATCCGGGCGCCGTCGAGGTGGACCTTCATGCCGAGGCCGTGCGCGTGTTCGACGACGGCGCGGATCTCGTCCACGGTGTACACGGTGCCCAGTTCGGTGTTCTGGGTGATCGAGACGACCTGGGGCATCGCCCGGTGCTCGTCCTCCCAGCCCCAGGCCTGCCGGTCGATCAGCTCGGGGGTGAGCTTGCCGTCCGGGGTCGGCACGGTGAGCAGCTTGAGCCCGCCCATGCGCTCCGGCGCCCCGCCCTCGTCCACGTTGATGTGCGCGCTCTCCGCACACACCACCGCGCCCCAGCGGTCCGTGAGCGCCTGCAGAGCGGTCACATTGGCGCCGGTGCCGTTGAACACGGGGAACGCCTCGGCGGTCGGCCCGAAGTGGCTGTGCATGACCCGCTGGAGGTGCTCGGTGTACTGGTCCTCGCCGTAGGAGACCTGGTGGCCCCCGTTGGCGAGGGCGAGGGCCGCGAGCACCTCCGGGTGGGCGCCCGCGTAGTTGTCACTGGCGAACCCGCGGACGGACGGGTCGTGGTGACGGCGGGCGTCGGTCTTCAGGGTTTGGGGGTCAGCCACAGACGCTGTCCATTCAGTTCCTCGGCGGGCCGGTCCCAGACTCCGGCGATGGCCTCTGCCAGCTCCGTCACGTCCGTGAAGCCCGCGAACTTCGCATTCGGGCGCTCGGCGCGCATGGCGTCGTGCACCAGTGCCTTGACGACCAGGATGGCAGCCGCTGCCGCCGGGCCCTGATCGCCCCCCGCCTTGCGGAAGGAGTCGGCGACGGCGAGCGTCCACGCCTCGGCGGCGGCCTTGGCGGCGGCGTAGGCGGCGTTGCCCGCGGTGGGCTTGGTGGCTCCCGCGGCGCTGATGAGCACATAGCGGCCGCGGTCGCTGCGCAGCAGTCCGTCGTGGAAGGCCAGCGAGGTGTTCTGGACCGTGCGGATCAGCAGCTTCTCCAGCAGGGCCCAGTCGGCCGGGTCCGTCTCGGCGAAGCCGGCGCTGCCGCGCCAGCCGCCGACGAGGTGCACCAGCCCGTCGACCCGGCCGAACTCCTTCTCGGTCTTGTCCGCCCACGCCTTGGCGGCGTTCAGATCGAGCAGGTCGACGGTGTCGCCGATGACCGTGGCCCCGCCGTGCGCGTAGCGCGCGGCATCGACGGCCTGGGCGAGACGCTCGGCGTCGGCGTCGGAGGCGACGACGGTCGCGCCGGCCTCGGCCAGCCTCAGCAGGGTGGCCCGTCCGGCGGGGCCGGCCGCACCGGCCACCGCCACGACCGCGCCTTCGAGCGCGCCGTTGCCGTTCCCGTTCATGGTGGTCGCCTCCTGGATGCGAGAGCTCACGCGGCCGCTCCGGCCGAAGCAGCGGTGATCCCCTTGGTGGAGGCGATCACGTTCTTCAGCTTCTTGGAGAGCGCCTCATAGAACATGCTCAGCGGAAACTCGTCCGGAAGCACGTCGTCCACCAGTTTGCGCGGAGGCTGGGTCAGGTCCAGGGCGTCGGGGCCCTTGGCCCACTTGGAGCCGGGGTGCGGGGCGAGATAGGTGGAGACCAGCTCGTACGCGGCGAACCAGTGGACCAGCTTCGGGCGGTCGATGCCGTCGCGGTAGAGCTTCTCGATCTCGGCGCACAGCTGGTTCGTGACCTTCGGCGCCCGCTCCCAGTCGATCTTCAGGGTGTTGTCGGTCCAGCGCACCACGTCGTGCTTGTGGAGGTACGCGAAGAGCAGCTGGCCGCCGAGGCCGTCGTAGTTGCGTGTGCGGTCACCGGTGACGGGGAAGCGGAACATGCGGTCGAAGAGGACGGCGTACTGCACGTCGCGGCCGTGCCGGTTGCCCTCGGCCTCCAGCTTGACGGCCTCCTTGAACGCGGTGAGGTCGCAGCGCAGCTCCTCCAGGCCGTACATCCAGAACGGCTGGCGCTGCTTGATCATGAACGGGTCGAACGGCAGGTCCCCGTGGCTGTGGGTGCGGTCGTGGACCATGTCCCACAGCACGAACGCCTGCTCACAGCGCTTCTGGTCGCCGACCATCTCGCGGATGTCGTCCGGCAGCTCCAGGCCGAGGACGCGCACGGCCTCCTCGGTCACGGCACGGAAGCGCGCGGCCTCGCGGTCGCAGAAGATGCCGCCCCAGGTGAAGCGCTCGGGGGCCTCGCGGACGGCGATGGTCTCCGGGAAGAGGACGGCCGAGTTGGTGTCGTACCCGGCGGTGAAGTCCTCGAAGGTGATGCCACAGAAGAGCGGATTGTCGTAGCGGGTGCGCTCCAGCTCGGCGAGCCACTCGGGCCACACCATGCGCAGGACCACCGCTTCGAGGTTGCGGTCCGGGTTGCCGTTCTGCGTGTACATCGGGAAGACGACGAGATGCTGCAGCCCGTCCTCGCGGCCGGCGGCCGGGTGGAACGCGAGCAGCGAGTCCAGGAAGTCCGGGACGGTGAAGCCGTCCTTCGCCCACTTGCGCAGGTCGGCGACGAGGGCCCGGTGGTAGGCGTCGTCGTGCGGAAGCAGCGGGGAGAGGTCCTCCACCGCGGCGATGACCCGCTCGACGGCGGCCTCGGCGTCGGAGCGGGCGGGGGCGCCCTCCGCGTCGAAGTCGATGGAGCCGTCCTTGGACTGCCAGGGGCGGATCTCCTCGACGGCATTCTTGAGCACCGGCCAGCTCGGGTGGTCGACCACCCGCCCGTCGTGAGATATGCCCTTGTCGGCCATGCCCTGCACAAGAATTTCCGTCATGTCACTTCCTTCACGGGAGAACCTCGCGTCAAGACACCGTATCTGTGCGGCGTTCCTCCATACAAGAGGAGGCTTCGAAAATTCTCCTGCCACACCCCCTTGATCGCAGAAGTTTTTACGGCGAGTGGCCGTCGTCACAGACAGTCCGGGACTTCACACGAGACACGGACGGGCAGCTTCCGGACACCCCGTGCGAGAACGGTCCCCTGCAGGGGAGGGGCCATTAGGCTGCGTCCCTACCCGCGGGCGCCCCCACCGCGTGGGCGGGCGGGGGCCTGGCCCCGGGAGCCGCCGTCGACGGAAGCGAGAGAATCTTGACTTTCCTCACCATCGGTCATCGCGGGGTCATGGGCGTCGAGCCGGAGAACACCCTGCGCTCCTTCGTCCGCGCCGAGCAGTGCGGCATGGACGCCATCGAACTGGACCTGCATCTGACCAAGGACGGCGCGCTGGCCGTCATGCACGATGCCGACGTGGACCGCACGACCGACGGGAACGGCCCGATCGCCGAGAAGACCCTCGCGGAGCTGCGTCAGCTGGACGCGGGCATGGGCGAGCGCGTGCCCGTCTTCGAGGAGGTTCTCGACGCCGTGCGCTCGCCGCTGCAGGCGGAGATCAAGGACGTGGCGGCGGCACGCGCGCTGGCCCAGGTGATGAAGCGCCGCGATCTGGTGCCCCGGGTGGAGGTCTCGTCCTTCCATGACGAAGCCGTCGCCGAGATCGCCTCACTGGTGCCGGGCGTGCGCACGGTGCTGATCGCCAGCCGGTGGGAAGCGGACATCGTGGACCGGGCGAAGGCGGTCGGCGCCGCGTCGCTCGCGCTGAACATCCGCAGGCTCACGCTGGAGACCGTCGAACGCGCCCACGGCGCGGGGCTGGGAGTGATCGGCTGGGTGGTCAACACCCAGGAGCACCTGAGGCTGGTGCGCGCCCTCGAACTGGAGGGCGCGACCACCGACTTCCCCGAGATCCGCCGCACCGGGCGGTTCACCGCGTGACGGAGCCGGCTGCGATCAGCCGGTGAGGTCCTTCACCAGCAGCTCGAAGGCCAGGTCGTCGCGCTGCGGGATGCCGAACCGCTCGTCGCCGTACGGGAAGGGGCTCATCTGTCCCGTACGGCGGTAGCCGCGGCGCTCGTACCAGGCGATCAGGTCCTCGCGGAGGCTGATCACCGTCATGTGCATCTCCCGCACACCCCAGCTCTCGCGCGCGCTGCGCTCCGCCTCGGCGATCACCCGGCGGCCGAGACCGCCGCCCTGGAGTTCGGGGCGCACGGCGAACATGCCGAAGTAGGCGGCGTCGCCGCGGTGTTCCAGCTGGCAGCAGGCAATCGGCTCGCCGTCGCGCTCGACCACCATCAGCCGGCTGCCGGGCGCGGTGATCACCGCGAGTACGCCCTCGGGGTCCGTTCGCTGACCGTGCAGGAGATCGGCCTCGGTGGTCCAGCCCGTACGGCTGCTCTCACCGCGGTACGCCGACTCGATCAGCGGGACGAGCACCGGGACGTCGTCCGCCACCGCGTCACGGTAGGTGAGCTCGCCGGAATCGCGGGGCGGTGCGGTGTCCATGGGCGGCTCCGTTTCGACCGGGTGCCGGGCCGGCGAGGCGCCGACGGCACGAGTGGGTACGCGTGGCACGAGGGTAACGCCTCACCAGCGGCGGGTTCGGCCCCGCTCACCTCGTGGACTCCCCCACCCCGCGCCCCTGACGCGCTCCCGTGTACTCCCGTGCGCTCGCGTACGTCGTGCGCCCGCGGGCATGCACCCTTCGACGCCGTCGAAGGGGGAGATGCGCGTGCACGGTCCGATGACGTCCGGATGGCTGCTCATGGCGCTGTGCGCCGCGACCGGGGCGTACTGCCTTCTGAGGATGGGCAGTTGCTCGGGTGACGCGCGCGAGGACGCCGGTGGCGAGGCGCTGATGGGCTTCGGCATGGCGGCGATGGCCGTGCCCGCTGCCGTGCTCACGCTTCCGTCCTGGCACTGGGTGGTGTACGCCGTGGTGTTCGGCGCCGCGGCCCTGCGCGCGATACGGGCGCTGCGCGCCCGCCGCCACAGACACCATCTCGTCGCATG
This sequence comes from Streptomyces sp. NPDC049597, assembly GCF_040675505.1. Lineage (NCBI taxonomy): Bacteria > Bacillati > Actinomycetota > Actinomycetes > Kitasatosporales > Streptomycetaceae > Streptomyces > Streptomyces sp. NPDC049597. The sequence continues at coordinate 144,962 of NZ_JBFAOY010000008.1, forward strand.
TCTGACGATGGTCTACATGGCGGCGGCGATGGCCGGACCCGGCGGCGCGCACGCGTCCCACACCCGCCCGGGAGTCCCTCTGCTGACGGCTGCGCTCGTCGTGTATTTCGCGGTGTACGTGCTGCGCGCCGGCCTGCGCCTCGTCCCGGTCGCCGCCCCCGCCGGAAGCCCGGGTCCGGCGGCGCCCTCGTGGGGCGCCCCACCGGAACTGGCCCTGGCCTGCAGAGTCTCGATGGGAACGGCGATGCTGGTGATGCTTCTGACCCTGTGAGCCGCCCCGGACGGTCCTGCGTTCAAACCGTGGCGTGCGTCACTTGACGCGCCGGGCCATACCTGCAGGTAGCCCCGCGCTCATAGGCTGGATCGCATGATGGTCTCGCTCGCGCTGCTTCTGCTCGGGGTACTGGCCGCCGTTGTCGCCCCACGACTCGTGTCGCGCGGCGACTGGGCGGAGCGCGAGCCCGTCGTCGCGCTGTGGGTGTGGCAGTGCGTGGTCGCCGCCGTGCTCCTGTCGTTCGCCCTGTCCATGGTCCTCAGCGCTGCCGCGGCCTGGCAGCTGGTCCGCGGTCATGTCTTCGCCCCGGCGCCCAACGGCGTCGTCGAGGCCTACGCCCTGCGGGCGAACGAGCCCTGGTCCGCCGTGCTGGCGGTCCTCCTCGCCTGCGGCGGGCTGTGGACCGCGACGATGCTCACGCGGGAGGTGCTGCGGGATCACGCGCGGCGCCGCCGGCGTCGCCGGGAGCTCCTGGTGAGCTCCCCTCTGCTGCCCGGCGAGGAGCCCGGCGACGAGCCGCTGGTGGTCCTGGAGGGCGAGCGGCCGGACGCCTGGTGGCTCCCGGGCACCGCTCCCCAACTGGTCATCACCACCGCGGCGTTGCGCAGGCTCAAGGGTCATCAGCTGGATGCGGTGCTGGCGCACGAGCAGGGGCACGCCCGGGCCCGGCACGACTGGCTGCTGCGCTGTTCCGCCGCGCTGGCCAACGGGTTCCCGCAGATCCCGGTGTTCGCCGCGTTCCGCGACGAGATGCACCGGCTGGTCGAGCTGGCCGCGGACGATGTGGCCTCGCGGCGGTTCGGGCGGCTGACGATCGCCCTGGCCCTGGTCGAACTGAACGAGGAACGCGGGGTCTTCGGCCCCTGCCCGACGCCCGGCGCGGAGCTGCCGCAGCGGGTGAACCGGCTGCTGACCCCGGTCCCGCGGTTCACCGCCGGCCGCCGGCTCCAGCTGACGGCGGCCGCGGCGCTGGTTCCCGTCGTCCCGCTGTTGGTGGCATTCGTCCCGGGACTGCGCGCGCTGGGATAGCCGGACCGCGCGCCGAGGGGTCAGGATCGGTGCATGCCCCTTTCGCACCAGCTGACCCCGGCCCCCTCCCCGGTCCGTCGTCCGGCCCCGCGCACGGTCGCTGCGGCCCGTACGGGCACGGTCTGCCTCGCCCTCACGGCCGTGCTGACCGTGCTGGTGGTCCTGCCCTGGTCCCCCCTGCTCGCCTTCGACCGCGCCGTCGCGGAGGCGCTGCACAGCACCGCGGTCGCCGAGCCGGGGCTCACCCGCGTCAACCGGGTGCTGACGGACTGGGTGTGGGACCCGTGGACGATGCGGCTGCTGGCCGCCACGGCGACCGTCTGGCTCTGGCGGCGGGGCGAACGGCTCCTCGCCGTGTGGGTGGCCGCGGCGAGCGCCCTGGGGGCGGCCGTGCAGCAGTCGCTGAAGGCGGTGGCGGGCCGGGAACGTCCGCAGTGGCCGGACCCGGTCGACTCCGCACAGTACGCGGCGTTCCCGTCCGGTCACGCGATGACGGCGGCGGTCACCTGCGGCCTGCTGTTGTGGCTCGCCCGGCACTACGGAGCGTCCGGTGCCGGCTGGGCGTGGGGCGTCGTGCTCGCCGTCGTGAGCGTCGCCGGTGTGGGCCTCACGCGCATGTATCTGGGCGTCCACTGGCCTTCCGACGTGGTCGCCGGGTGGCTGCTGGGGGCGGCCGTGGTGGCCCTGACGACGGTCTCGTACCACAGGGCGGTCTTGTCCCGGCGCCGCTGAGCCCTGAAGGATCGACGGCATGGCGATCACGGCGGTGCTGTTCGACGAGCGGCCCGAGGGGCTGCGCCCGGTCCTCGAACTGGTCGACCGGGCGCGCCGGTCTGCCGGGCACCCGGTCGGCGACGCGACCGGAGCACACTGAAGACAGCGGAAGGAATCGGGGGAAGAACCCACCCGGACCGGACGATCCCCCGCGTCGCCCGGTCCGGGCAGCACATCCGCCTACCAGCCCCCGATGGGCCCGCAGACGGGACGCGCTGAGTATATTGGCTCGGAGCCAGTCAACGCAGGAGTCCAGGATGTCCCCGCGGAGCGCAGAGGTCAATGAAGAACTTCGTCGGCGTTCGCGCGAGCGGATGCTGCAGGCGACGGTGGAGCTGGTCGACGAGCGGGGGTTCGAGGCGACGACGCTCGGCGACATCGCCGACCGGGCGGGCTCGGCCCGCGGTCTCGTCTCGTACTACTTCCCCGGCAAGCGCCAGCTGCTCCAGTCCGCGGTGCACCGCCTCATGCACCGCACGCTGGAAGCCGCGCTCGAACGCGAGCCCCGCACCGAGAACGGGCAGGAGCGCCTGGCACGCGCCGTCGACGCGATCCTGGGCCTCGCGGTGGAGCACCCTCGGCTGATGCGTACGCACATGGCGGGGATCCTGCAGGCCGAGGGGTTCGTGCAGTGCCCGGAGCAGCAGCGGCTCGCCGCCCTGCTGCGCGACACGTTGCAACGGTACGGCTCCACGGACGTGGACACCGACTATCCGCTGCTGCGCGCCCTGCTGATGGGCGCGGTGTTCGCCGCGCTGCTGCCGGGCGCGCCCATGCCTCTCGCACGGCTGCGCGCCGAGCTGTTCCAGCGCTACGGGCTGGACTGGGAACTCGGCGTTCCGCCGGGCCCGGATGGACCCGGCGGAACGTCTCGTCCCGATGCGGCGGCCCAGGTGCCGGATCAGTCCTCGAAGTCCTCGAAGTAGTCCGGCTGCGTCTGCACGTTGAGCTCGTGCATCCGCACCCGCGCGCCGGCGTCGGTGCGCCGGTCGTCGATCCTCAGGACGTCGAGTCCCTTGGCCATGTCGTTGGAGTAGATGTAGCCGTTGTAGTAGTACGCGGACCATGAACCGGCGACGACGAGGTTGCCCGTGCTGACGGGGCCGCGCTCGAAGTACGCGATCTCCTCGGCCCGGTCGGCGTCGGTGAAGTCCACGACCGAGACGCCGCCCTGGTACCAGGCCTGGACCATGATGTCGCGGCCCTTGACCGGGATCAGCGAGGCGTTGTGCGCCACGCAGTTCTCGGTGTCGGCCTGGTGGCGGTCGATCTTGAAGTAGCTGCGGAAGACCAGCTTGCGCCGGTCGCCCTTGCCGGTGATGTCGTAGATGCCGTCGGCGCCGCGGTTCGGGCCGACCCGGGTGTTGCAGGTGGCCGCGACGCCGCCGCCCAGTTCGTCGCCGAAGACGACCCTGTCCGCCTTCTGGTTGAAGGTGGCCGAGTGCCAGAAGGAGAAGTTCACGTTGTCCTGGACGATGTCGATGACCCTCGGGTTCTCCGGGTCCTCGATGTCGAGCAGGATGCCGTCGCCCATGCAGGCGCCGGCGGCGAGGTCCTTGGAGGGCAGCACGGTGATGTCGTGGCAGCCGGTGGTCTTCGAGACGCCCGGGTTGGTGGGTCCGCCCGGGTTGCCGCCTCCGTCGGGGCCCTCGCCGGGGAAGAGCACGGGGAAGTTCACGACGGCGGCCTTCTCGGGGGCCTTGCGGGGCACCTTGATCACGGAGATGCCGTCGTGCGGCGGCCGGCAGTCGGGGAACGCGGCGTTCGGCGCGTAGGACGACACGTAGACGTAGACGTCCCTGCGCTCGGGAACGAGGGTGTGGGTGTGGGAGCCGCAGGCGGTCTCGACGGCGGCGACGTACTTCGGGTTGCGCTTGTCGCTGATGTCGAAGATCTTCATGCCCTCCCACGACGACTTCTCCGTGGCGGGCTGCGAGGTGCTGCTGCAGGAGTTGTCGCTGCGCGAGGAGTCGGTGGAGAGGAAGAGCAGATCGCCCGAGACGCTGATGTCGTTCTGCGATCCGGGACACAGCACCTGGGCCACGGACTTCGGCGACCTGGGGTCGCTGATGTCGAAGATCCGGAACCCGTCGTAGTTGCCGGCGAAGGCATAGGAGCCCTGGAACGCCAGGTCCGAGTTGGTCCCCTTGATCGCGTCCTTGGGGATGTTGCTCACGTGCTCGATGTTGTCGCTGTGGACGATCTCGTCCACAGCGGGGATCTCACCGCTCGCGATGGCGGACCGGGTCCCGGCCTCCTGGCTCGACGAGACCTCGCCCCCGGCCGGAGCGTCTCCCGGGTCGGGGATCGCGACGGCCGGTCCCGCGGTCAGCAGCGCGGCCAGCAGACCGGCGGCCGCCGCCGCCGCGCCGACACGTCTGCGCCGCGCTCCGGTGGTGTGCAACGGGGTCACTGCGTCCTCCCTTGTCGCCGTTCTTGGTGGAACGGTTCACGGACCCCGGCAGTATCTTCCTTTGCATGCACATCTCAACAGATGGCAACGCACATGTAATGAAGGATTTTGATCGACTCGCCGCGCGTTCAAGCAAGTACGCTCCTCGAACACCCCAAGTGCCACAGGAGGTCGCCGTGTTGAAGCCCCGCAGATCCGCGCGCACTCGAACCTCGTTCACGGCCGCGGCGGTTGCCGCCGCCGCGCTCGTCCTGGCGGCCTGCGACACGGACTCCGGCGCCCACGCCGAGGCGGGCCCGGAAAAGGGGGCGTCGGTCATCGCGCCCGGGAAGCCGGGAGAACCGGCGAAGACCCTGTCCGCCGAGGAGGCCGAGAAGGCCGTGCCGGACGACAGCCCCAACACCGCCGACTTCCGCTACGTACACATGATGATCACGCACCACCAGCAGGCACTGGAGATGATCTCGCTGGCCGACGGCCGGGCGGGCTCACCGCGCGTCGAGCGGCTCGCCGACCGCATCGCCGCCGCGCAGGAGCCCGAGGTGGGGGCGATGCGGGCGTGGCTGAAGACGCACGGCGGCGGCGACTCGGCAGGAGGCCACGAGCACGACCACGCCTCCATGCCGGGCATGGCCACCGATGCCCAGCTGGACCGGCTCCGCCGTGCCGGGGGGACCGACTTCGACGAGCTCTTCCTCGAACTGATGATCACCCACCACCAGGGGGCGCTCACCATGGCGGCCGACGTCCTGTCGCACGGCAACAACGTCGCGGTGGAGGAGATGGCGAACGACGTGATCGCGCAGCAGACGAGCGAGATCGGCCGGATGCGAGCGATGTGAGTGCCGCCGGGCGGTGCCGCGACGACACTCCGGCTGGAGACTCCCCAGGCGCGCACGCCGGTGCGATGCTGGAATCCCCTGCGGGAAGGAGCGCAGCCGTGCTTCGCGTCGCCGTCGTCGGATCGGGCCCCAGCGGGGTCTACGCCGCGCAGTCCCTCGTCCAGCAGTCCGCCGTGCCCGACGTCCGGGTGCACATCCTGGACCGACTTCCCTGCCCGTACGGACTCGTGCGCTACGGGGTCGCCCCCGACCACGAGAAGATCAAGTCGCTGCAGAACAACCTGCGGTCCGTGCTGGAGGACGACCGCATCGACTTCTTCGGCAACGTCGAGGTCGGGGCGCACGGTCTGGCGCCGGCGCGGCTCCTGGAGCTGTACCACGCCGTCGTCTACTGCGTGGGGGCGGCGCGGGACCGCAGACTCGGCATTCCCGGTGAGGACCTGCCCGGCAGCCACTCCGCCACCGACTTCGTCTCCTGGTACAGCGCCCACCCCGACGCGGTGACCGGCGGATTCCCGCTCGGCGGGCCGTCGGCCGTGGTGATCGGGGTCGGCAACGTGGCCGTCGACGTGGCCCGCATCCTCGCCCGGGGTGCGGACGAACTGCGGCCCACCGACGTGCCCGAACCGGCGCTGGCGGCGCTCGCGGCGAGCGGCGTACGCGACGTGCACATGGTGGGCAGGCGCGGTCCGTCCGGCGCCAAGTTCACCACCAAGGAGCTGCGGGAACTGGGCGCGCTGCCCGGGGCCGACGTGCTGGTCGAGCCGGCGGACCTCGCCCTGGAGACTGCGTACGCCGATCCCGAGGCCGTGCCCGCCGTCGTCCGGCGCAACCTCGCGGTCGTACGGGAATGGGCGGACCGGCGGCCCACGGGCAGGGCCCGCCGCATCCATGTGCGGTTCTTCCTGCGCCCGGTCGAGGTGCTGGAGCGCGGCGGGCGGGCCGCCGGGGTCCGCTTCGAGCGCACGGCGCCCGACGGCCGGGGCGGTGTGCGGGGCACGGGTGCGTACGAGGACATCGAGGCGCAGCTGGTGCTGCGGGCGGTGGGCTACCGGGGTGTGCCGACGGACGGCCTCCCGTTCGACGCGGATCGCGGCATCGTGCCGAACGCGGCCGGGCGCGTGCTCAGGGGCGGCGTGCCGTCACCCGGCGAGTACGTGGCGGGGTGGATCAAGCGGGGACCGACGGGCGTCATCGGCACCAACCGGCCGTGCGCCAAGGAGACCGTCGCCTCGCTGCTGGAGGACGCGGCACGCCTGGCCGCCAGGCCGGTCGCGGCCGATCCGGTCGCGGAGCTGCGCGCGGCCGGACACCGTCCGGTCGCCTGGCCGGGCTGGCTGGCCATCGAGTCGGCCGAGGAGGCACTGGGCCGCACGCTGGGCCGGCGTTCGGTCAAGATCGCGGACTGGCAGGGTCTGCTGACGGCCGCGGACGGGGCGGACTGAGGCGGCAGGGGGGGCCGGCCGCACAGCCGGCGGAGGGCGGCGCCGACTGCAGCAGGTCTCACCCGTGTGCCGCGGGACACGCTCGGGACCCGGTGTGGCGGCCGTCTTCCGGACGTGCCCGCCGACTGCCGGACCGGACCCGCCACCTGCCGGAGCGAGCCCGCCGTCCGCCGGACCGAACCTGCCGACTCCCGACTGCCGACTGCCGACTGCCGAACCCGCCGTGGTCGCCGACTGCCGGACCCAGGCCGCCCGGGCCCGGCCGTTCAGCGTGCGGCCAGGCGTTCGTCCTCGCCCTCGGCCGCGGCGAGCACGCTGTCGAGCAGCCCCGGGAAAAGGGCCTCCAGATCGTCCCGGCGCAGGCAGTTGAGCTTGGCGGTGCCCCGGTAGATCTGCTGGATCACGCCGCTCTCGCGCAGCACCCGGAAGTGGTGGGTGGTCGTCGACTTGGTGACGGGCAGGTCGAAGTACGAGCAGGAGAGTTCGTCACGGGTGGCCGCTAGGGCCCGGACCACCCGCATGCGCATGGGGTCGGAGAGTGCGTGGAGCACGCTCTCCAGCCGGATCTCGTCCCGCGCGGGGTGATCGAGAACTCGGGCGCTGCTCACGCTCGTCACGGTGGCTCCGCTTCGTCCGGGGTTCGCCCGGGATTCGTCCGGTGGGTTCGGTACGGCAGGGGCGCGGCCGCTGCGGCTCGCCCCGGTCCCCATTGTACGAGGGGTATCGTAGTTTGACACTTCCCGTACTACGATGCGTATCGTACGAACCGTGACGGAGTCCCGCCCCGCGATTCCGTACCCCGGTTCCGCCCTGCCTGAAATGGAGTCCGCCGTGAGCTCGCTGTTCCAGCCCTGCACCCTGCGCTCGCTGACCATCCCCAACCGCGCCTGGATGGCGCCGATGTGCCAGTACAGCGCGGAGGTCTTCGGCCCGAACGCGGGCGTCGCGGGCGACTGGCACTTCGCCCACTACGCGGCGCGCGCCGCCGGCGGCACCGGCCTGATCCTCGTCGAGGCGACCGCGGTCAGCCCCGAGGGCCGGATCAGCCCCGCGGACCTCGGCATCTGGAACGACACGCAGGTGGAGGCGTTCCGGCGCATCACCCGCTTCCTCAAGAGCCAGAACACCGTTCCGGGCGTCCAGCTCGCCCATGCCGGCCGCAAGGCCTCCACCGACCGGCCCTGGAAGGGCGGCGCGCCGCTCGGAGCCGACGAGCACGGCTGGCAGCCGCTCGGCCCCAGTCCGGTCCCCTTCGACGAGGGGCACCCCGTGCCCGACGAGCTGACGCGGGAAGGGATCGCCGAGATCGTCGGCCAGTTCGCGGACGCGGCCCGCCGCGCGCTCGACGCCGGGTTCGAGATCGCCGAGGTCCACGGCGCGCACGGCTACCTGATCGGCGAGTTCCTCTCGCCGCACAGCAACCACCGCACCGACGAGTACGGCGGCTCCTTCGACAACCGGATCCGCTTCGCGCTCGAGGTCGTCGACGCCGTGCGCGCGGTGTGGCCGCAGGAACTGCCCCTGTTGTTCCGCATCTCGGCCACCGACTGGCTCGAGGAGCAGGGCTGGACCCTCGACGACACCGTCCGCTTCGCCTCTCTCCTCAAGGAGCACGGCGTCGACCTGCTCGACGTCTCCTCCGGCGGCAACGCCGCGCGCGTCCGCATCCCCACCGGCCCCGGCTACCAGGTGCCCTTCGCCGCGCGGGTCAGGGCGGAGACCGGGCTGCCGGTCGCCGCGGTCGGTCTGATCACCGAGGCCGAGCAGGCCGAGAAGATCCTCTCCAACGGCGAGGCGGACGCCGTGCTGCTCGGCCGTGAACTGCTGCGCAACCCGTCGTGGGCGCGGCACGCGGCCCGCACGCTCGGCGCCGATGTCCACGTGCCGCAGCAGTACCACCGCTCCGTCTGACCGCTGCCCTCCTTCCGGACGCCCGCCGTCCGCCGCCTGCCGCCGCCGTCCCGCGCGGCGGCAGGCGCGGGGCATCCGGCGCCGAGCCCGCCGGGAGACCTCTCCCGGCGGGCTCGGCGCGTGTGCGGGAGATTCACCCGCGCGCACCGATGAGTTTCGCCGGCCGGTCCGGTCCGCACTCCTGTCACGAGGCCGACGTGCGCACGGACCGCATCGCAGGACGCTGTCAGTGGTCGGGTGCAGACTGGCCCGTATCCGAGACAACGGCGTCCTGGAGGGATATCGGCCATGACCGATGTACTGCTCACCGTAGGCACTCGCAAAGGGCTCTTCATCGGCCGCAGGAGGGGCGGTGCGTGGGAGTTCGAGGGGCCGCACTTCAATGCGCAGGCCGTCTACTCGGTCGGCATCGACATGCGCCGAGCGGTGCCACGGCTGCTCGTCGGGGGTGACAGCGCGCACTGGGGCCCCTCCGTCTTCCACTCGGACGACCTCGGCAAGACCTGGATCGAGCCGAAGAAGCCGGCGGTGAAGTTCCCCAAGGACACCGGCGCCTCACTGGAGCGGGTGTGGCAGCTGCACCCGGCGTCCGACGCGGCACCGGACGTGGTCTACGCGGGCACCGAGCCCGCCGCGCTGTTCCGCTCCGAGGACGGCGGCGAGACCTTCGAGCTCATCAGGCCGCTGTGGGAGCACCCGACCCGCTCGCAGTGGGTCCCCGGGGGCGGCGGTGAAGGGCTGCACACGGTGGTGACCGACCGCCGGGACCCCGATGCCGTCACGGTCGCGGTGTCGACGGCCGGCGTGTTCCGCACCCGCGACGGAGGAGCGAGCTGGGCGCCCTCCAACCGGGGAGTGTCGGCGGTCTTCCTCCCCGATCCGAACCCGGAGTTCGGGCAGTGCGTGCACAAGATCGCCCAGGACGCGGCGAACCTGGACCGTCTGTACCTCCAGAACCACTGGGGCGTCTACCGCAGCGACGACGCCGGGGCCACCTGGACCGACATCGGCGCCGGGCTGCCGTCCGACTTCGGTTTCGCGGTGGCCGCGCACCGGCACCGCGCCGACACCGCGTACGTCTTCCCGATCACCGCCGACTCCGACCGCGTCCCGGCGGGCCGGCGCTGCCGGGTCTACCGGACGGGCGACGCCGGCAGGAGCTGGGAAGCGCTGTCGGAGGGCCTGCCCGAGGGCGACCACTTCGGGACGGTGCTGCGCGACGCGATGTGCACGGACGACGCGGACCCCGCCGGCGTCTACTTCGGCAATCGCAACGGCGAGGTGTACGCGAGTGCGGACGACGGCGACTCATGGCAGCAACTCGCCTCGCACCTCCCGGACGTGCTGTGCGTGCGGGCGGCGGTGATGCGCTGAGGGGGCCGGTCACGAAGGCGGCCAACGGCCGCCGGGGGAACGGATCATGTGGTGCCGCGGGCGCTGACCGCACCAGTAGAGTGGCGCCCCGTGGCACCACGACCGTTGAAAGAAATCATCGAGCCCGGCTGGGCCGACGCTCTCGCCCCCGTGGCCGAACGCATCGCCGCCATGGGGGACTTCCTCCGCGCGGAGATCGCCGCGGGGCGTACGTACCTGCCCGCCGGACAGCATGTGCTCCGCGCGTTCCAGCAGCCCTTCGACGACGTCCGGGTGCTGATCGTCGGGCAGGATCCGTACCCCACGCCGGGCCATGCCGTCGGGCTCAGCTTCTCGGTGGCGCCGGAGGTGTCGCCGTGGCCGCCCAGCCTCGACAACATCTTCCGGGAGATGCACGCCGACCTCGGCCATCCCCGTCCCTCGAACGGGGATCTCACGCCCTGGACGCGTCAGGGCGTGCTGCTGCTCAACAGGGCGCTGACCACGGCGCCGCGCAAGCCCGCCGCGCACCGCGGCAAGGGCTGGGAAGAGGTCACGGAGCAGGCGATCCGCGCGCTCGCGGCGCGCGGCAAGCCACTGGTGTCGGTCCTGTGGGGCCGGGACGCGCGCAATCTGCGCCCGCTGCTGGGTGATCTGCCGGCGATCGAGTCGTCGCACCCCTCGCCCATGTCCGCGGACCGCGGCTTCTTCGGCTCCCGCCCGTTCAGCCGGGTCAACGAGCTGCTGATCCGGCAGGGCGGGCAGCCCGTCGCCTGGCGGCTGCCGTGATCCGTGTGCTCGGCGTCGACTCGGGCGGCTCGGGCCTGCGGGTCGCGCTCGCCGAGGCGGGTGCGCTGGAGAAGGCCGAGGTCTCGGTGTCCGCCGAACCGGTGCGCACGGGCCCGGACGGGATCGACGCCGGGCACATGCTGGAGCAGCTCGTCCCGATGGCGCGCGCCCTTCTTCAGACGGCCGGGGGCGGCGAGCCGGCCGCCGTGGTGATCGGGGCGGCCGGGATGGCCACGCTGGGCGGCCGGCTGCGCGCCGAGCTGCCCGCCGCGCTGGCCTCTTCGCTCGGCGTACGCCGGCTGGGGCTGGCCGCCGACGCGGTGACCGCGTACGCGGGGGCGCTGGGTCAGCGGCCCGGCGCCGTGGTCGCGGCGGGCACCGGCATGATCGCGGTCGGCACGGACCTCGTGTCGTGGCGCCGGGCCGACGGCTGGGGTCATCTGCTGGGCGACTGCGGCGGCGGGGCCTGGATCGGCCGGGCGGGTCTCGAGGCGGCGCTGCGCGCGCACGACGGACGCAGGGGCGGTTCGCGGGCGCTGCTGGCGCGGACGGAGGCCGTGTTCGGCCCGGCGGCCGAACTGCCGGGGCTGCTCTACCCCCGCGCCGACCGGCCCGCGATGCTGGCCTCCTTCGCCCCCGAGGTGGCCGCCTGCGCGGACCACGACCCGGTGGCGGCGGGCGTCCTCGCCCGTGCGGCCGCGCACATCGCCGAGGCGGCCGCGGCTGTGTGCCCCGCGGAGGCCGAGGCGCCGGACGGCTGCGAGGTCGCGGTGACCGGCGGGGTGCCGAAGCTCGGCGACCCGCTGCTCGTGCCCCTGCGGACCGAGCTCGCGCACCAGGTCCCCCAGGCGCGCGTCGTCCCCGCGGCCGGGGACCCGCTGTCCGGCGCGCTGCTTCTCGCGGAGGCCGTCGCGACCGGCGGGCTGCTGCTGCCGCCCCATCCGGCCATGCTGCACGTCGTGACGGGCGGCACCGCGTGATCCACTCATCGCCGTACGGATAAACACGGACAGAAGACGCACGACTGCACCCTCCCCGAACAGCCGCGCCCACAAAGCCAGTAGCATGCGGCGCCATGAGCTCCCCCACTGGGCCTGCACCCGGCCTGCCTGTACGAATGCCACGCCCCCGACAGACCGGGCGACACCGCCGCCCGGAGCCCGTGGCCGCTCCCGAGGGCGCGCCCGCGCTCGTTCTCGCCGTGCCCGGTCCCCCCGCGCCCACGACGCGCAGCCTGGCCGAAGAAGTCATCAGCATCGCCCGCTCCGAGCTGCCCGGGCTCGACGTCGCCATCGGCTACCTCGACGGCGACGACGAGGAGTACCCGACGCTCACGGCGGTCCTCGCGCGCACGGCGGCCGTCCGCGCCGAGCGGTACGAGATCGCCAGGGCCGCCGGCCGCGAGGTCGCGGAGCCCGAGGGCCCTGCCGCCGTCGTCGTCCCGCTGCTGGCGGGCCCGGACAACGCGCTGATGCGACGGATCCGCGAGGCGCTGATGGACAGCCGGGTCACGGTGGAGCTGACCGACGTCCTCGGTCCGCACCCGCTGCTCGCCGAGGCCGTGCACGTCCGGCTGTCCGAGGCCGGCATGGCGCGCGCCGACCGCGCGCGGCTGTTCACGGTCGCGACGGCGGCCGACGGCATCATCCTCGCCACGGTGGGCGGCGAGGAGGCCGTGCAGGCCGCCGGTATCACCGGCATGCTCCTGGCCGCCCGGCTGGCCGTGCCGGTGATGGCCGCGGCGCTCGACGAGCCGGGTTCGGTGGCCGCGGTCGCGGAGGAGCTGCGCGGTTCGGGCTCCGTCCAGCTGGCGCTGGCGCCGTACCTGGTGGGCCCGGAGCTGCCGGAGGGGCTGCTCGACGCCGCCGTGAAGGATGCCGGCTGTGCCGCTTCGGAGGCACTCGGCGCGTACCCGGCGATCGGCAAGCTGGTGCTGTCGCAGTACGCGACCGCCCTGGGCATCGCCCAGCCGCAGGGGACTCAGCTGCGCTGACATCCCGCCGGGCGCCGGTGCCGAAGGGCCCGTGCCGGTCGACGTCTCGACCGGCACGGGCCCTTCGCGTGTGTGCGGCCGACCGCCGCGCCGTCAGGTGAGGACCACGCAGGACGCGGCCGGGACCGGCAGGGAGCCGGTGGGCTGCGGGATGCCCGTCGCCTGGTCGACGTGGAACCAGGTGACGTCCCCGGAACGCTCGTTCGCGGCGTAGAGCCTGCGGCCCGAGGGATCGAGTGCGAGGTCGCGGGGCCAGTGGCCGCCGCACGGAACCGTGGCCACGAGCTGCGCCTCCTCGGCGGTCTCGTCCAGGTCCAGCACCGCGATGCCGTCGTGGCCGCGGATCGCGGCCCACAGGCGTCTGCCGTCGGGCGCGACGACGAGTGCGGAGGGGTACGCGGGTCCCGCCGCGCCGTCCGGCAGGACGCGGTGCGCGGCGACCGGCTCCAGGGTGCCGTTGCGGTCGTCCCAGCGGCACACCGTGAGCGTCGGCTCCAGTTCGCCCAGCACGTAGGCGTGGCGGCCGCCGGGGTGGAACGCGAGGTGGCGCGGTCCCGTGCCGGGCGGCAGCGCGGTCGTCCGGTGGGCGGCCGGAGTGCCGGTGACGGTGTCGAGGGCGTGGACGCGTACCGCATCGGCGCCGAGGTCGACGGCGAGCATCCAGCGCCCGGACGGGTCGGGCAGTGCCTGGTGGGCGTGGGGCCTCGTCTGGCGGTCCGGGTCGGGGCCGCGGCCCTCGTACCGGACGACCGAGGAGACCGGGCCCGGTGATCCGTCCGGGCGGAGCGGCAGCACGCTGACGCTGCCGGAGCCGTAGTGGGCGGTCAGCAGCCGGGCCCCGGCGAGCGCGAGGTGCGTGGGGCTGTGGCCGTCGACGGGTACCGGTTCGCCGAGCGGGCGCAGCGCGCCGCCCGTGATGTCGAAGGCGGCGACCGCGCCGTCGGCCGTCTCGGAGACGGCGTACAGGACCGAGTCCGTCGCGGCGAGGTAGGAGGGGTCGGTGACCGAGCGGGTGGCGGCGGTGGCCGTCAGGGCGCCGGTTCCGGTGTCCACCGAGGCCGCGACGACCCCTGGTCCGCCCGCCGAGGTGAACGAACCGATGAAGGCCCGTCCCACGCCTGTGTCACCCACAGCAGTCCCCTCTCCGCCCCGCCCCGTGCCCGTGGACCGCCCACGGGCCGCACACGGGTGCGCCGCCCCGACGCTAGCAGCAGGTCTAGACCAAGAGGAGTCGCCGGGAGCGGCGTCCACGCCGCAGGCCGCTCACGCCGGTACGAGCGGGGCGCGCGGGGACGTGCGCACCGGATGGGCGAGGTCCGCGAGCGCGCGTTCCAGGCCGTGGAGGTGGCCGAGCGCCGCCTCGGCCCCCGGGTGGTGCGGCGGCACGTGCACGATCTCGGTCGCGACCGCCGAGTGGACGGGCCGCGCGGGCACGAGCGCGTGGGCGGCCGCCTCGACGCGCCCGCAGGCCGCGGCGAGCCGGGCGTCGTGGGACGCCTGCGGATCGGCGGCGACGGCGGCCAGCCCGCGTACCTCGCGTGCGCACGCGTCGAGCAGCTCGATGACCCGGCGCGCGCGGGCCTTCCGGGCGCGCAGCGGGCTGAGCGGGTGGACCAGCGGGGCGAGCGAGAGGCGTACGCGGCCGAGCAGCAGCTCGAGCTCCGCGGCGAGCGGTGCCGGATCCGCCCTCTCGTCGCCTGCGAGGCGCCGCGCGGCCGTGGTGGTGCAGTCGTGCACGCACCGGACAGCGCGCCGGATCCAGGCGTCGGTCGCGGTGTGGGTCGTGACGGGCAGGACCAGCGCGACGGCGAGCGCCGCACTCAGCGCGCCGACCGCGGTCTCCTCCAGGCGCAGGAGCAGCAGGCCCGGGTGGAGCACGCCGAGCAGCCCGTAGAGCAGACCGGCCATGACGGTCACGAAGAACATCATCCAGCTGTACGACGGGGCCGCGGTGTAGAAGATGCCGAAGACGCACACGGCGACCAGCACGGCGGTCGGGCCGGGCGCGCCCGCCACCGGGACGGCGACCAGCAGGCCCGCGACGATGCCGGTGACGGTGCCGACGACCCGGCGGAAGCCGCGAATCAGCGTCTCGCCGCGGGACGCGGTGTTGACGAAGATCCACCAGGCGGTGCCGACGGCCCAGTACCAGCGGTCCCCCGACACGAGCTGTCCGGCCGCGAGCGCGAGAGCGCACGCGGCGGTGGCCTGGAAGGCCTGGCGGGTGGTGGGCCGGGCGAGGCCGCGGCCGGGCAGGGGCGCGGGCAGCGGGGGCGGGGGTGTCCGGCGTTCGATGCACCAGGCCCCGAAGCGGACGGCGGACGCGGCGGCGAGGGCCAGGGCGACGGCTCCGTACAGTTCGGGCAGCTGCGCGGGGACGGCGTGCAGGAACTGGGTGACGAAGAACATCATGAACGCGAAGATCCCCAGCGCGTGTCCGCGCGGGCCCCACCGGCGGGCGTGGACACCGCAGAAGACCACGGCGAGCCAGGCGGCGGCGCGTGCCGACGGCTGTCCGTGCAGGACGGTGGCCAGCGCCAGGACGGGGAAACCGGCCGCCGGCAGCAGCGCCGTCGTCACGGCCTGCCGGCGCACCGTCGGGTCGGCGACGGTGAACAGGGCGAGCAGGGCGGCGAGGCCGCCGGTGATCGAGGCGACGAGCGAGAGGCCGGCGAGCTCCGCGGCGGCGACGGCGAGGCCGACTCCGAGGACGGCGCGCGTCGAGACGCGCAGCCGCATGCGTCCCGGGTCGGGCGCGGTGAACGCCCTCTTGATGTGCTGCAGGCCGGTCATGCTCCTCACGACGGTCGTCCCGCCCCCCTCGCTGATCGACGCGCCGCTCTGCGGCGGCCTCGGACACGGCAAAGGCGCCGCGGGTCCGGTCCGGCTCCGTCGCCGGTCCGGCGCTGCGCAGCGCCCTGTCGCTACAAGGAAAACATCATCGGGTCAATGGCTCAACCGGGCCGGATTGCACTGGGCCATTGGTACAGTGGCAGAAGGTGTACGGCGACCATGGAAGGACCAACGGACCATGGCGGTGGACGAGCTCGACACCCGCATCCTGCGCCTGCTGATGGAACAGCCGCGCACGAGCGTGCGCGAGTACGCGCGTCTTCTCCAGATCGCCCGCGGCACGCTGCAGGCCAGGATCGACCGGCTGGAGCGCGACGGCGTGATCACGGGCACGGGGCCCTATCTCTCCCCCGCCGCGCTCGGTCATCCGGTGCTCGCCTTCGTCCACATCGAGGTGACCCAGGGCCACCTGGACGAGGTCGGCGAGGCGCTGGCGGCCGTGCCGGAGATCGTCGAGGCGTTCTCGATCACGGGCGGCGGGGATCTGCTGACCCGGGTCGTGGCGCGGGACAACGGTCATCTGGAGGACGTGATCCAGCGGCTGATCAACCTGCCCGGTGTGGTCCGTACGCGGACGGAGATGGCCCTGCGGGAGCGGGTGCCCTACCGGCTGCTGCCGCTGGTCGAGTCGGTGGGGCAGGCAGCCGGTTCATCCCGCTGACCGGTCCCTTGACATGCTGTTGGCATGCTGGACGCCATGAGCCCTGCGCACACTCCCTCGGTCATCTTCGATCTCGACGGCACTCTGGTCGACAGCGAGCCGAACTACTACGAGGCGGGGCGCAGAGTGCTCGCCGCGCACGGGGTGACCGGTTTCGACTGGGCGGAGCACACTTCCTTCATCGGCATCGGCACGCGCGAGACGCTGGAGATCCTGCGGGCCCGGTACACCATCGACGCGCCGCTCGACGAGTTGCTGGCGGAGAAGAACCGGATCTACCTGGAGCTGGCACGGGCGTCGACGGACGTCTTCCCCGAGATGCGGACGTTCGTGGAGCGTCTGGCGGCGGACGGGGTGCCGATGGCGGTCGCGTCCGGCTCGTCGCGGGCCGCGATCGAGGCCGTCCTCGCGGGGACCGGCCTCGACGCGTACATCCCGCTGACCGTCTCCGCGGAGGAGGTCGGACGCGGCAAGCCGGAGCCGGACGTCTTCCTGGAGGCGGCCCGCCGACTGGGGGCGGACCCGGCGGACTGCGTCGTCCTGGAGGACGCGCCGCCCGGCGCGGCGGCCGCACGGGCGGCGGGCATGCGCTGCATCGCCGTGCCGTACGTCCCCGGCACGGCGGCCGACCCGGCGTTCCTGGCGGCGGACCTGCTGTTCGCGGGCGGCCAGCGGGAGTTCACGTCGCAGACGGCGTACGCCTGGACGACGGCCCCGCGCTGACGGGCGGCGGGCCGCACCGGGGAGCGGAGTGCCAAGGGGCCCGGTTCCCGGGACAGGGGCACCACCCTCCGGTGGGTGACGGTGCGAACGAGGGGGCGGAGCCGCCCGGTCCGGGGGGCGAAGCACCGCGGATGCTCTGGCCGTGGCGCCGGCCGGAAGCCCAGGGGGCCCACGACCCTGCGCCGGGCGGCGGCCGACGCCGGACCGGGGACGAAGCGGCGGCCCGAAGCAGCCGGCACGCAGTGCCCACGGCGGCCGACGCCGGACCGGTGACGGGGCGGCGGCCGAGGCAGCCGGCGCGGGCACTCCAGGCGCAGAACCCACACGGGGGCGGCGACCTCGTCGTCAGTTGCCCGGCGTTCATTCCGTGGCGTCCTTCAGTTCGCCGCGCAGGCGCTGGGCGCGCAGGACCAGGAGCATTTCGAAGCGGCGGTCCGGGTCGTCGATCGCGTCGCCCCACAGTTCGCGGATCTGGCGCAGCCGGTAGCGGGCCGTCTGGGGGTGGACACCGAGGCGGGTCGCGACCTCGGGGGCGCCGCCCGAGGTCTCGATCCAGGCGAGCAGTGTCGCGGCGAGGCGGCGGGCCTGGACGGGGCTCGTGCCCTCCAGCGGTGCGAGACAGCGCGGCGCCGCCGCGTCGATCAGTTCCTGGGAGGGCAACAGCACCAATTCCTCCGTGCGTTCGGTGCAGTGCAGCACCTCTCCCCGCGGCAGCAGATCGCTCTCCACCAGCCGCACCGCAGTCTCCGCCCAGCGCAGCGAGGTCGCGGCGGCGGCGAGCGGCACCGAGGGCCCGATGGCGCCGGACC
This sequence comes from Streptomyces sp. NPDC049597, assembly GCF_040675505.1. Lineage (NCBI taxonomy): Bacteria > Bacillati > Actinomycetota > Actinomycetes > Kitasatosporales > Streptomycetaceae > Streptomyces > Streptomyces sp. NPDC049597. The sequence goes on from NZ_JBFAOY010000008.1 coordinate 162,831, forward strand.
AGCCGGCAGTGGCCCGGCGCACCATGTCCCAGCGGCCCGCGGTGTCCGGTTCGGGGATGACGATGCGGGGCTGCTCGCTCTCCATGTCGAGGAGGATGCCCTGCCCGACGGCCGGCGCCACGGCCTCCCTGGCCGGCCGTATGAGCAAGCCCACGGCGATCGTCCGGGGCAGCTCCCAGCCGATGCGGGCGGCCCGTTCGCCGAGCGCGGCGGCCGGGTCGCCGCGGTGTTCGACCAGTAATCGGTCGATCAACTGACGCTGGAGGCGCAGGCGTTCCCCGGCACGGCGGGCCGCCGCCTCGGCGTAGCCGCGCACCGACTGCTCCACGAGCCCGTCCAGGTACTCGAAGCCGGATTCGGCGAGTTCGTACATGGCGGGCGCGGCGATGTCGACCAGCTGGCCGATCTCGGCGAACCTCCGCCACGCGAGCCGGACGCCGAGCCGGTAGATCGCCTGGAGGGAGTCGAGACTGCGGCCGTTCAGGCCCTCGCCCCGCCCGAACTCCTGGAACACCTCGGGCGGCACGCGGGGGTCCTGGGCACCGGACGCCAGGTGCTGCACGAAGCGTTCGATCGCGCGCCGGATGCCGACGAGGGCCATGGGCTCGCCGGACTCGTCCTCCACGAGCCGCAGGTGCGGGAAGTCGTGGCGGATCTCACGCAGGATCGCCTCGGCCAGTTCACCGGCCTCGCCGAGGGCGATGGCGGCGAACCGCTCCACCTTGGGCCGGGGCACGTCGCGCCATGCCGGGCGGGTCATCGTCCCGGCGGGGCGGTGTCGTAGCTGATCAACGGGACGTTCGGCTGCTCGGGAGTGGCGTCGAGCACGGCGACGATCCCGAAGGCCGTGCCCACGGCGAGTGCCGCGGCGACCACCGCGGTCGCTGCGGCGGCGAACAGTCTGCGCATAGTCGGGTCAGCTCCTCGTTGGAGACGATCCCCACCCCGTACGGCCGGCCCCACCGGCTGGAGGCACAGTGTTGACGGGACATTGACAATCCGTCAAGTGCGCCCCTACTGTCATGGCCCGCGAGGGCTGACCGGCCCGGGCCCGTGCATCTCCGTGCGAGTTTCTCGATTCAGGAGTGCCCGGATGCGCCGTACCGCTTCACCGATGTCCCTTGTCCTGCTGGGAGCCGGGGTCTTCCTGCTGGTCCTGGCCCCCCTCCTGGTCGCGTACGTCCAGCCGCACGCCAAGCGCACCCCGATCGACGTCGACACCACCACGGTGTTCACCGGTAAGGGAAGCTACTTCGACACCTCGAAGCTCAGGACCGTGCACGGGAAGACGATCACGATCACCCGCCAGGTCCGCGGCGACGTGTCCGACAGTGTCAGGAGCGGCAACGCCGTCTGGGACGTGTCGACATCCGTCGACACCGATCGCACGCTGCCCGCGTCCGACACCCGCGACTCCCTCCAGTGGACGCTGGAGCGCTGGGTGACCGACCGCTCCACCAACGAGCCGGTGCACTGCTGCGAGGAGACGCCCACCTTCGACGGCGAGGCGTACCTGAAGTTCCCCTTCGACGTCGAGGAGCGCTCCTACCGCTGGTGGGACGGCACACTCGGCGCGGTGGTGCAGCTCCGCTACGCCGGCCGCAGGACGGTGCAGGGGTACGAGGGCCTGCGGTTCACCGGCAGCGTCGCACCCACGAGGACGGGTGTGCGCCAGGTGCCGGGCCGGCTCGTCGGGCGCCCGCGGACGCCGCAGGTGCTCGCCGAGGAGTGGTACGCCAACAGCGCTGTCGAGCTGGTCGCGGACCGGCGCACCGGCCGTATCGTGTACGCGGCCATCGGACCTCGCAAGACCCTGCGCGCGCCCGGTTCGGACAAGGACGCGGTCGTGCTCCTGGCGAGCGAGAAAATCGCCTTCACGCCCCGTACACAACGGCAGCAGGTGGACCTGGCCGCGGCGGACAGCGAGAAGCTCGCGCTGCTCGGTACCACCGCACCGGCCGGGGCGGCGGTCCTGGGCGCGCTGCTCGCCCTCCTCGGCGGTGCGCTGGTCGCACGCGGACGCCGACCGGAACGCGCGAATCCGGATGCTCACCTGATGACGAATCAGGCCGCCTGACCGCCCCACAAGTTGTCATACCGGTGAGTAGCCGTGTGTCGAACACGTGCCGAACACTGGCTGTCCCCACCAGAGCACGGCCCCACCCGGTCACCTTTCCCCCACCGTGCGGCCTTTGTGCCGCACTCCCCCAACCTCCCACACAGCGAAACGAGTTGGAGCACGCATGCCCCAGCACGTACCTCCCCCACTGCTCGACGCCGGACGGCACCCGCACCGGCACCCGCTCGGCCGCTCCGTGGCAGCCCCGCAGGACCCCGGGCCGCCCCGCCGCATCGTCTTCCTCGCCCACCGCGACCTGGACAACCCCGCCGCCGGCGGCTCGGAGCTGCTGATCGACCGGCTCGCCGGCGGTCTCACGGACCGCGGCCACGACGTCACCCTCCTGTGCGGCGGCCCCGCCGGGCACCGACGGCCCTACCGCGTCGTGTCGGCGGGCGGCGCGCTGGGGCACTACGCCGCCGCCCGTTCGGCCTTCGCCCGGCAGATCGGCACGTGCGATCTGCTCGTCGAGGTCTGCAACGGGATGCCGTACCTGACACCGCTGTGGCACCGCGGTCCCACCCTGTGCCTGGTCAACCACGTGCACACCGAGCTGTGGGACATGCGCTTCCCCCCGCCCGTCGCCCGGGCCGGGCGGCTGCTGGAGCACTGGGCCCTGGCGCGGGCGCACCGGGGCAACCTCCTGGTCGCCGTCTCCCCGTCCACGGCGGGCGCGCTGCGGGCGATCGGCGTGGACCCGGGGCAGATCCGCGTGGTGCACAACGGGGTCCACGAGCCCGGCGTGCGCACGCCTCGCTCCACGACGCCGCTCTTCCTTGCCCTGGGCCGCCTGGTCGACTACAAGCGCATCGACCTCCTGCTGCGGCTGTGGGAACGGGTCCGGCCAGTGACCGGCGGCAGGCTCCTCATCGTCGGCGACGGTCCCGAACGGCAGCGGCTCGAACGCCTCGCGGGCCCGTCCGTCGAGTTCACCGGCCATGTCACCGAGGAGGAGAAGCACCGGCTGCTGTGCGCGTCCTGGCTCCTGCTGCACCCCGCGGCCGTCGAGGGCTGGGGGCTCGTGGTGACCGAGGCCGGGGCGCGCGGCACGCCTGCTCTCGGCTTCGACGTGCCGGGCCTGCGGGACTCGGTGGAGAACGGCGTCACCGGCGTTCTCGTCGGCGGCGAGTCGTCGTTCGCGGCCGCGTGGTGCACCCTGGCGCTCGACGACGACCGGCGTGAGGGCATGGGCAAGGCCGCGGCCGAGCGCGCCGCCGCCTTCCACTGGAGCAGCACCGTACGGCGGTTCGGGGCGGTGGCGGCCGAGGCCGTGGAGCGCGCCGGCGCACAGGGCGGCGCGGGGACGACGGGCGCGGGCAGGTGAGGGACCCGTCGTTCCGCCGCTCCCTCACCCTCTTCCGGGCCTTCCTGCGCGAGCAGGACGATCCCCATGCCGCCTACCGCCTGCTGGCGCGGGACGCGGCCGACCAGGTGGAGCGCCACATGGGGCTGAGCGGCCGCGTCGTCGTCGACGTCGGCGGCGGACGCGGGTACTTCACGCGGGAGTTCCGCAGGCGCGGCGCCCACGGCTACCTGTTCGAACCGGACCCGGCCGAGCTCGCCGCCGAGCCGGGCGCGGGCACGGTCGTGGCGGACGGCTATCTGCTGCCGCTCGCCGACGGCGCGGCGGACGTGTGCTTCTCGTCCAACGTGCTGGAGCACGTGTCCGACCCCCGCACCTTCCTCAGCGAGATGGTGCGGGTCACCCGGCCGGGGGGGCTCGTCTACGTCTCGTTCACCAACTGGCTGTCCCCGTGGGGCGGTCACGAGTGGGCGCCCTGGCACTACTTCGGTGCGGAGCGCGCCCGGACCCGCTACGAGCGGCGGACGGGCCGGCCGGCCAAGCACCGCCTCGGGGAGAACCTCTTCGCCGTGGGCGTCGGCGCGACGCTGCGGCACGTCAGGGGCCGCGGCGACGTGCAGATCGTCTCCGCGCGGTCGCGGTACTGGCCCGTCGTCCCCCAGCTCGTCCCCCTCGTGCCGGGGCTGCGCGAGTTCGCCACCTGGAACCTCCTCCTCATCCTCCGGCGGTGTCCATGACCAGCGCTGTCCACGCCCGCCCGCCCGCCTCCCCCGCGGCCGGCCCCCCGCCGCCGGGCCCGCCGCCCCCGCCGCGGCGCTCGCGCCGCTGGCTGCTCGGCTTCTGGGCCGCGGTCCTCGTCGCGTTCCTCGCCGTCTCGCCGGGGCGGATGACGTTCGAGACGAAGCTCGGTGTCGTGGCCGACCCCTGGAAGTTCCTCCGCGACCTGGGCCAGTTGTGGCACGACCGGGCCGGGTTCGGCGGCATCGCGGACCAGTACGCCGGCTACCTGATCCCCATGCTGCCGTTCCATGCGGCCGCCGACCTCGTGCGGCTGCCCGTGTGGCTCGCCGAGCGGCTGTGGCTCTCGCTGGTGGTCACCACGGCCTTCTGGGGTGCGCTGCGCCTTGCGGAGCGCCTGGGCACCGGCTCCGCCGCGACCCGGCTGCTCGGCGCCGCGGTGTACGCCCTGTGGCCGACGTACACCATCGTCGTCGGCTCGACGTCGGCCGCCGCCCTCCCCGGAGCCCTCCTCCCGTGGGTGCTGCTGCCGCTGACCGACCCCCGCACGAGCCCCCGGACCGCCGCTGCCCGCTCCGCGCTGGTCATCCCCCTCATGGGCGGTGTGAACGCTGCGTCCACCCTCGCCTCGCTGCTGCCCGTCGGCCTGTACCTGCTGTGCCGGCCGGCCGGGCCCCGCAAGCGCGCGCTGATCGCCTGGTGGACGCCGTGCGTGGTCCTCGCGACCGCCTGGTGGATCGTGCCGCTGCTGCTGCTCGGCACGTACGGCGAGAACTTCATGCCGTACGTGGAGACGTCGCAGACCACCACCGCGACGATGTCGGCGACCGAGGTGCTGCGCGGCGCGGGCAACTGGGTCGGCTACCTGAACTTCGGGGAGGCGTGGCTGCCCGCCGGCTGGACCGTCGCCACCTCAGCCCTGGTGATCGCCGGGTCGGCGCTCGCGGCCGCGCTCGGACTCGCCGGTCTCGCGCGGCGCGATCTCCCCGAGCGGCGCTGGCTGGTGCTGACCGTGCTGACGGTCGCCCTCGTGACCCTCGCCGGGTACGGCGGCGCGCTGGGCGGCCCCTTCCACGAGACGGTGCAGGGCTGGCTGAACGGGCCCCTGGTGCCGTTCCGGAACATCTACAAGTTCCAGACCGGCATGGCGCTGGCGCTCGCCCTCGGCCTGACGCACCTCACGGCCGTGGTGCCGCGCACCGTGCCCGCCCGCGCCCGCCGCCTCGCGCCCGTGGCCGCGGCCGCCCTCGTGCTGCCCGGCCTCTGCTGGCCCTACCTCAACGGCTCGATCCTGCAGCCCGGTTCGTTCCGGAAGCTGCCCGCGTACTGGGAGGCGACCGCCGACTGGCTGGCCGAGAACGCGGCCGAGGACCGGGCGCTCGTCGTGCCGGCGACCGCGCACGGCCTGTACACGTGGGGCTCGCCGATCGACCAGCCGCTGGACGTCCTCGCCCGCTCGCCCTGGGCGCAGCGCGACTACGTGCCCTTCGGCACTCCGGGCAACCGGCGGGCCATGGACGCGGTGGAGCAGGCGCTGACGTCCGGCGGCGAAGTGCCGGGCCTGAGCGAGTTCCTGGGCCGCGCGGGGCTCCACCACGTCGTCGTGCGCAACGACCTCGACCCGGACCAGATCGGCCACGTCCCGACCACGACGGTGAAGCGCACGCTGGAGGCGTCCGGGTACAGGCGGGTCACCGGGTTCGGTCCGGTGGTCACCGGCGGACGCATCGCGGACGACACCCCCGTGCAGGTCGAGGGCCTCTTCCCGCGCCAGCGCGCGGTGGAGGTCTACGAGCCGCCCGCCGGGACCGCCCGCCCCGGCACGGCACGGATGGCACCGGTGGCGTCGACGGCGGTGGTCAGCGGCGGGCCCGAGACCCTGCTGCCGCTGTCCGCCGACGGCGCCCTCATCGGGCGCCCCGCCGTCCTCGCGGGGGACGCCCGTCCCGGGGTGGACCGTCCTTCCCTGTACGCGGCGGGCGACGGGATGCGCCGTGCCGACACCCGCTTCGGACTGGTGAACTCGCACACGTCGCACACGTACACGCGTCAGGAGCGCAACCCCGAGAAGGCGGCGCAGGACCCGGGCGCGCAGCCGCGGCAGATCCTGCCCCTGACGGCGGAGCGGCACCGCACGACGGCCGTGCTGCGGGGAGCGGCGTCCGTCAGCGCGTCCTCCGTGGGGAACTGGCTGTTCCATCTGCCCCAGTACGACCCGGTGAACGCCTTCGACGGCAATCCCGACACCGGCTGGGCGGAGGGATCGCCGGGCTCGCCCGAGGGCGAGTGGCTGCGCGTCGCGTTCACCGGCCCCACACGGATACCCGCGACGCTTTCCCTGACCCCGCTGCCGAGCGGCAACGTACGCGCGGCTCCCACGTCGGTGCGGGTGGAGACGGACCGGGGCAGCAGGGTGTCCCCGCTGCGGCCGGACGGAACGGCGCAGCAGGTGGCCGCCCCGGAGGGCGACGCGCGGTGGCTGAAGGTCACGATCCTGGACTCCCAGCAGGGCCGTCCCGGCCTGACCGGCGCGGGATTCACGGAGATCTCGGTTCCCGGTGTGCAGGTGACCCGGATGCTGGAGCTGCCCGCCGACGCTCCGCGCGAGGGCGCGGGCGCCGTCGTCTACTCGCTCCGGCGCGGCAGCGATCCGGGCGGACTGTCCGCGGTGCCGGCCGAGGTGGGGCTGCACCGGCAGTTCGACGCCGCTCGCCCCGGCGACTACTCGGTGCGGGCGAGCGCGTTGCCCGTGCCGGGCGACGCGCTCGACCAGCTGCTGTTCGGCCTCACCGGACAGCGCGACAAGATTCTGGTGAGCGCGGACTCCACGGCACGCCTCGGCACGAACCTGAGCGCCAGGAACCTCACGGACGGCGACCTGACCACGGCCTGGGTCGCGGGCGAACGCCCCGTCCTGCACCTGTCCTGGCCGAAGAAGACGCCGGTCGGCGAGATCGTGTTCGCGGCGGCAGGGGGGCTCGCCACCCGGCCCGAGCAGGTGCAGATCAGCTCGCCCGACGGGACGGCGGTGGCGGCGGTGGACGAGAACGGCATGGCGCGGTTCTCCCCCATCACCACCGACCGGATGGACATCACGATCTCCCGTGCGGCGCCGCTGACGCTCCACAACCCGGTCGCCGACGACCGGTTGCAGCTGCCGGTCGGGCTGAGCGAGGTCCACATCCCCGCCCTGGAGAAGTTCCGCGCGCCGCGGCCGGACCCGGACGCGACGTTCACGCTGCCCTGCGGCAAGGGACCGGTCGTCTCGGTCGACGGACAGTTCCTCGGGACACGCGCCGAGGGGCGGGTACGGGATCTGACCGAGCGCCGGCCCGTCGCCGTCTCGCTCTGCACCAAGGGCGGACGTGTGCCGCTCGACCGCGGCACGCACACCGTCGAGGCCGGGGACGCCGGCCCGCTGGCCGTCACCGGGATCACGCTCGCGACCGGGCCGTCGCGGGCCGAGGCCGGCACGCCCCGCCGGGTGGAGACCGTCTCGGGCGGCGGCGACCACCGCACCGTGCGGGTGGGCGCGGGAGAGGCCTCGTACCTCCAGATCCACGAGAACCACAACGCGGGCTGGAAGGCCACGCTGAACGGCAGGGAGCTGACGCCGCTGCGGATCGACGGCTGGCAGCAGGCCTGGCTCGTCCCGGCCGGCCAGGGCGGCACGGTGACGCTCCTCTACGAGCCCTCACGTGTGTACGACGCCGGGATGATCGGCGCCGGGGCGCTGCTGGTCCTGCTGGCCGCACTCGCCCTCGTCCGCCGTCGTTCCCCTGCCGCGTCGGCGCTGCCGGAGCAGGCTGCGCCGCCCGGCCCCGGGCTGCTGCTCGGCACCGTCGCGCTGACGCTGGCGGGTGCGGTGGTCGCCGGCCCCGTCGCCGTTGTGGTGCCCCTGCTCGCGGTCGTGGCGTGGCTGCGTCCGGCGGTTCTCGGTCCGCTCGCGTTCGCGGCCATGGCCGGTGCCGGGGCCGCCGCCGTCGCCGGCAGCGGGGAGGCGGCAGCGCTGGGCCGGGGGGCGTACGGCCCGGTGGCCCAACTCCTCGCCCTGACCGCGCTGTTCGCCGCTCTGGTGACGGTGGGCCGGGAACGCCGGAGCGGGTCTCACCGGGCCACCGGAGCGACGTCGGGCGACGGACACGAGTCCCACAGCGAAAGAGGGAGGGTCCGATGACCACCGTTCAACGACAGTCCACCGCCCGAGCAGCCGCGGAGGGACCGCTCGCCCGGGTGCCGTTTCCGGTCGTCGACGAGGTGGCCCGGCATTGCGCGGACCCCTTGGAGCCCAACACGGTGCACATCGAGATCCACCTGCCGGGCCGCATCCCACCGGACCGGCTGCGCGAGGCGTTCACCCACGCGCTGCGCCGGCATCCGCGGGCGCTGATGAGGGAGCGGCCGCACGGCCCGTTCGCGCGGCGCTACGAGTGGGAGCTGACGGACGGGCCGGACACCGACGTCGTCTCGGTGCCGCCGCCCGTGCCCGGTGCCCTCGCGCTCGCCCGCGCACGCGCGCTCACCGTGGCGCCGCCGCTGTCGGCGTCCCCTCCACTGCGCCTGGAGGTCGTGGAGGAGCCGGGGACACCGGGCTGCGTGCTCCTGTTCACGGTGCACCACACGGCGCTCGACGGCCCGTCGTGCCTGCGGATCGCGGCGACGGCGGCGGAGTTCCTCAGCGGCCGCCCGGCCCCTGTCGTGCCGTCCCCGGTCCGGCCCCTGGCCGCACCGGCTCAAAGGGCGGCCCGTACGCCCGTACTGGCCAGACCCGCCCGGGTCGCCGCGGGCAGACCGGGGCCGGTGCCCGGCAACGCGATGCTGGTGGCCGAACTGCCCGTGCCCCGACGGGAGCCGGACGCTCCCTACACGGTCAACGACCAGTTGATGGCCGCCACGGCCCTGACCGTCGCCGACTGGAACCGCGAGCACGGCGCGCCCGAGCGTCCGCTGCGCATCACGATGCCCGTCGACGACCGCAGCCGCGGTCCCGAGATGCCGATCGGCAACGGCACCCGCCTGGTGGAGGTCGGCTTCAGGGCAGCGGAAGTGGCGGCCGGCGCCGACATGGCCGTCCTGCTGCGGCTCACCGCGGAACGCACCCGCGCCCTCAAGGCACGGCCCCGTCCCCCACTGGGGCGCGGCGCGTCCCTGGTGACCGCGCCCGTACTGCCCGTCGGCGCCAGGGCCGCGACGACCCGGGGCCTGACGCGGCTGGCCGCGCCGTGGACGTCCACGACGCTGCTCAGCAACATCGGCCGCGTCCCCTACCCCCTGGACTTCGGCGAGGCCGGCCGGGCGGGCGCCGTCTGGTTCTCGGCGCCCGCCCGGATGCCGCGCGGTCTGACCGTCACCACGGCGTCCACGGGCGGCCGGCTGCACCTGGTACTGCGCTGGTCCCGGGCCCTGCTGGGCGACGACGACGGGCTGCGGCTGCGCGAGGTGTTCGCCCGCCGTCTGGCGGCGACGGATGCGGAGGCCCTGTGAGCGGCACCGCTCCCCCCGGCCTGCGCGAAAGCGGCACCGTTCCCCCGGGCCTGCGCGCCTTCTACGAGAACCCCGCCGTGCCGGTGGCGTCGGGCGACGCGCGCAGCAGGCGCCAGGCGCTGCTGCTGGCCCGGGCGCTCGACGTGCCGGGCGCGCTCGTCGTCGACGTCGGCTGCGGGGACGGCAGCGCGGCCGCCACCGCGGCCCCGTACCTCGCCGGACACCGGATCGTCGGTGTCGACTGGTCGCAGGACGCCCTGCGCCGGGCCCGGCCCCGGCTCGCACACGCGGTGCGCGGGGAACTGGGCGACGGCGGCCTCCCGTTCGCGGCCGGCTGTGCGGACGCCGTGCTGTTCAGCGAGGTCGTCGAGCATCTCGTCGACCCCGACTCGGCCCTGGACGAGCTGCGGCGGATCCTCAAGCCCGGCGGTCATCTGATGCTGTCCACGCCGAATCTGGCCGCCTGGTACAACCGTGCGCTGCTGCTGGCCGGATGGCAGCCCGTCTTCTCGGAGGTGAGCCTGCGCGCCGTCCACGGCCGGCCGGGCCGCGAAGTGGTCGGTCATCTGCGGCTGTACACCGCCCGCGCGCTGCGCTCCTTCCTCACCGCGTCCGGTTTCGAGGTCGTACGGATCGCGGGCGCTCCGTTCCACGGGGTGCCGCGCGGGCTGCGGCTGCTGGACCGGGCGGTCTGCGCCGTGCCCTCGGCGTCGTCCATCCTGCTGGCCCACGCCCGGCGGAGGTAGCGGCATGTGGTGGGGTGTGGGCGCGGCGCTGCTGGCCAACGTGCTGTACAGCGTGGGGTTCGTGCTGGAGAAACGGGCGCTCGGCGGCCTGCCCGCCCTGTCGGCCCGGCGGCCGGCGCGCGTCGTCGCGGTGCTGGTGGCGAGCCCGTTGTGGATCGCCGGGGCGCTGGCGCTCGCCGCCGGCTTCGTCGCCCAGCTGATCGTCTACCGTGCGCTGCCGATCGCGGCCGCGCAGGGCATCTTCGTCTCCGGTCTCGTCCTGCTCCTGCTGCTGTCCTCCGCCGTGCTCGGAGAACAGCCCTCCGGTCGCGAGCGCTACGCGTTCGGCGCCGTGCTCGTCGCGCTGCTGATGGTCGTCGCCTCGGTCCGCGAGGGCGAGGACGTCGTGGGCACGGGGGCTCCGTGGACCCTGGTGCTCCTCGTATGCGTGCCGGCGCTCGCGGGCGGGGTATGGCTGTACGGACGCGTGGAGGCGCGGGCCAGGAGGCGGCACCGGGTGCCGACGAACGGCATCGGCTACGGGGTGGCCGTCGGGCTGCTGTACGGGGTCAGTTCGCTGGCGATCAAGGGCGCGTCCGGCCGGCTGACGGGCGCCGGCGTCGGCGAGGCGGCGCGGTCGCTGTTCGCCTCCCCGTATCCGTATCTGCTGCTGTTCACGGCCGTCGCCGGTCTCGTCATGTCGCAGGCCGCGCTGCAGCGGTGCAGGGCCTCCCTGATCGTGCCCGTCTGCACGACGGTCACCTGCCTGTTCACGGCGGTGCTGGGGACGCTGACCTTCGGGGAACGTCTGCCGGACGATCCGCTGCTGCTGACCCTGCGGGTGGCGGGCACCGCGCTGGCGCTGTCCGTGCTGCTGGCCATGCCGCGCCACGACCCGCAGACCTGACCCGGCCCGCCGTACCGCCTGTGCCACCTGCACTGCCTGTGCCTCCCACGAGAACGAGGAGCCCGTCCCATGAATCCCGACGACCCGCTGCTGCGCATCCTGGCCTGCCCGCTGGACAAGGGCCCGCTGACGCTGCCTGCCGGTGAGAGCGTGCTGTACAACCCGCGCCTCCATCTGAGTTACCCGATCGTGGACGGCATTCCGCAGCTGCTGCCCTCCTCCGGGGTCAAGGTCTCCGCGGACGACCACGAGCGCTTCGTGCGGGCGGCCACCGGCTGACCGCCCCGGCGGCGGCGCGGCCTCAGGGCCGCCGCCGCCCGCCGACCCGGACCGCGGGGGCCACCCCCGCACCGTGACGCGGAACGGCTGTGCCATACTCAGCGCGCTCATTGCCCGTTCCATGTCACAGGGATCACCGTTGAAGCCCCAGTCCGCCGTCCTCGCCACCGGATCCGTCCGCGGTGCCGGTCGCGGTGAGCGGACGGCCGCGCCAGGAGGGCGCCCCGCCGGGGCTGCCGCCTGCGACCCCCGGGCGGGCAGCGGTACGTGAGCGGCATAGCACTGACGACCCCGTATCTGGACACCGACGCGGACCAGCTCTCCTTCTCGCTGGCCCTGCCCGCGCTCGACGCGCTCGCCGAGCGCGATCTGAAGGTCGGCGGGCTCGACGTCCGGCTCAGACTCCTGGGCGCCTCCCATCAGGTCTTCGCCGGGCCGGTCCGGGAGACCGTGGCCTGTCTGCCCGGCGTCGCGGGAGGTCTGCCCGGGACGGCGGTCCAGGAGTTCGACGACTGGACCTACCGATTCGGCGCGCGCGTCCGGCACTTCACCCCGGCCGGGTTCAGCAACCGGGTGGCATGGATCCGCAGCCGGTCGGACCACAACCCCGAGGCGCTGTACGGGATCTTCCCGGGCTCCCCCGAAGCCGTCACCGCGCTGACCGTCGACCGGCACGCCACCGGACTGAGCTGGCGCACTTGGCACACCTATCCGCAGAGCCGCCAGATCGTGGCGACGCACACCCGGCTGGAGGCCCGATGAAGACCGCCCGACTCATCAGCGTGACGATGCTCGCCACGGTCGCGCTCACCGCCTGTGCCGGTGGGTCCGACGACATCAACGACGTACCGAGGTCGTGGATCCACCAGGAGTACGACGGCATCGGGCCGACGTACACCGACAGTGTCGACACACCGGCGGCGGTCGGGGACGAGATCCACAAGAACACCACGTCGCAGGACCGCGTCGAGGACGACGGCCACGTGTTCCTCCGCTATCGCGACGACATCGTCGCGATCAGCCCCCACCAGGGCGGCAGCATGATCGAGATCGACGACTACCGCGACGGCCACCGCCGCTGGAAGTCCCGCATCGGCAACGTGTGGCCGGACCCGGACAGCGACGCGTTCCGCGGCGGCGGCCCCGGCTCCGGCAAGTAACCGCATCCGGTCCACCCACCCGAACCCACCGACGACGTCCCCGAAAGGCACACCCCGTGGCAGAGATCCTCGAGTCGGCAGGCACCGCCCTGCTCTACGGTCTGGTCGGCTTCATCGTGATGGCGGTCGGCTTCATCGCACTCGACCTCGTGACACCCGGCAAGCTCCTGCACGTGGTCTGGACCGAGCGCAACCGCGGGGCCGCGGTCCTGCTCGCCGGCCAGACGATCGCCATCGGCCTCGTCATCGACCAGTCCATCAGGGCGAGCGAGTCCGAACTGGGCCTCGGCCTCGGCCTCTTCAGCACCCTGCTGTACGGCCTCGCGGGTGTCGCCGTGATGACGTTCATCTCCTGCGTCGTGGGTCTGCTGACCCCGGGCCGCCTCGGTCATGCCGTGCTCGACGACAACGGGGACCGCCCCCACCCCGCAGCCTGGGTGCAGGCCGCGATGTACATCGGCACGGCCTTCATGGTCGGCGCCGCCGTCTCGTAACCTCGCATGGGCACCACCATGCTCGACCGCACCACCCCGGTCCCCGCCCGCCCGCCCGCGACCCGCTCGCGGGGGGCGCGCTTCCTGCTGCTGTTCTCGGTGTTCCTCTGCGCGGCCTGCGGCCTCGTCTACGAACTGGCGCTCACCGCGCTGGGCAGCTACCTCATCGGCAACTCCGTGATGCAGACCTCCGTGGTCATCTCGGTCATGGTGTTCGCCATGGGGATCGGGTCGCTGGCGGCCAAGCCGCTCCAGCGGCGCGCGGTCGGCGCGTTCGCCCTCGTCGAGGGCCTGCTCGCGCTCGCCGGCGGGCTGTCGGTGCTCGTCCTGTACGTGTCGTTCGCCTGGCTGCGCATCTACATGCCGTCCATGGTGGTGGTGTCCTTCGTCGTCGGCCTGCTCATCGGTGCCGAGATACCGCTGCTGATGACCCTGCTTCAGCGGATCAGGCGTCAGGAGGCCGGCAGCGCCGTCGCCGACATGTTCGCCGTGGACTACATCGGCGCCCTGGTCGGCGGTCTGTGCTTCCCGCTGCTGCTCCTCCCGGCCTTCGGCCAGCTCAAGGGCGCCCTGGTGGTGGGCGCCGTCAACGCGGTCGCGGGCGTCCTCGTCGTCCTGTGGATCTTCCGCCGCCAGACCCGCCGGTTCGTGCGCGTCGCGCTGCTGGCCGGCATGGCCGCCGTCCTGGCCGTACTCGGCACCGTGTACGCGCTGGCGGACGACATCGAGGTCACCGCGCGGCAGCAGCTCTACCGCGACCCGATCATCCACGCCGAGACCACGCCGTACCAGGACATCGTGGTCACCCGGTCCACCGCGTTCACCGGGGAGCCGGACACCCGGCTGTTCCTCAACGGCGACCTCCAGTTCTCGTCCGTCGACGAGTACCGCTACCACGAGGCCCTCGTCCACCCCGCCCTGTCCGCGAAGCGGTCCTCCGTGCTGATCCTGGGCGGAGGCGACGCCCTGGCCCTGCGGGAGGTCCTGCGCTACGACGACGTCGAGACGGTCACGCTGGTCGACCTCGATCCGGCGATGACGCGGCTCGCCCGCACCTTCGCACCGCTGCGCGAACTCAACGGCCGGGCGCTCGACGACCCGAGGGTCACGGCCGTCAACGCCGACGCCTTCAACTGGCTGCGCGACGCGGGCCGGCGCTACGACACGGTCGTCATCGACTTCCCCGACCCGGACAACGCGGCGCTCGCCAAGCTCTACTCCGTCGAGTTCTACCACCTGCTGCGCCACGTCCTGAAGCCGGACAGCCAGGTCATGGTGCAGGGCGGCTCCCCCTTCTTCGCACCCAAGTCGTACTGGTCCATCGCCGCGACGATCGGCGAGGCCGGCTACCGCACCACCGAGTACCAGGTGGACGTCCCCAGCTTCGGCAACTGGGGCTTCGTCCTGGCGACGCCCGGCAGGGCCGGGCCGCCGCCGGCCCTGCGCCTGGCCGAGGACGCCCCGCCGCTGCGCTTCCTGGACGACGCCGTCCTCGAGGCGGCCACCGTCTTCCCCGTGGACCGCCGCCCGCAGAACGTACGGGCCAGCACGCTGATGGACCCCGTGATCCTGGAGTACACCAGCAGCGAGTGGCAGAACTACTGACCCGGCGCGTCGCCCGCCCGCCCCCGCACCCTCACCCGACACGCCTCCACCCGTGGCCCCTTGAGACCCGTCCGGCGCAAAGTCCCGCCCGTGACCTTCTGTTGCGCTGCCGACTCTCGTAACGTCAGCACGGCCTGAGATGGCCATGACGAAGAAGAGGGTGCCCATGCACAAGCGTCTCCTTCAGCTGGTCTTAGCTCTTGCGGCGGGCCTCGCGGTGATCGCGGCGCCGGCCGCCGCCGCACCACCGGGTCCGCCCGACGTGTACCGCCCGGTCCGCGGGCCCGCCGCACCGGCCGAGTACCGGTACCTGCAGAAGACACTGCCCGGACAGCCGATCCCGCGCCACGCCCACGCGGACGCCGCCGCGCAGGCACGCCGGCTGCCCACGGTCGGGGGACGCTGGAAGGCGGTCGGCCCCACGAACATCGGCGGGCGGATCGTCTCGCTCGCGCTCGACCCGCGTCGGGCCGACACCGTGTACGCCGCCGCCGCGAGCGGAGGGATCTGGCGCAGCACGGACGCCGGGCAGACCTTCGAGTCCGCCTGGCCGGACGACATGACACAGGCCATGGGAGCGGTCGCCACGGCCCCGGACGGGACCCTGTACGCGGGGACCGGCGAGCCCAACCCCGGTGGCGGCAGCATCACGTACGAGGGCACCGGCCTGTACCGCAGCAGCGACGGCGGCGGGCACTGGCAGCCGATCGGACTGCGCGACTCCGGCGCGATCAGCGCGATCACCGTGGACCCCGCCAATCCGCGGCGCGTCTATGTGGCCGCGGCCGGTTCGCTCTACAACAGCGGCGGCGACCGTGGGGTGTACCGCTCGGAGGACGGCGGGGACACGTGGGGGCGGATTCTCGCGGGAGCCAATCAGTTCACCGGCGCCACCGAGGTGTTCGTCCGGGGCTCGACGCTGTACGCCGTGATGTGGGACCACCGCCGCACGCCGGAACTGCGCACCTACGGCGGCGTGGGCTCCGGCATCTTCCGCAGCACCGACGACGGAAGGACCTGGCAGCGCCTCGGCGGCGGCCTGCCCGCACCGGGCCCCGAAGTGGGCCGGATCGGACTCGCCGTCGCGGGCGAGCGGCTGTACGCCATCGTCAACCGGACCAGCGGCCCCTTCGAGGGCTTCTACACCTCCACCGACGGAGGCGACACCTGGAGCCGGACCCCTGCGGACCAGAACCTCGCGCAGTCGCAGTCGTCCTTCGGATGGTGGTTCGGGAAGATCTGGGCCGACCCGAAGGACGCGCGCCACGTGCACGTCGCCGGCGTACCGCTGATGACCACCAAGGACGCCGGCGCCACCTGGACGTACGACGACACCAGCATCCATGTCGACCACCACGCGATGGTCTGGGACCCGCGCAGGCCTGGCCGGGTCTACCTGGGCAACGACGGCGGGGTCTACCGCTCGGACGCGAACGGGGACGGCGGCTGGGTCAAGGCCCGCCACGAGCCGTACACCCAGCTCTACAGCGCGGCGATCAGCCCGCAGGACACCTCGCGCATCTCCGGCGGATCGCAGGACAACGGCTCGCTGCGCTCCTGGGGAGGGGACGCCTTCAACGAGTACCTCGGCGGGGACGGCGAGGAGAACGTCATCGACCCGACCGACGTGAACACGGTGTACGCCTGCTACCAGTACGGCAACTGCTTCCGGTCCACCGACGGCGGCGACACCCTGACGTACTTCGCCGACCGCACGGCCTTCAAGCGGCGCAACTGGTTCACGCCCGTCGTCCTGGACCCGCGGAACCCGAAGATCGTGTACTACGGCGCCGAGGTGCTCAACCGCTCCACGGACGGCGGCGCGACCTGGAAGGCCATCAGCCCGGACCTGTCCGGCGGCCCCGGGCCCGACCCGATCTACACCAATTACGGGACGATCACCTCGATCGCACCGGCCGGTGACGGCCGGACCGTCTACGCCGGCACCGACGACGGCCGGGTCTGGGTCACCAGGAACCTGGGTGCCACCTGGACGAAGCTTGCGGAGGGGCTGCCCTGGGTGACCCGCGTCGTCGTCGACCCCGCCGACCCCGACCGGGTCTACACCACGCACTCCGCCTACCGCTCGGGCTCCGGACTCGCCCACGTGTACGGCAGCACGGACGGCGGCAGGAACTGGAAGGACCTGTCCGGGAACCTGCCGGACGCACCCGTCAACGATCTGGTCGTCGGGCGCGGCAAGGTGCTGTACATCGGCACCGACCAGGGTGTCTTCACGTCGCCGTCGGGCGGGCGGCAGTGGTACCGCCTGGGCCGGGGCATGCCCGCGGTCCCGGTGGACGACATCGAGTACGACGCCGGCCACCACCGCATGGTGGCGGCCACGTTCGGCCGGGGCTTCTACGAGCTCACCACCGGCTGACCGCTGTACGCACCCGGGGCCCGGCCGCGCGGCGGCCGGGCCCCGGGACGTCCGCGGGCAGCAGCCGGGCGGTCAGAGCTTGTGCATGCCCTTGTAGGGGCTGACGATGCGGGTCTGGCAGGCACCGAAGTCGACGAGGAAGGCACCAGCGGCCTCCTGACCGACGATCTTTCCGAGGCCGTGCCGGTCGTGGGAGACGCGGTCTCCGAGGGCGAAGTCCTTGATCACCGGATCGGTGGGGGCTGCGAAGGGGCTGGTGGGCAGATGGCGCCGGGGCGCGGATCTATTCGTCATCGTGGAGCCAGTATGCCCCGCCGAGCGGGTCACGGGCCCTCTCCGGCCGGCCTCGGTCGACGTCGGTCGCCCGTCCGCCAAGGAGCCGCTGGCTCTGGGCGGACCTGTTCCGGTCCCGAACGAAGGCGCGGGAGAACCAACCCTCCCCGACCCGTGTCGTGGTCTACGGCGCATCAGTCACCTCCGACTGGTCGAGTGGGACGGAGAACCGCCTCACGTCCGTCACCACACCCCACAGGACCCGGTGGAGGTACCGCTACGACCCGCTCGGCCGCCGCACCGCGGAACAGCGTCTGGCGGCCGCTCACGAGGACATCGTGCAGGTCCCGCCAACGAGGACACATGGCACCGGCGAAGCAGATCGGATGAGGCAGGAGTGACCATGAAGCTGACGTTCGGTGACGGCTGGTGCGCGAGCGCGACGGACGATCCGCTGCCCATCACGCCACGCTTCGATTTTTGGGACTTCCGTGTGCGCGTCGCGACGTACGCGGACGTCGAGGAACGCGGGCGGTTCCTCCTGGGCACCTTCGGCAGTCAGCCGTGGCTGTGGGACACGCCTGACGAGCTCCGGTTCGATCGGACGAGCCGGGACCTGGTCGGCGCCGAGTTCCAGATCGCCGGTGAGGCCGCCGATGCCGAGGACTCCGCGCGCCTCCCCGCCGCACCCCCCGTCCGCCCGGGCGGCCTCCGCGCCGACGAGGCCCGGTACTTCCGCCTGGAGGGTGACCACGGAGCTCTGCCGTGCCCCCGGAGACACTGTGCTCACCTGCCTGCGCGACCTCGACGTCCTCGACGAGCCCCTGGAAGCCCGCATCGGCATCGCCCCCGACGTGGCGCTCCTCGTCCAGCACGGCACCGTCGTCGGCTGGAGCCTGACCGACCCGGCCCGGTAGGTGACCAGCGGGTTCGCCGCCCCTGACCCCAATCCGTCCTCCCCAGCCACCCGTCGCCTGCTCACGGAATGCCTGGATCTGGTCACCACGCCGCTGCTCGACGCGGTGAGGCGCCGGGACCCGGCCGCCCTGGCCGGTCTCCGAACGCTCGGCCACAAGCTGCGGAACCAGCGCGAGGACCGGAACCGGACCGGGGCCCTGCTCACGCTCATCGGCGACCTGGTCGAGCACTACGCCGGCCGGCCCACCGAGCAGAAGCCGTGAACCTCCGGCCGCGGACGCGCAGACGGCCTCGGCGTAGGCTTCGCGCAGTATGAACGCGGCGCGGGGGGCGGAGCAGATGACAGCTGAGCCGGCACACAGGTGGGGATCGACCCTCGATGCGGTCGTGGTGTACGCGCAGGGCGCGGTCTGCCGCCGCCTGGCCCGGGGCACCGTGCCGCCCGACGGCCGGGTGCGGGTGACGGGGCTGCCCCGCTCGCTGGACGCGGACTCGCTGCGGGCCCGGGTCCTGGGCGCCCCCGGGCTGCGTGTCACCGAGGCACGGGTGGACGTCGAGGCCGAGCCGCTCGGCACCGGTACGTCCGAAACGTTGCGGCGCGAGGTCGAGCGGCTGAGCGACGAGTGCGCGGCGGCGCAGGCTCGCCGGGACCGACAGCTGAGCCTGATCGAGGAAGTCGGGGCTCTCCGCCCGGTCCCGCCTGCCCGCAGGCGCGAGGAGCCGCACCGCCGCACGCCGGTCGACGCGTGGCTGGAACTCGCCGACTTCGTCGACGAGCGGCTGACGGGTCTGCACACCCGCCTCGTCGAACTGGAGGAGGCGCTGCGCACCGTCGAACACGAGCTCACCGTCGCCGCCGACCGGCTCGTCCGGGCCTCCACCGACGCACCGTCAGCACATGGGGAAACCACGGTCTGCGCGGTCCTCACTCTCGACGGCACCGGTGCCGGTGCAGGTGACGGCTCCGGTGACGCGGAGGTGGAGCTGGAGTTGGAGTACGGAGTGCCGGGTGCCGTCTGGGCGCCGACCTACCGTCTCACTCACCGTCAGGGCGACGAAAGCGGCCGTCTGCTGCTCCGTGCCTCGGTCGCCCAGCGGACCGGCGAGGACTGGACCGGCGTGCGCATCGCGCTGGCCACCGCAGACCTCCGGCGCCGCACCGACCTGCCGAGGCTCCGCTCGGTCCGGATCGGGCGCCGTCAGCCCGCCCCCGCGCCGTCCGGCTGGCGCGAGCCACCCGCCGGGCTCGCCGGCCTGTTCTCCGGCTACGACGCGGCAGGCCCGCGCCCCGCCGCCACGACCGCCGCGCCGGTGGCGGTCGCCGCGTCCGGGCCCGTTCCGGCATCGCAGGCCCTGCCGCCACCCCCGGTACCGGCCGCCGCGCCGCCGGCCTACGGCGCGCCGCCCCCGGGGCTCGCCGCGCCCGGGGGCGCGTACGGCGGCCCCCCGGAGGTCTTCCGCGGCGCGGCACCCGAGCACGACACGCGGGGGGCCCGGTCGCGGCCCGGTGGGAGGCCGGGGGCCGGGGGCGGGCCCTTTGCGGCCCCCGCCGCCACGGCACCGGCCGGACCCGCGGCTCCCGGCACGGCGGGGCCGCCGCCTCCGCCACCGGCTGTCGGTCCGCCGCGGCCGGACGGCGCCGAGCTCGACTACGCCGGCCTCGTCCTGTGCGGCCCCGAGGAGGAAGGCGGCCGCCGGGGCCGGCTGTTCCCCGGCTCGCCCATCGATCCGGTGGCGACCGAGTACCGCCGCCGCGCCGAGTCGGTGGCCGCGCTGCCGCTGCCGGAACACGCCGTGCGCCCCCGCGAGTCGGCGGGCTCCTTCGACCACCGCTTCGACGCCGCCGCCCGCGTCGACATTCCGTCGGACGGCACCTGGCACACCGTCACCGTCGGCGAGATCCCGGTCGGACTGCGCACCGAGTACCTCTGCGTGCCGTCCGTGGAGCAGACCGCGTACGCGACGTCGGTGCTGTCCAACGCCACGGACCAGGCACTGCTGGCCGGCCCGGTGGAGGTCACCGTCGACGACGACTTCCTGCTGACCGCCGCGCTGCCCACGCTCGCCCCCGGCGAGGTCCGCCGGGTCGGGCTCGGGCCGGCCGAGGGCATCCGCGTCACCCGCCGTACGAACCTGTACGAGTCGACCGCGGGCCTGCGCAACAACACCACCGTGCTCGACCACCGCGTCCATGTGGAGCTGGCCAACCGGCTCGCGAGGCCCGTCACCGTCGAGGTCCGTGAGCGCGTGCCGGTCACCTCCGATCCGGACGTGCGCATCGAGGAACGGGCCGACTGGACGGCGCCCGAGGAAGGCACGGGGCCCGAGCGTCATGCGCCGGGCACGCGCGTCTGGCGGCTGGAGCTGCCCGCAGGCGCCACCGCCGCCCTCGACGGCGGCTACGAGATCCGCATTCCGACCGGCAAGGCCCTGGTCGGCGGCAACCGCAGGAGCTGACACCTCTGATGTCCACGGCACCCCAGCCCACGGCGCCCCCGCCCGCGGCACCGCAGACCGCGGCACCGCAGCCGATCCCCCTCCCCGTCACCGCCGTCACGTGCCTCGAGGACCGCGCCCACATCGAACGCGCCGTCGTGCTCGATCTGGAGAGCGGGGTCCAGCGGCTGCGTCTGGGGCCGGTCACCGCGCTGGCCGTCGACCGGACGCTGCACACCGAGCTGACCGCCGATCACCCCGCCACCGTGCTCGACGCCCGGATCGTCCGCGGCTGGACGCCGCGCGGTCCGCTGCCGCCCAGCGACGACGAGTCCGCCCTGCGCCGCCGCGTACACGCCCTCGAGGAGGAGCGGCGGGCCCTGGGGCAGCGACGCGACCGGCTGCGGGCACGCCTCGACCTGCTCAGCCGCCTCGCCGCCGATCTCCTGCGCGAGATCGGCGAGGGTGCCGGCTACGGGGAGAGCGAACGGCCCCGCTGGGCCCGTGAACTGGACCGGGTCGACCACGAGCGCGACATCTGTGGCGAGCAACTCCGCGCTGCGCAAGCGCGCTTGGCCGCCCTGACCGCCGAACTCGGGGAAGCCCAGCGGACCGTGCACCTCTCCGAGCAGGAGCCCGCCGAGCTGGTCGCCCACATCGAGCTGACCGTGGAGGCCGCTGCCGCCGGGCCGGTCGGGCTGCGCCTGAGCCACCTCACCCCCTGCGCACTGTGGCGGCCCGCCTACCGGGCCGTGCTCGACGGGGAGTCCCTGACGCTGGAGACCGACGCGATGGTCTGGCAGCGCACCGGCGAGGACTGGTCGGACGTACGGCTGACGCTGTCGACGGCACGGTCGGCGGCGGCCGGCGATCCGCCGCGGCTGGACGAGGACCGGCTGACGCTCAAGGAGCGCACGGCCGCGGAGCGTCGCACCGTCGACGTCGAGCTGCGCGAGGAAGAGATCGGGGACCTCGGCCCCGCCTCCGTGGTCGGCCTGCCGGGGGTGGACGACGGCGGCGAGACGCGGGTGCTGAGCTCCCCCGCGCGGGTCTCGGTGCCCGGAGACGGCCGCGCCCACCGGGTGCCGCTCTCCGCGTTCACCACACCGGCGCGCAGCGAGTACGCCTGCTCACCCGAGTTGTCCCCCCTGGTCACGCGGGTGGTGCGGTTCGACAACCTGTCCGGCCACGCGCTGCTCGCCGGTCCCGTGGATCTGGTCCGCGGCAGCGGCTTCAGCGGCCGCGGCACGCTGGACTTCACCGCCCCCGGCGCCGCCGTCGAGCTCGCCTTCGGCAGCTGCGACGACTACCGGGTGGTCCGGCACGCCGAGGAGTCCCGCGACACCGCCGGAATCACCCAGCGGACCGTGGTCACCCACACGGTCCGGCTGCACCTGTCCCGGTTCTCCGCCCCCGGGGAGCGCGACGAGCGGGTGGTCGTGCTCCGGGAGCGGATCCCGGTCTCCGAGGTCTCGGCGGTGGAGATACGCCTGCGCAAGGAATCGTGCTCCCCGGCGCCCGACGCGGTCGACGCCGAGGGCATCGCCCGCTGGGACGTCGCCCTCCCTCCCGGCGGCCGCCGCACGGTCACCCTGGTCTACGAGCTGTCGGCGAGCGCCAAGGTCACCGGGCTCTGAGCCCGGTGAGTCGACTGGCGGGTTCGTGAGCGGAAGGTGCGGCGGTAGGTGTCCGGCGGCACGCCGAGAGTGCGGTTGAAGTGACGGCGCAGCGTCGTGGCGGTGCCCATGCCGGTGGCCGCCGCGACGGCGTCGATGCTGTCGTCGGTTTTCTCCAGCAGTTCCTGGGCGTGACGGATCCGTTGGGCCAGGAGCCACTGCAGCGGGGTGGTGCCCGTTGCCGCGCGGAAGTGGCGGCCCAGGTGGCGTGAGCTCATCCGGGCCTGGCGGGCCAGGTCCTCCACGGTCAGCGGCTGGTCGAGCCGCTCGATGATCCAGGGGAACAGGGCGGTGAGCGGTTGGTCGTCCTGGGCGGGCACGGGGGCCGTGACGAACTGGGCCTGGCCGCCGGACCGGTGCGGTGGGACGACGAGCCGGCGGGCGACGGCGTTGGCGATCGACGAGCCGTGGTCGAGGCGGACCAGATGAAGGCACAGGTCCAGCGCGGCGGCCTTGCCGGCGGAGGTGAGCACACTGCCGTTGTCCACGTAGAGCACGTCCGGGTCGACCTCCACCTCGGGGTGGCGGGAGGCCAGGACGTCGGTGTGCGCCCAGTGCGTGGTGGCGCGCTTTCCGTTCAGCAGACCGGCGGCGGCCAGCACGAACGCGCCGGTGCACAGGGAGGCGACGCGGGCGCCCGCGTCATGGGCCGCGCGCACTGCGTCGATCAGTTCGGCGGGCGGGTCCACGTCGACGTCGGCCCAGCCGGGGACGATCACGGTGTCGGCGTCCTGGAGCCGGTTGAGACCGTGCTCGGGCTCCAGGTGGAACCGGCCGAAGGGCACGGTGCCCGGCCCGCAGACGGAAAGGTCGTACCAGGGGACGGTGACCGCGGCCGGGGCGGAGCCGAAGACCTCGTGGGCCACGGACAGTTCGAAGTGGAGCATTCCGTCGGTGACGGCCAGCGCGACAGTTGCCATGTCCGAAAGTGTACGGGGCATGTCGTTCCAGACACTGACGGCTGAGTGCTCAACCACGTGAGGATGGCCGCAGTTGATCGGTCGAAGCACAGGAGAGACGTCATGGCAGTGCGGCATACGGTGACGGTGTACGGCGCATACGGGCACACCGGCCGGTTCGTGGTGGCACATCTGCGAGAGCGCGGATTCGTCCCGGTCCTGGCCGGGCGCGACACCGACAAGCTGAACGCGCTGGCGGACGAGCACCCCGGACTCGACGTCCGTCCCGCATCCGTCGACGACCCGGGCTCGCTCGACCACGCGCTGGCCGGCGCGGCAGCCGTCATCAACTGCGCGGGTCCCTTCGCCACGACGGCCGCCCCCGTGATCGAAGCGGCCCTGCGCGCCGGGATTCCCTACGTGGACGTGGCGGCCGAGATCGAGGCCAACGCCGACACGTTCGCGTACTTCGCGGACCGTGCCCGCGACGCGGGCGCGGTGATCGTCCCTGCGATGGCCTTCTACGGCGGCCTCGGCGACCTGCTGGCCACCGCCGCGATGGGCGACTGGACCGAGGCCGACGAGGCACACATCGCGTACGGCCTGAACAGCTGGGAGCCCACGGACGGGACACGCGCCGCAGGCAAGGTCTCCGCCGAGCGGCGAAACGGCCGCCGCGTCCGCTTCACGGGCGGGCAGTTGGAGTACCACGACGACGACCTGCCCACCCTGAAGTGGTCCTTCCCCGACCCGATGGGCCCCCGCGCCGTCATCGGCGAGTTCACGATGGCCGACGTCGTCACCATCCCCAGCCACCTGCCCGTCCCCGAGGTACGCACCTACATGACGACCGAGGCGGCCGGCGGCCTGGCGGACCCGGACACGCCGGCCCCCACCGCGGTCGACGAACACGGGCGGTCCGCACAGACGTTCCTCGTCGACGTCGTCGTACGCTCCGGCACCACCGAACGGCGCGCCGTGGCCGGCGGCCAGGACATCTACGCCGTCACGGCACCGCTCGCCGTGGAAGCGGTCGACCGCATCCTCACCGGACGGACCAGGACGGTCGGCGTCGCCTCCGCCGGCGAGATCTTCGACGCACCCGACTTCCTCCGCGCCTTGTCCCCGCACATCACCCTGGAACTGCGCCCGTGACGAGCGGGCCGGCCGCCCCAGGCCGTCCCGCGGCGGGCCGGCCTCGCAGATCCCTCCGCTCCGTGACGGCAGGCCGGCCGCTCGCCGAGGTCCGTACCGGCACCGAACACAGGGGCCCTGCCGGATCACCCGGCAGGGCCCCTGTGCGTGTCCGTGCGCTACGGGGTCTTGGTCAGGAGGTTCGGGTAGTACGTCCGGTAGTAGGTCATGAGGTCGCCCAGCCCCTGGTTGTAGTAGCGGGTGGTGCCGTACGCGTCCTTGCCGATGCGCCGGACGTCGCGGATGTCCTTGGCCAGGACCTGCCGGAAGGGCTTGCCCATGTCCGCCGCCTTGGTCCCGTTCCCCTTGCCGCCGAAGGTCCGGGTCTGCTCGTGGAGCTTCGTCGGCATGGCCAGGGCGCCTCCCTCGTTCCGCGGCAGGTGCCCCAGCGCGTTCTGCGGCATGTGGTGCGCGGTGAGGTCGTCGCCGATGTCGCCCTTCTTGTTCAGGGCGCCGAAGCTCCCCGCGTCTCCCTCCTTGAGGGTTCCCTTGCAGTTGTGGACGAGGACCGGTGACGCCCCGGCGCGTACGTAGTACGTGTGCAGGCCGGCGACGGTCAGGTTGTTGACCCGCTGCTGGGCGGTCCACGCCGTGACCGCGGTGACCTGGACGTGTGCGCCCGTGTCGGTGCGCAGCCACATGCCGGCCCTCAGATCCCCGGCGTCGACCCAGCGCTTTGACTCCCCGACCCAGAAGGGGTGTTCGTCGGTCGCCGTCACGGAGGCCGTGCGGTTCCCGTTGTCGCCGTCGACGTCCACGGTGACCTTGACGAGGTTCTTCGCGCCGGTGCCCTCGATCAGGTGGGTGACGGGCTTGGCCTCTGTACGGCCGGTTTCCGGGTCGGTGGCGAGCACCAGCTCCCCGAGGCCCACGTCCTCGATCGGCTTGGCGGAACCGTCGGCCATGACGACCTCGGTCTTCGGCAGGAAGCTGTTGGGCAGCGGGCACGGCGCGTTGACCGACCTCGCCGCCTGGGCTCCGCCCGCCGCGTCGTCGACCTTCGTGACCGCGGCTCTCGCGGCCTGGGCGGCGTCCTTGGCCGCGCCCGCCGTGTGGGCCGCGCCCTTGGCGGCCTGCACGGCGTCGGCACCCTTGGTGACGGCCTTGCGGGCCAGGCCCACGCCGCCGGGTACGCCGGGAACCACGGCCAGTGTCGTGTCGACCACCACACCCGCCGCATCCGCGGCCGCGGCCCAGTAGTTCCCCTGCCGGACGTTGCTGACGAAGCTGGTGACGCCGATGCCGATGCTCACCACTTCGATGGCCAGGTCGAGGTAGGCGCCCGACGGATCGGTGAACTTGAGCGGGTTGTTGATCGCGTAGGCGTACGAGGAGAGGTTCGCCGGCGTGTAGACGCCGCCGTTGGGCGAGCCTCCCAGGTAGTCGCCGAGGGCTGGATCCGTCCCCTGCCACAGACCCTTGCGCGGGTCGTAGTAGCGGGCGCCGTGGTAGTAGTAGCCGGTTTCCTGGTCGAGTTCCTTGCCGGTGAACTGGTAGGAGTTCTTCTCCCCCGGATTCTCGTCGACCCAGGTCTCGCCGGAGGGGAAGTAGTTGAGGTGTTCGGCGAGGCGGCCGGTGCCGTCGGTGCCGAAGGCCGTCGAGCCCAAGTGGTCGCCGTGGTAGAAGAACTGGTCCTTCTCGTAGGCGTTGCCCGGCTTGGAGGTCTTGGTGGCGATCCGCGTGGTGCCCACGAAGACGTGCTTGAACTCGGTCTGGTTGCGCGCCGAGTAGTGCTGGTTGGGGTACAGCGTCGTCTGGGCGCCGTCCTTGACGACCCGTTCACCCTGGTCGTTGTAGGTGAAGCGCACCGTCGGCGGCTTGCCCGGCTGGTAGCAGGCCGAGGGATCCTGGGCCTGATCCTGGTTCTTGGCCGTGTCGTGGACGCAGACCAGGCGGTTGTCCTCGTCCCAGACCTGCTGGCGTCGCGGGCTGCCCGGCGTGTCGGACACGCTGTCGACGAGGTTGCCGTTCGCGTCGTACGACAGGGTCTCCGGGCCGACGGCCGAGGGGGCGTGCGGGCGGCCGCCGCCGAACGCGTAGGCGTGACTGTAGGTGGTGTTCCGCTGCACCTGCTCATGGCCGTTGCCGACGACGACGGCGTGCCGCTGGGTCTTGCCGGTGATGTTGTGGATCGTGTCGTACGACGTACTGAGCGAGTAGGTGTCGGTCTTGTTCTTCATGAACCGGTACGAACCCTTGGCCTCGGTGAGGCGGTACAGGTTGTCGTAGCCGAAGGTCTGGGTGCTGGGGCCGCCCAGCTTCGGGGTGGTGTCGGTGGGCAGTTCGGTGTCGTTGGCGAGGCGGGTGACGTTGCCGACCTCGTCGTAGCCGTAGCTGACGTTCTGGAAGGCGTAGCCGGTGGGCAGCGTGGACTTCAGTGTCGCCAGCCGGCGGTCCTCGGCGTCGTAGTCGTAGCGGGTGCGGGTGCCGTTGCCGAGCTCCATCAGGACGCGCTGGTCGAACTTGTCGTAGTCCAGTCGCTTGAGGTAGTCGTAGCCGAACCCGTTCCTGGTGCCCTTGGCCGCGCGCACCTGCCCGCCGCTGTCGTAGTCGTACGACAGCACCTCGCCGTCGGGATACGTCAATTGCAGGACGCGGCCGAAGCTGTCGTGGCGGTAGCTCGTGGTGAATGAGCGGATGTGCGGGCCGGGCCCGGGCAGGGTGCGGGTCTCCTCGGCGGTCTCTCCCAGCGGGCCGTAGGTGCGCCGGACCTCGCCCGCCGCGTCCTCGATCCTGGTGACGCGGCCGGCGCCGTTACCGGGTGCCCCCGGTCCGCCGTAGGTGTAGCGGACGTCGTTGCCGGTGAAGACGGGGTACTTGATCTCGCTGAGGCGATTGTGGTCGTAGGTGTAGGTGACTGCCTGGTCCTTGGCCGCGAGGTTCGCGGTGATCTTCTGGACGACGTTGCCGGCGGGGTCGTAGACCGTGGTGGTCCGGCCCGCGTCGGGGCTGTCGAGCGTGGTGCGGCGGCCGAAGTCGTCGTACGCGGACGTGGTGGTGTTGCCCTTGCCGTCGCGTACCTGGGTGAGCTGCCCCAGCGGGTCGTAGAGGTAGCTGGTCCAGATGGGCGCCTGGCCGTCCTTCGCGCCCGGTTCGCGCACGGCGGTCCGCTGTCCGCGCACGTCGTCGTAGGTGCGGGTCTGGATGCCCTTCGCGTCGGTGGTCACCGTCTCGAACTGTTGGGTGCCGACGCGGTCCTCGCCGAAGCCGTGCGCCGTGGTGGTCACGGTCCCGTCCGGCAGCTGCGCGCGCACGGTGCGGTCCAGGACGTCGTAGCCGATCGTGGCCGGGGGCACCGTGTCGAAGCTGTCGTTGAAGGTGAGGTTGGCCGCGCCCTTCGGTTCGGTGACCGGGTAGTACTGCTTGATGTCGCGGCCTAGCGCGTCGTAGACGGTGCGGCCCGAGACGGTCATCACGTCCGTGCCCTCGACCGTCGCGTCCTTCTTGGTCTGCACCACGCGGCCCGTGCCGTCGGTGAAGGTGACGGTGTCGATGGTGTCGTCGCCGACCGAGCCGTCCGAGGCTCGGTCCAGGTGCCGAGTGACCGCATAGGGCACGGCGGCCTCGGGGTGGTAGGCGAAGGCGATGGTGGGGCGGCCCGCGTCATGGTCGTGCGGGCCGGTGACCGAGGTGACCCGGCCCACCGCGTCGTAACCGGACCTCATTTCCTGGCCGTTGATGTCGGTCGAACGGGTCAGCTGTCCGAAGCGCAGGTCGTGCGCCGCGGTGGAGCGGTGGCCGAAGCTGTCGAGGGTCTGGGTGACGTACGTGCCGGTGGGCCCGTCGTAGGTGTAGGTCAGCTGGTAGCGCTGGCCGCGGTGGTTGGCCGGCTGGGTCAGCGTCTTGAGCGTGCCGTTGTCGTGGTAGGTGAGGTCGGTGACCGCCTCGGTGCCGTCGGCCAGTTCGGCGATCTGCCGGGTGACGTCGCCGGTGTCGCAGTCGACGGTGGCCTCCCGCTTGCGCATCGGCTTGCCGGCGCCGCGGACCTCGACGGCCCGGGCGATGCCCACGATGTGGGTGTCGGTGCACTCGGTGTAGCGGGTGAGGGTCTCGACGTCGTCGGCGGTGCCCGCTTCGCCGTGGTCCACGGTGCGGGTCAGGTTGCCGAGCCGGTCGTAGGACAGCTCCGCGACGGTGCGCTTGCCCGGCTCGGCCCGGCCTTCGTACCAGCGTCGCTCGGTGCGCACGAGCTGCGGGAAGACGGTGGCGGTGGTGGAGCGGGCGCCGGTCTCCTCGTCGGTGGCGATGTCGCGCAGCCGGTAGGTGAAGAGGGTTTCGGTGAACAGCGCGCCAGAGGCGCCGGCGAGCGTCTCACGCGTGGGCAGACCCCGGGTGTAGTGGCCGCGGGTGTCGTAGGCGCGGGTCGCGGTGCGGTAGACCGTGCCGTTGCCGGCGCGCTCCTCGGTGGCCACCTCGCCGTAGCCGAGGAACTCGCGCTCCAGCCGGTCGTAGGCGCCGTCCTGGTAGCGGAAGGTGCGCGTCTGGGTGTCGGCGCCGTCCCCGGGCAGGCCGTCGTGGACCGCCGCCCTGGTCATCAGCCACCGGGAGCCGGGCTGATCGTAGGTGTTGCCGTCGCGGGTGTACGCGAGGTCGATACGTGAACCCAGCGGCCGGGCCACGCTCTTGAGGAGGTTGGTGCGGCCGGTGCGGTTGGCGGCGACCGTCAGCTCGCTGTCCTTGGTGGAGGCGAGGTGGTCGGCCAGGCCGTCGCCGTCGATGTCGCGCAACATCTGCTGGGCGCGGGACGCTCCTGTGGAGACGCTCGCGCCCGGGTTGATGACGATGCAGCCGGTGACGAAGCAGTAGGACATGGTGAAGTAGGCGCCGCCGCCGACCTTGGCGTTGTTGTCGGCGTTGATGCCGCCCAGGCTGCCGTGGAAGGGGACGGGGTCGGCGAACCCACTGCCGGTGTTGAGCGCCACCTTGATGGGGTCACCGGCGAAGACACGGTCGTCCAGACCGTCGCCGTTGACGTCGGCCAGGGAGCTCTTCGTGGCGGACGCGTCCTGGTCGAAGGAGACGCCGCCGGCGAAGCCGTAGAAGTCGGTGTTGAAACCGAGGTTCAGACCGCTGCTGGAACCGGAGCCCTCGTTCAGCTCGCCGCCGGGCCAGGGCTCGGGGGCGGCGAAGCGGTAGCCGATGTTGAGGGCGGCGCGGCCGTCCTCGTACACGCGGTCGGGCAGGTTGTCGCCGTTGATGTCGAGCAGGTCGAAGGTGCCGTCCGACGTGCTGGCGCCGAGGTTGCCGCCCACTCCGAGCGGGGGCATGTCGTTGCCGGAACTGGCGGTGTTGGCGCTGGAGGAGGCCGGCGGGTCGGCGTGGCCGCGCCCGGTGGTGATCGTGCGGGCGGCGCTGCCCGCGCTGGCGTTTCCGCTGCGGGTCTCGGACTCGCGGACCTTGCCGCCGGGAACGGTGCCGCGGGTGGTGCCGAGGACGCCGGTCGGGCCCGTGTACTGGATGCCGCCCGCGCCGACCACGTCGGGGAACCCGTCCGCGTTCATGTCGAGGTAGTCCAGCTCGCCGCTGGAGGTGCCGAAGGAGACGCTCCCGCCGATGCTGCCCACGCCGCCGCCGAGGCTGCCGGTCAGCGAGATCTGCCGGCTGCGGGACATGCGGGGTACGGCGTGCGCCGAGGCCAGCTCGCCGGCGGTGGGCAGACCGATGCTCTGGCCGCCGTAGCGGGAGCTGGAGGCGGTGGCGGCCGCCACCCAGGTGAACTCGCCCGCGCCCCAGCGGCGGTGCTCGGCGTCCGGGGTGAAGGGCACCACGTTCGGCGGGGTGATCCGCGGGTCCTTCTCGAAGTTCTCGCGGTCCGCGGCCGGGTCGACCTTGTCGGGCAGCCCCTCGCGGATGCTCTCAGCGGTCAGGTCCCCCTGCCTGATGGGCTGTTCGGCCCGGTCCTTGTTGCCGTTGTAGCCGACAGCGGCCCAGCCCCGGTAGGGCCTGGCGAAGACGCCCTCGACAGCGGCGCTGTGCACGGTGGCAACCCGCTCCTCGCCGCCCACCGTCACCGTGTGGCCGGTGAGCTTTCCGGCCAGGGCCGGGTCGGCCGCCGCGAAGTCGAAGTACAGCTCGTCGCCCGCCTGGGCGGGCACGGTCAGCCGGGGCGGCTCGGCGCCGAGCCGGACGACGTGCTTGGCCAGCAGGGCGCCTCGCTTCTTGATCGTGAACACCGCGCGGCCCTCGACTCTCTCGGCCGCCGTCAGGCGGGGAGTCACGGTGAGGGTGCCGCCACCGGCGACGGTGTACGGCTCCGGCGGCGCGCTCGCGCTGGAGTGCGGGTAGGTGTCGATGTCGTACGGGGCGTGGAACTCCACCTCGGCCTGCTCGCCCACGCCGGTGGTGTAGCGGGCCACCGGCGCCCATTCCAGGGCGCGCACGTCGATCGCCGAGTCGGTCTTGAGGCGCCAGGACAACTTCTGGCCCTCGGTGACCTGCACGTTCAGGTCGACGGGGACGCTGCCGCTGTCGTCGGCGGCGATGGTCTTCTCGAGGACCGGTTCGTCGCCGCGGGTGATCAGCACGGTGACGTCGTCGGTGGTGGCGGCCTTCTTGCGCACGTCGCCGGACAGGTGCAGAGTCCCGTCGGCGGGCACGGTGATCGTGGCGGAGCGCCCGGCAAGGGTGAAGTCCCCGGACGCGGTGTACGTGCCCAGGGGCAGCCCGTTGGCGTCGGTGGCGTCGCCGTTCGCCGGCCCGGCGTAGGTGATGGCGGGGTCCCAGGCGACCTGGTCATGGGCGCCGTCGAAGACGGAGCCCACGCGGAAGTAGAGGTGCTCGCCGCGCCGGACCTCGATCGCGCCGACGCCCTCGGGGGTCTGCTCCTCGTAGTCGTCGGCGCCGATGCGCTTCGACCAGAGCTCGCGGTCCTGGTGCTGGATGGCGACGCGCACGCCGTCGGGGTCGGTGAACTCGGCCCGCTCCCCCTCGGGTTGCTTGAGGGCGACCGCGCCGGTGACCCGCACGGTGCCGTCGTACGGCGCGGTCCACCGCCGTACGGAGTCGATCAGCGGGAACGAGGCGATGCGCCGCTCGCGGTCCGGACCGTAGTCGGGCAGCAGCGCGTCGGTGTCGACCGTGCCGGAGCCGATCGGCACCGGGGTGTCGGCGGCTGCGCCGTAGCTGGGGGTGCCGTCCGCGTCGACGCGCCCGAAAAGTACGGATGAGCCGTTGACCAGGTCCACCACGCCGTCGGCGTTGACGTCGGTGAAGTAGCGGCGGGTGGTGGAGAAGGTGTCGACGTAGTCGAGCTGCGCGGCACCCGCCAGATAGGCCTCGATACCGATGGTGCGCGAACTCGCGGACTCGCTCAGGACGCCGGGCAGGTTCTTCAGCTCGGTGGTCCGGTCCGCGAACCGCGGTTGTCCACCCGGCCGGGAGAGGTTCTTGCGGAAGACGAATCCGCCGCTGGACTCGAACACCTTGTCCGGCAGGCTGTCGCCGTCCACGTCGACCAGGGCGAGCAGTCCCTCGTCCTTGCTGCGGTTGTAGCCCGCTTTGACACCGATGGAGCCGCTCTTGCCCGGCTTCGCGCCCCATCCGACGTAGAGGTGACCTCCGGCGCCGCGCGAGGTGTTGCCGTTGAGTGCGCCCGCCTCGCCGGCGCCGGACTTGACGGCGTCGACCGTGCCGTTGCGGACGTTGTCGTCCGGCGAGGTCCAGTCGACCTTGGCGAACGCCTCGTACTGCCCCCTGGCGTCGCGGATGTCGTCGAAGTAGTCGAACTCGTGCCGGTTGAACGCCTTGCCGTCGGCGTCGAACTGCTCGATCGCCGTCAGGAGCGTCTTGTGGAACGCTCCGGTTGTGTAGCCGAAGTCGTAGCGGCGGACCGGCTGCCCGCCGAACCGCACCTCGACGCGGCGCAGCAGATCGGCGGTGACGCGCTTGAACCCGCCGCGGGCGTCGATGGCCACGTCCGTCCGGCGCGGCTCTTCGAGGTCCCGGTCCCGCAGGAAGGTGACGGTGTACGGGCCGTCCTGGTCGCCGCGCCCGGTGTAGGAGATCTTCCGCACGTACAGCTCACGGCCCTTGACGGTGCCGCCCGCGACCCCGGCGTCCTCGACGAGGGCGTAGCGATAGCGCACCGTGTTGCCGTGCGGGTCGCGCACCTCGCGCAGGGCCCAGGAGAAGATGTTGCCGTCGTTGTCGGAGAGTGTGGCGCCCTCCCCGCCGTACAGCCAGCGCACCCCGGACTTGTCGGTGACCTCCCAGGCGTAGTTCTTCGGCGAGTCGCCGTTGCGCACGATGCGGGCGAAGCCGCCCTCCACGCGCGTGTGGAAGACCTTGTCGACGGTGCGAGGCCGCAGCTCGGCGCGGTGCGCCACCGGGGTCAGCTGCTCACCGCCGAGAAGATACGTCTCGGTCTCGTCCTGCTCGTCGTAGCGCGGCACACCCCAGCGGGTCTCGATTCCGATGGCGGGCGTGGTCAGACTCCAGCCGGTGCCCAGCCAGCTGCCCGTAGCGGCGGAGGAGTACGTCACGGCGAGCGAGGGCTCGAGTCCGCCGCGGCCGCCGGGCAGGTCCAGCGGGTAGGTCAGACGCGCGTCGCCCTGGTTGTTCGCGGCAGGCGGCGCGATCTGGTTCAGGCCGGCAGTGGGGTCGGCAGCGGTGATGCCCTTGATCTGGGTGGGGTCGTACGACACCTGCTCGGGGCCTTCCGGGGCGGTGACCGTCGCGTTGACCATGTCGGTGAAGTGGTCGGTGCGCGAGACGATCAGGTGCCGTTCCTCGTCGACGGCGATCCGCTCGAGCGCCCGCCAGCATCCCTGCGGCTCGTCGAAGAAGAAGGTGCGCACGTCCGCCGGAGTCGTCCCGGCTGCCTTCAGCGCATCCGGGTCGTACGGCAGCGAGACCGTCAGGCCCGCCTCGAACTGGTGCGGGGTGGGCGTGAACCGATAGCCGCGCGGGCCCCCGGTGACGTTCTCCATCCCCGCGCCGAGCCCGGGCAGCTCCCCCTGTGTCAGCGCCTGGATGCCGATCTCCGTCGACTGTGCGACCGCTTCGGGGGCGATGGCCACTTCGGCGCCCTGGTGCTCGACGCGCCGCAACAGCCCGCTGTCCGGGGTGACGAGCAGCCGGGCGGGGGTGGCGGCGGCTCGGGGCCCCGCCGCCGAGGCTTCGGCCGAACCGCCGGGTATGCAGCCTCCGAGCGGGAGTTCGGCGGCGGAGGCCTGGCTCGGCTCACCGGGCACGACGCCGCTGCCGCCGGACAGAAGGGACACAAACAGTGCGAGTCCCAGCGTGACCGAAAGAGCACGGCGGCGCTTTCCTGCCGCCGGGGCCACCCGGAAACGTCTCCACACCTGAACGGTCATCGACCAGCCCGACCCTTCACCTCGTGCATGCCACGGCATCTGTCCTGTCCGGCGGTCCGTGTCCGAGCGGAGCCGGGTGAGCAAGGGAAACGGCGACGGCCACGGTGGTCGGCGCGTACGCGCGTACGGCGGTGATCCGCAGCGCGGCACGCATCATGACCCGCGCCACGCACACGCCACCAGCACGAAACCGGTCAGGTTGTGAAGGAAATGTGGGCGAGTCGGCCACGTGATGCGCACAACTGGGGAGTCCCCGGTTCGGCGCGGACCGCCGCGCCCGGCCGCTCCGTACGGTGGCGGCCTGCGTGCCCCGGACCGGCCGGCGGTGCCGGCGGTGCCGGCGCCGCGGGCGGCCACCGACGCCTCAAACGCCGCCTCGGCGTCGAGCCGTTCGTCGTCACCCGCGAACCGGGAAGCTCCTCCGAAGGCGCCGGCAGCACGGCCGGGAGCGTCGAGGAGCGGCGGGCATCGCCGAGCAGTCGCAGAAGGCGGACCGACCCCGCGTGCCCGTCGAAGCGATGACCGGCGGTCGTCCGGCGCTCGCCTGAGGCCCTTGCGCGAGCCGGGCAACGGCCCCTATAAGCTTCGAACAGGCATCGGTTGGGATGGCCGGAATGGTATCCATGCCACCGGCCAGGGGGACCCTCCATTCCCGCCGGGATCAGCACGATCACACGCAGACCGACGGAGAACGTGAGGCAGCCATGACCGAAAACAACGCCTATCGCGATGCCATGACCCGCCTGGCGGTCGACCCGGCGTTCGCGGCCCAACTCGATGGCGACACCGGCGAGGTGTCGCGAAGACTCGGCCTGAGCCCCGAGCAGGTCACCGAGTTGCGGGGGCTTCGCGTGGAATCCGGTTCGGCGGAAGGTCCGGCCACCCTCGACGCACGCCTGTCCAAGTCGGCGCTCTTCTTCGGCAACGCGGGACACGCCCTGGCGCACCACGACGTGTCCGTCGACCACGTCGCGCAGGACGCCTCGGCCGCGGACGTCACGGCGGCGCCGCACGTGGACGCGGCTGACCCGGGCGACGCGCGCGAGCTGGCCGGCACGCTCGACACGGCTGCCGCCGCCGTCGGCAGCCTGCTCGGCGACGCGCTCGCCGATCCGGGCTTCGGCGACGGGGGTTCCTTGCTGGACGACCTCGGCAACCCGGGAGACTTCGGCGGCGCGGGCGGGTTCGGTGACTTCGGCTCCTTCGGCGACCACGGGCCCGGCGGCCTGGGGGTTGACGGACCCGGCGGATTCCGCGGCGAGGGCCACGGCCCCGGCGGGTTCGGTGACGGACCGGGCGGGCTGGGCGGCGACGGACCCGGCGGATTCGGCGGAGGATTCGGCGACGGCCCCGGCGGCCTGGGCGGCGACGGACCCGGCGGATTCGGCGGAGGATTCGGCGACGGTCCCGGCGGGTTCGGTGACGGACCGGGCGGCCTGGGCGGAGGATTCGGCGACGGTGACGGCGGCCTCGGCGGCCACGGTGGTGGCGGCCTGGGCGGAGGATTCGGCGGTGCGGGCGAAGGCGGGTTCGGCGGCCTCGGCGGTGGATTCGACGGCGGCCCCGGCGACGGCTTCGGCGATGCGGGCGGCGGTCCCGGTGGCTTCGGGAACGGCGGCGTGTACGAGCGCGGCGAGGGCGGCAGCGGAGGCGGCGACTCCGGCGGTGGGAACAGCGGCGGTGGCGGTGACTCCGGTGGCAGCGGCGGAAACAGCGGCGGCAGCCAGGAGAACGAACGCCGACCCGGCCACGGCCCCAACGCCCCCGGCGGCGACACCGGCAATGGCGGCGGCGGCAACGGCGGCGGTGGCGACACGGGCGGCGACAGCGGTGGTGGTGACACCGGAGGCACCGGCGGCGGCGGGAACTCCGGCGGCAGCCAGGAGAACGAACGGCGCCCGGGGCACGGCCCCAACGCCCCCGGCGGCGACTCCGGCGGTGGAAACGGCGGCGGCGACACGGGCGGCGGCAGCGGTGGTGGTGACACCGGAGGCACCGGCGGCGACGGCGACGGCGGCAACTCCGGCGGCAGCCAGGAGAACGAACGCCGACCCGGCCACGGCCCCAACGCCCCCGGCGAAGGCGGCGACGACACCGGCGGCGGTAGCAGCGGCGGCGGTGACGGCGGTGAAGGGGGCGGCCGCGGCGGAGGCCACGCGGACACCCCCGCCCCCGACTCCGACGGTACGGGCAGCGGCGTGTTCCGCCCTGGCTTCGACCGCCTCGGCGGCAGCCACCTCCACTCGACACGCCTCGGAAACGCCGCGCCCGGCGGCCTGTCCGGCGGTTCGTTCATCACCGGTTCCTGAGGCGGCGGACCCACCGGAATGCTCTGTCACGCCTGTCGCGTGCACGTTCGCCGCGACTTCCCGTACTGCCTGCGCTGCGGCACTCTCCGCCGCGGCGCGGCACCGACGTCGTTCACCGCGCCCCAGTTGCGCGGCCTCGACGACCCCACCCTCCTCGTATCTCTGACCGGTCAGGTCACGACGCTGGGCCGCGGCGCCGACAACGACGTCGTCCTCTCGGACGGAAGTGTGTCGCGCCGCCACGCCCGCGTCGTCCGTGACGCGTCGGGCTTCCGGATCGAGGACCTCGACTCGTTCAACGGCACGGCCGTCGCGGGTGTGGACCTCCACGGCGGGTCGGCGCGGCTCGCCGACGGCGCCGAACTGTCCGTCGGCGACGTCCGCATGGTGTTCGAGCAGCCGCGGAACGCGCGAATCGGCTCCCGGACCATGGTGGTCGGCACCCAGCTCACCGAGCTGCCGGCCGCCACACCCGAGCAGGAGGTGCCGGAGGCGAACGGACCGCTCACCGCGCGGCCCCGCCGCCGCAGCGGGTGGGCGCTCAAGCAGGTGCCCACGGACAGGCCCGGCGAACCGCACTGGGTGCTGAGCAACACCCGAACCGGCGTGTATCTCCAGCTGGACGAGCGCGAGGTGTTCCTGTGGAACGCCCTCGACGGCGAGAACACCGTGCGGGACCTGCTGTTCTCCTACGCCGACCGCTTCGGTGAGCTGGCGCTGCCGCGGATCGAGGCCGCGCTCGCGGCGTTCGAAGGCGCGGAACTGCTGCGCGGCCTGCCCGGACAGCGGGACGAGCAGGAGGCCACGGCCTGGCGACGGTTCTGGCGGGCGGTGTACCGGTCCCTGCTCAAGCTGGAGGTGTCCGTACCGGGCCTCGACGGCGCGGTGACGCGCCTCTACGGCCTCTTCGGCTGGCGGTTCTTCACCCGTACCGGGGTGACGCTCGTGTGGCTTTCGGTGGTCGGCGGTGCCGTGGCGTTCTTCACGGCGCAGGGACGGCAGCACCTGCTGGACTTCGGCGGAGCCGGTGTCTGGGGCCCGGTGGCGCTGGCCGCCGGTTACATCTCGGCCCTGGTGGTGCACGAGCTGGCTCACGCGCTGGCCGTGAAGTCTTACGGCCGCACGGTCCGGCGCGGCGGCTTCATGCTCATGATGGGGATGCCGTTCGCGTTCGTGGACACGAGCGACATGTGGTTCGGCACCCGCTGGTCCCGCGTCGTAGTGGCGCTCTCGGGACCGATCTCGACCGCCGCCCTCGCGGGCTGGTGCGCCGCGGGCGCGGCGTACCTGCCGGCCGGCCCCGTCTCGGCCGTACTGTTCCACCTGGCCTTCGGGCTGTATCTGAACACCCTGTTCAACTTCAATCCGCTGATGCCTCTGGACGGTTACCAGGCACTCACCGACGCGCTGCGCGTGCCGCGGCTGCGCGAGGAGGCGAGCGCGTACTTCCGCAAGGGCCTCTGGCGGGACCTGCGGGCGCGCCGCCGGCCGGGGGCACGCCAGGCCGGCATGGCCGCGTACGGCTTCTCGGTGATCGTCGGGACGTACGGATTCCTGGTGATGGCCGTGCTGGCCTGGCGTTCCCGGCTCGGGGACTGGCTGCAGGGGCGGGTGGACGCGCCGTGGGACACGGTGATCGTGGCGGTGGTCGTCGCGCTGGTGGCGTTCCCGGTGTGGGCGGCGCCGGTTCGGTGGCTGATACGAGTGGTGAAGCGGCGTCGCGGGGCGGCGGGCGAAAGTCCGGTGCGCCCGGTGGACGGTGCGGCCGTGGAGGGGGCGGCATGACGAAGATGCGGAATGTTCCGAACGGGGACGGCGACTGGGCCGTTCCCGGCTACGCGACCGTGCGTACGCTCGGCCAGGGCGCCGGGGGCCGGGTCGTACTGGCGCGGCACGAGGCGACGGGCGTGCCCGTGGCCGTCAAGTACCTGAGCAAGCGGCTCCACGGTGACCAGGGGTTCCTGGCCCGGTTCCGCGCGGAGGCGCGGCTGCTCGGCGATCTGCGGCACCCGTGCGTGGTGCGGCTGTACGAGTACGTGGAGGCCCGGCGGGGCGCGGCGATCGTCATGGAGGCGGTGGACGGGGTCACCCTCCGTGAGATGCTGCGCGCGCACGGGCCCACGGGCCCTGAGGCGGCGCTGGTCCTGCTCAAGGGCTCCCTCCTGGGCCTTGCCGCGGCCCATGCGGCCGGGGTGGTCCACCGCGACTACAAACCGGCGAACGTGCTGGTCCGCGCCGACGGTTCGAGCACCCTCGCCGACTTCGGCATCGCCGTGCGCGCCGGGCGCGAGGCGGAGGCCGCGGGCACGCCCGCGTACATGGCGCCCGAGCAGTGGGACGGCGAGCCGGCGAGTCCCGCGGGTGACGTGTATGCGGCGGCGGCTGTGTTCTACGAGTGCCTGGCCGGACAGCGGCCGTTCCTCGCCGACGACTTCATCGCGCTGCGGCTGCAGCACCTGCGGGCACCGGTCCCGGTGGACGACGTCCCCGAGCCGGTACGCGATCTTCTGCGCATGGGCATGGCCAAGGACCCGGCGGACCGCCCCGGAATCGAGGCGTTCCTCGCCGAGCTCGAGCACGCTGCCACCCACGCGTACGGCGCGCGCTGGGAGGAGCGGGGGCGCCGTAGGCTCGCCGAACTCGCCGCCCTGCTGGCGCTGTTGTTCCCGTTCGCGATGACGGGGGCGGTGTACGAGGTGACACCGGCGCTGACCGTACTGGGACGCCTGAAGCGCCACCTCTGGAAGACGGCCGTCGGGGTGGCCGCACTGGCCATGGTGGCCGGTGGGGTGACGGTGGCGACCGCCGGCCCGGACGACACGAAGACGACGGTGGCCGGCTCCGTACCGTCCGGGACCCTCGCGCCCGGTTTCCCCTCCTCGGCCACGTCGTCCTCCTCGCCCTCGCCCTCGGCATCGCCGTCGACGGCGACGACCACGCCGACGCCGAGCGGGTCACCGTCCGGCAGCGCCTCGGCCGACCCGTTGCCGAGCGGAACGACGACGGCCCCGGCGACGGGCGGGACGCCGACGGCGGCCACCCCTCCCCCGGGCGACAAGCCCGGACCGGCCGGGACGACCGCTCCGGTCCCCACGACCACGACCCCCGCTCCGCCGACGCCGGGCACGATCACGATCGTCATCGGCTCCGTGCGCCGTGGACCGGGATATCGGCTGATCGCCGATGTGACCGTCCGCACCACCGGCACCGGGCCGCTGACGCTCACCGCGGACTTCTACCGCAACACGCCCGCCGAGTCCTACGGTTCGCAGTCCCGCCGGCTGTCGGGCGGCACGGAGTACTCCGTGACCTTCGAGGGCGACTTCTCGAGCCACCCGTGCAGGGGCACCTGGAACATCGCCGTGAGCAGCAGCCCGCAGTCCGCGAGCGGACGTCAGACGGCATCCGCGGACGCACCGCCGTGCTGAGCGACAGCCGGCGGCGAGCAGCAAGCAGCGAGGAGAACGGAACACGATGACGACACCCCCGGCGACCCCGATGCCCGCCACGGTCTCCGGACGTGCCCTCTCGGACTGGTCGCGTGCGGGGCGGTTCGGCAGCTGGCATGCCCTGGGAGCGGGCGACGCCGGCGAACCGCCGCACGGCGTACTGCGGATCGACCGCGCCCTGCTCTCTCCGCCGGGGGCGCGGGAGCGGCTCGCGGCCACAGTGGTCGCGGTGGCGAAACTCCGGCTTCCGGGTGTGCCCGCCACGGTCGACCTCGTGCAGGAGTCCGGGGACCTGTGGCTGATCGTCGCGCGCCCGCCGGCGCGTACGGTCGCCGACCTGCTGGCCGCGGGCGCGCCCGGGCTGGACGAGGGCAGCGCGGCGAGCGTCCTCAACGAGACCGCGCAGACCCTGCTCGCCCTGCACGCGGCCGGACTTGCCCACGGTTCGTTCACCCCGGGCTCCGTCGTACTCGCCCCGGACGGCACCGCTCTGCTCGTAGAGGCGTCGCTGGCCACGGCCCTGGCCGAGGACGCCGACGACAGGCACGTCACCTCGACGGCATCCGCCCAGCACGACGACATCGCGGCGTGGGCGGCGCTCGCCCGTACGCTCGGCACCGCCTGGGCGCAGCCAGGTACACCGGCGGCGGACCTGTTCGCCCGCTGCTCCGCCACCGCCGAGTCCGGGGACCTCGCCGCGGCACGTACGACGCTCACCGCCGGGCGCGCGGCCCTTCCTCAGGACTTCCTGCGCCGGGCCGCACTGCGCACGGCGGCGGCCGCCGCGTTGACGGAGCTCACGGAGGCGGCGCACCGCGAGACGGGGGCCGCCGAGGGGGCCACGGACGCGACGGCGGCGGACCGTACGGCGGCCGTCTCCGATGCATCCGACCCCGAGGACA
The DNA here is from genome assembly GCF_040675505.1 of Streptomyces sp. NPDC049597. Taxonomy (NCBI): domain Bacteria; kingdom Bacillati; phylum Actinomycetota; class Actinomycetes; order Kitasatosporales; family Streptomycetaceae; genus Streptomyces; species Streptomyces sp. NPDC049597. The sequence continues at coordinate 203,398 of NZ_JBFAOY010000008.1, forward strand.
CGGTCCTCAGCAGGCGTGGGCGGTCCGCGCCGCCCACCGCTGCCGCGGACGAACAGGCCACCGTCTTCGGCAAACGGAACCAGCGCACCCCCGCCCCGCACCCCACCCCGGCGTCCGCCGACGGCGACGGCGACGGCGACGGCGACGGCGACGGCGACGGCGACGGCGACGGCGACGGCGACGGCGACGGCGACGGCGACGGCGGCAACGAGATCCTGCTGCGCTTCGGCCCCGGCGTCCCGCTCACCGAGGAGGAGAGCCTGCGCGCGCTGTGGGCGGCCCCCGCGCCCGCCGCCACGCGCGGGCGTCGTCGGCGACGAGCCGGCCTGCTCGCAGCGGTCGCGGTGCCGGCGGCGGTCGCCGTCGTCCTGTGGCTGCTGCTGCGCCCAACGGCCGGCCCGACGGTGACGGCGGCCGAGGTCAAGGCCCCCACACAGCAGTTGAGCTGCGGCCAGACCGCCGAAGTGACCGGCGTCGTGACCACCGACGGTCGCGGCGGGCCCCTCACCTACCGCTGGCTGCGCAGCGACGGCCAGGAGTCCGGCGAGCTGACCCGAACGGCCCGCAGGGGGGAGCGCGAGGTCATGGTCCACCTCCAGTGGACCGTTCGCGGCCCCGGCCTTTTCCGGGGCACCGCCCGCCTCCAGGTCCTGCGCCCGGACGGCTCACCGATCGAGGCGGAGGGCACCTTCAGCTACTCCTGCGCCTGAAGCGTTCCGCACGGTGTCTCTTTGACGGGCACTCACCTCTGACCGGCCCCCGCCCTCTCGGCGGGGGCCGCCCCGCCGTTGCCCCGGCATGGCGCCCACTGTGCCCGTGGCGCCCGGCCCGCCGAACTCGCGACTCCATGTGAGACCACGCATCCCCCCAGACGTCTGCGGCCCTGCCGGACCCCCCATGGTTCGGCTACAGGCACAGGGGACACCATGCGGCAGACCGGACGTATCGGTAAAGCCCTTCACCACACCCTTTTCCACCGAGGCCGGAGATGCGTACACATATCCGATCTGCTCAACGTCTTGACGCAAACGAGGTCGAGTCGGCACGCTCCGTGCGGACAACGGCAGAGACGGGCACATCGGCGTTCCCGTCTCGCCGCTTGGATTCCTAGGGGGGAATCAATGCACGCGTTATCGACGCGTCTGCGCACGCCCATGCCCGTACGGACGCTCCTGGCCGGACTCGCGGTCCTGGCCCTCGCCCTGACCAGCCTGGTCGCCTTGGCGCCCAGCGCCGCGGCGGCGCCCGTGCCCGATGCCTCGGCCAGTCCCACGGCCGTCGCCCGGTACGGCACCTCGACCGTGAAACTCAGACTCGACGGCGAGTCCAGCACCCAGTCGACACCGACCGACCTGGTGCTCGTCCTCGACGAGTCCGGCAGCATCGACGGCACCGAGTGGGGACAGCTGAAGGACTTCGCCAAGAGCGTGGTCAACGGTGTGGCGGCCCACGGGCTGTTCACCAACGGCGGCAGGGTCGGTGTCGTCGGCTTCGCCGACGGCGTGACACCGCCCGTCAGCGCCCTCAGCGGCGACAAGGACGCCGTGCTGAACGCCATCGACACCAACCCCAAGCAGAACACCGGCACCTGCATCGCCTGCGGCCTGGCCGAGGCCAACGCCGTCATGGGGCCCGACGACCCGGCCCGCAACCAATTGGTGATCGTGATCACCGACGGCGAGGCGACCAGCGGCAACACGGCCGCCGAGGCATCCGCCCTGCAGGCCAAGGCCACCGTCCTCGCCGTCGGCGTCGGCGGGGGGATCCAGCACGCCACCCTGGAGGTCATCGCCAGCGGCCCGGGCTCCGACAACACCTTCTCGGCAAGTGACTTCGGCAGTCTCGACACCCTGCTGAAGGCGATCGTCGAGGCGGTCGTGGTCCCCGGTGCCACCCACCCGTCGATCGCCGTCACACTCGACGCGCCCTGGCAGCTCGTGGCCGGCTCCGTGACCGCGAACCTCGCCGGATCGGCCGTGAACAACGTCACCGCCGACGGGTTCACCTGGTCCCGTGCCGAACTCGGGGACGAGGACCTGGAGATCACATACCAGGTCAAGCACCGCGGTGCCCCCTGCGGGCCGCTGGACGTGAACAAGTCCGTCGTCTACCACGACGACCAGAACGCCTCCGTGGTCTTCCCGAAGGTCGTCGTCACCGTCAACTGCCTGCCGCCCGTCGCCGATGCCGGTCCCGACAAGACCGTCGACGAGGGCTCCGCGGTCACCCTGGACGGCTCCGCCAGCCACGACCCGGACGGCACCGTCGTCTCGTACGCCTGGAGCGGCGCCGACGCCGGCATCGGGGCGCTGGCGAACGCCGGTGCGGCAGTGGCCACGTACAACGGTCTCGACGACGGTGATGACGCCGTGACGCTCACCGTGACGGACGACAACGGCCTCACGGACGACGACTCGGCGACCGTGACGGTCAAGAACGTCGCCCCGAACCTCACCCTCACCAGCTGCCCGGTCGACCCGCACGCGGTGAACACGGACGTCTCCTTCGGCGGAACGTTCACCGACCCGGGCACGCTCGACACCCACACGATGTCCGTCGACTGGGGCGACGGCACGACGACCGACGTGCCCGGCGTGAACTCCCCGGTGGGCAGCACGCATCAGTACGCGGCCGCGGGCATCTACGACATCGCCGTCACCGTCACGGACGACGACGGCGGGTCCGACACCCAGCACTGCGGCTTCGTCGTCGTGTACGACCCCGACGGCGGCTTCGTGACCGGCGGCGGCTGGATCAACTCTCCGGCCGGCGCCTACCCGGCCGACCCGGGGGCCACCGGGCGCGCGAACTTCGGCTTCGTGTCGAAGTACAAGAAGGGCGCGACCGTTCCCACCGGCAGCACGGAGTTCCAGTTCAAGGCCGGGAACCTGAACTTCCACTCCGCCGACTACCAGTGGCTGGTCGTCGCCGGTGACAAGGCCATCTTCAAGGGCACGGGCACGGTCAACGGCGCCACCGGGTACTCGTTCATGCTCAGCGCGACCGACGGTGCGCCGGACACCTTCCGGATGCGGGTGTGGAAGACCGCGGACGACACGCTTGTCTACGACAACCAGATCGGCGCGGCACCCGACGCCGACCCGACGACCGCCCTCGCGGGAGGGTCGATCGTGATCCACAAGGGCTGACGCCCCCGACGCCGAACCACCGGTCCGCCAGGAAGGGGCGGGCCGGTGGTTCGGCCGTACGGTCGAGGATCAGGCACGCGGCACACGAGAGCCGACGCCCAGGGCCATCGGTGGTGCGGCCGGAGATCCCGCGGTCCCGCCGTACCTGCCGCTACCCGAGAAACGAGAGCCGCACCTGACGGCTGGGGTTGTCCTTGTTCGTGTCGACCAGGCAGACCGACTGCCAGGTGCCCAGTTCCAGGCGGCCGCCGAGCACCGGGAGCGTCGCGTGCGGCGGGACGAAGGCGGGCAGGACGTGGTCCCTGCCGTGGCCGGGGCTGCCGTGGCGGTGCTGCCAGCGGTCGTCGGCGGGCAGGAGTGTGTGCAGGGCCGCCAGCAGATCGTCGTCGCTGCCCGCCCCGGTCTCGATGACGGCGACGCCGGCCGTCGCGTGCGGGACGAAGACGTTGAGCAGGCCGTCCCTGCCGTCCGCGTGCTGGGCGAGAAACTGCTCACAGGCGTGCGTCAGATCGGTGACCGTCTCGCCCGATCCGGTGGTGAGGGTCAGGGTCGTGGTGGTGAAGTGTCCTGGCATGGCTCCATACTCCCGCCCGTCGCCCGCCCGGCGCGCGTCGCGCGGCCGCCTTCGGGAAGATCCCGGGCCCGCCCACGGTTGGTAGAACCGTGAACAACTTTGGGGCACAGGACGTGGACGTGGTCGTCATCGGCGCCGGGCAGGCGGGGCTGTCCGCCGCCTATCACCTGCGGCGCGCCGGCCTGGCGCCCGACCGGGACTTCGTGGTCCTGGACCACGCCCCGCGCCCCGGGGGCGCCTGGCAGTTCCGCTGGCCCTCGCTCACCTACGGCAAGGTCCACGGCATGCACAGCCTGCCCGGCATGGAACTGACGGGTGCCGACGACGCCCGGCCGTCCTCCGAGGTGATCGGGGCGTATTTCACGGCGTACGAGGAGCGTTTCGGCCTGCGGGTCCATCGCCCCGTGCAGGTGCGCGCGGTGCGCGAGGCGGAGGGTGGCCGGCTGGCGGTCGAGAGCTCCGAGGGAGTGTGGTCGGCGCGCGCGCTGATCAATGCGACCGGCACCTGGGACCGGCCGTTCTGGCCCCGCTACCGCGGTCAGGAGACGTTCCGGGGGCGTCAGCTGCACACCGCGGACTACCCCGGCCCGGAGGAGTTCGCCGGGCAGCGCGTCGTCGTGGTGGGCGGCGGGGCGTCGGGGACCCAGCACCTGATGGAGATCGCCGAGGTGGCGGCGGAGACCACCTGGGTGACCCGTCGGCCCCCCGTCTTCCGCGAGGGGCCCTTCGACGAGGACGCCGGACGGACGGCCGTCGCCATGGTCGAGGAGCGCGTGCGGCGCGGCCTGCCTCCGCTGAGCGTGGTGTCGGTGACCGGGCTGCCGCTGACCGACGCCGTCCGGCGCGCTCGTGAGACCGGGGTGCTGGAGCGCGAGCCGATGTTCGACCGGATCACGCCGACGGGGGTGGCCTGGGACGACGGCCGGACGGTGGAGGCCGATGTGATTCTGTGGGCGACCGGGTTCCGGGCGGCGATCGACCACCTGGCCCCGTTGCGGCTGCGGGAGCCGGGTGGCGGCATCCGGCTCGCGGGGACGCGGGCCGTACGGGACGCACGCGTCCATCTCGTCGGCTACGGCCCCTCGGCGTCGACGATCGGGGCGAACCGGGCCGGGCGGGCGGCGGTCCGTGAGATCACCCGGCTTCTGGAACGCGAACCGGCGCCGGGCCACGAACCCGCGCTGGTGTGAGGCGCGGCCGTCCCGCGACGGCGCCCGGGAGCGGGGCCTGCGGGGGCGCCCGGGAGCGGGGTCCCGCGGCGGTGCCCGGGAGCGGAGCCTGCGGTCAGCCCGCGTTCCGGGCCTCGGCCCGGCGCGCGTTGAACTCCGCCACATTGCGCCGGTGTTCCTCGTAGTCACTGGTGAAGCGGGTGTCACCGGGCTCGACGGTGACGAAGTACAGCCAGTCGCCCGCGGGCGGTGCGACGGCCGCGCGCATCGCCTCCTCGCCCGGGTTGTCGATGGGCGTCGGCGGCAGGCCGGTGCGGCCGTAGGTGTTGTACGGGTTGTCGAGCCGTGTGTCCGCGGCGGTGGTGTCGACCGTGCTGCGATCGAGGGCGTAGTTGAGGGTGGAGTCCATCTGGAGCGGCATGCCCTTGGCGAGCCGGTTGTGGATGACGCGGGCCACCTTCCCCATGTCGGACGCCGTGTCCGCCTCGGCCTGCACGATGCTGGCGACGTTGACCGCCTCGTAGGGGGTGAGTCCTCGCCTGCGGGCGCTCCCGGTGACGGCCGTGGCCCCGAACCGCTGGTGCGCCGTGTTGACCATGAAGCTGAGCAGGCTCGCCGGAGTGGTTTTCGCGTCGATGGGATAGGTGGCCGGGAAGAGGTACCCCTCGGGGTTGCCCCGGGCCTCCGGCGGCAGCTTCAGCCGGGCCGAGCGGATCGCGGTCCGCGTGGTGCCGGGTGGGCGCTTCAGGGCCTTGTCGACGGCGGCGTACACCTGGCCCGCGCGCCATCCTTCCGGGATCACCAGCGACACGGGGGCGGGGCGGCGCCGCTCGCTCTTCTCCTCCCTCAGCAGGAAGGGCACCAGGACGGCGGCCGCAGCCAGCACCACGGCCGTGCCGAGGAGCAGGACCAGCCGGCCGCGCCGGGTGAGGCGGTATCCGCGCCCCCGGCGGGCCGACGAGCGCGCGTTCGTCATACGGGCACGCTAACGCGGACACCCCGTTCGCCCCCGTACCTCCCGCGCCGCGACACGAAGGACGCGTCTGCTCGACGGAGCCGCCCACTTCGGGTCCGGCCCGCCCGCAGCGCCACCGCCCCACCGTCACCGCGAAGCGGCGTCGCCGTCGCGCACGGCTCCGTTCAGGGTGCGAACGGGGGCAGCGCGGCGAACTCCGGCGCCGGCCGCGCCCCTTCCGCGAGGGCGGCGAGTACGCGGCGGACCCGGCTGAGCGGATGGTCGGGGAACCGGGCGTCCCATTGGACGTGGTCGGCCGCGTGGAAGGGCAGACCGCCCCGCACCTCCGGTGCGTAGGGGTGCGGGCGGAAGTAGTCGGTGGGGCCGACCTCGGCCATGACCATCGCCTCGCGCATACCGGTCGTCCCCCGCTCGGGCGCCTGGATCTTCACGACGGTGCTGCAGGTGGCGCGGGGCACCGTGAAGCTGCCGATGAAGACCTGCCCGCTCGGCTGCCCCGGGAGCGGCAGCTTGAGTATCTGGCGCAGGGCGGGCAGGGATCCCAGCGTCTTGACCGATGCCTCGATCAGTCCGCCGCCGGCCTCGGCGGTGTGCCGGGTGAGCGCGGCGCGCAGCGTGGGGCCGTCGTCGAGGGACGCGGGCAGGTCCGGCGGCAGGTCGAAGAAGTGCAGCGACAGGATGTCGCCTTCGTCGCCGGCCCATACGTCGTGGTCGATGGAACGGAATCCCGGCAGGTCGACACCAAGAAGAGCTCTCATGGCCGGCGATCATGCCGCACGGGGCGACTCGGCGGGCCCGCGGGGTACCGCTCATGAGCCGGGGACTGCCACGAGCCGACATGCCGTCAGGCGACGGTCAGGGGCAGGCCGTTGGGTGACGTAGGGGGCGCGGGCCGTCAGGAGACCGTGGGACGCAGGCCGTTGGGTGCCCCAGGCGCGGGCCGTCAGGTGACGTCGGCGGTCACGGCCGCGTCGGGCCGCAGCTCCGCGTCCCTGCGGACCAGCGCGGCGTAGCGGCCGTCCCGGTCGAGGAGCTCCTGGTGCGTGCCGCGCTCGGCGATGCGTCCGGATTCCAGCACGACGATCTGGTCGGCGTCGCGGACGGTCGACAGACGGTGGGCGATGGTGATCGTGGTGCGTCCGGCGGACAGGGAGTCGATGGCCTGCTGCACGGCGTGCTCGGTGCGGGTGTCGAGGGCGCTGGTCGCCTCGTCGAGGATCAGCACGGGCGGGTCGCGCAGGATGGTGCGGGCGATGGCGAGCCGCTGCTTCTCACCGCCCGAGAAGCGGTAGCCGCGCTCGCCGACCAGGGTGTCGTAGCCGTCGGGCAGCGACGCGATGTGGTCGTGGATCTGCGCGGCGCGGGCCGCGGCCTCGACCTCCTCGTCGGTGGCGTCGGGCTTGGCGAAGCGCAGGTTGTCGGCGACGGAGGCGTGGAAGAGGTACGTCTCCTGGGAGACGACGCCTACGGCCTGCGCGAGGGTGTCGAAGCCGAGGTCCCTGACGTCGACGCCGTCGATGGTGACGCGGCCGCCCGTGACGTCGTAGAGCCGGGGCACCAGGTAGCTGAGCGTGGACTTGCCGGAGCCGGTGGGGCCCACGACGGCCAGGGAGCCGCCGGCCGGCACGGCGAGGTCGATCCGGTCGAGGGTCGGCTGCTTCTGCGCGGCGTCGTACGCGAAGTCGACCGCCTCGAAGCGCACGTCGCCACTGATCTTGTCGAGCCGCACGGGCTTCGCGGGCTCGGTGATGTCGACGGACAGATCGAGGTACTCGAAGATCCGCTGGAAGAGCGCGAGCGACGTCTGCATCTGCACGCCGGTGGACAGCAGGCTGACGGCCGGGCGGAAGAGTCCCTGCTGGAGCGAGACGAAGGCGACGAGCGTGCCGATGGAGATCGCCGGGCCGCCCGTCCTGAGCGCGAGTCCGGCCGCCCAGTAGATCAGGGCAGGCATGGCCGCCATGACGATGCCTATCGTCGACATCCGCCAGCGGCCCGCCATGCTGGAGCGCACTTCGAGGTCGACGAGCCGCTCGGACTCGTCCGCGAAGGACCGGGTCAGCGAGTCGGCCCGGCCCATGGTGCGGCCGAGGAGGATGCCGCTGACCGAGAGGGACTCGGTGACCGTGGCGGCCATCGCCGCCATCTGCTTCTGCCGCTGTGTGGTGATCTTCTTGCGCTCACGGCCGACGCGGCGGCTGATCCAGACGAACAGCGGCAGCAGGAGCAGCGAGACGACAGTGAGCCGCCAGTCCAGGGCGAGCATCGCGACGACGGTGGCGACCACGGCCGTGAGGTTGGAGACCAGGGAGGTGGCGGTGGAGGTGACGGTCGCCTGCATGCCGCCGATGTCGTTGGCGATGCGGGACTGCACCTCGCCCGTGCGGGTCCTGGTGAAGAACGCGAGCGGCATGCGCTGGAGCTGTGCGTAGACGCCGGTGCGCAGGTCGTGCATGACACGCTGGCCGACCGTGGTCGAGATCAGCGTCTGCAGCACTCCGAAGACGCTGGTCATCACCGCGGTGGCGATCATGCCGAGGGCGAGCAGGCTGAGCAGCCCGGTGCGGCCCTGCGGGATCGCGGTGTCCAGGATCTCGCGGAGCAGGAACGGCGACGCGACGGACACCAGCGAGGACGCGCCGACGAGGAGCCCGACGACGGCGAGCCTGCCGCGGTACGGCCGGAAGAGGCGGAGGATGCGGCGCACGTCGGCGGGCGGCTGGTCGGGGTCCTTGGGCGGCGGGGTCCAGGTCGGGTGCTCGGGGCGCAATGGGCTCCTTCCGGTGGGCGGGCGGACAGGGGTGTCCGGCGGACGACATCAGGGAGCCTAGCTCACTGTTACCTGTATTCACAATGAACGACATCCTGCTAATGTTCCGTCATGAGCACCTCCGATGCCGACGGCCTGCTCGCCGAGCAGCTGCTGCGGCTGACCCGCCGCCTCCACCGCAGTCACAAGCGCCAGCTGGAGTCCGCCGACATCGCCATCACCCCGGCGCAGTCCCGCCTGCTGCGCACCGTCGCACACTACGACCGGCCGCCGCGCATGGCCGATCTCGCGGAGCGCCTGGAAGTGGTGCCGCGCGCCGTGACCAGCCTGGTCGACGGCCTGGAGGCGGGCGGCTGCGTGCGGCGGGTCCCCGATCCGGCCAACCGCAGGGTGACCCGCATCGAGCTGACGGACACCGGCCGCTCCGCGCTCCGGACCCTGCGCGACGCGCGCCGCGCGGCGGCGGAGGACATCCTTGCCCCGCTCACCGCCGACCAGCGGGAGATCCTGGGCGAGCTGCTGTCCACACTGGTCGACGGACCGGGCCGGCGCTGCTGAGAGCCACCTCCCGGAGCGGGTGCCGCCGGCCCCGTGGCAGGTTCCCTCACGCCGGTGGAGGCCCACAGCGGGCGTTGCGGGCGCATCCCGGCCGCCGCCAGTGCCCTCCGTCGGCCTGAGGCCCTGGCCCGCTCGAAGCCCTGGGGGCCGTCGCGTGCCCGGCCGGCCCGCGGCCGGGTGCCCGCCCGGCCGCCTTGCGTGCCGGCCGGGCCCCCTCCCTCCTGTCACCTCAGCACAGACGCCGGTCCTCGGTCAGCACCCCCTGCACCGTGCGCAGGCTGCGGTCGTAGCAGCCGCCGGAGCCGTACAGCCGGTAGCGCTCGGCCGTCGTGCCGACCGCGTGCCGCTGGTCGCGGGGAACGTTCGCCGTGTACGTGGCATCACCGGTGTACGTGTCGTCGAGGCGCGACCACGACAGCCTGCGCGCGCCCCGGGTGACGGTGGTGTCGGCCTTGTCCGCGAGGGTGAGGACGGTGCGCAGCCGGTCACCCTCGCCGAGCGTGGTCACCCCGTCCATCTCGTACGTGCGGTGGGTGGTGGTGACGGTGCCTCCCCTGGTGACCGTCTCGTCGTCGGTCCACGCGGCGGTGAGCGCGTCGGGGTTCTCGCCGTCGCTCCAGCGGTGGACCGAGGTGTTCGCCACGGACCGGGCGACCGTCGTGGCGACCCTGCCGTGCGAGGTGTCGAGGTGCCCGGCGACGGTCAGGCGGTGTGCGCCGCGGGTGTCCAGGCGGTGTTCGGCACCGGACGTGTACGTCGCCGAGTTCAGCGGGCGGCTCTCCTCGTGGCGGGTGAGCGTGCCGGTGACGACGTCTTGCCCCTCGTCCTGCCACACGAGGACGTTGACAGGGGTGCTCCAGCCGGTCTGCCCGGGCGGCACGCCGACGACGTTCACCTCCAGGCGGTGCGGCCGGCCGTCGTTGAGCTGCGCGGCGAAGGGGGTGAGGTCGTACTGGACGGGCTTGACGTCGAGGGCCCGCGGCCCCGGAACGACGTACCAGAGGAACGGGTTGGACCAGCCGCCGGTCCACACGGTCGGGAACGGTGCGGCGATGCCCGCGAGTTGCCCGTCGACGCGGATCTGCACCTCCCGGTAGGGCCCGTCGGCGGCCTTGCAGGAGTACGGGGCGGCGTCGGGGACGGTCATGTACCAGTACTCCTCGCAGCCGCCGCCCGAGCCGGTCGCGTAGACCTCCGCGACGATGCGTTCGCTGTTGCGCGGGGTGGTGAGGGCGGTGCCGTCGGGGGTGAGCACCTGGTCGGGCGTCTCGGCGGGCCGGGCGCCCCGCCCCGGGGTGTGGAAGGTCAAGGTGACCTTGACGTCGATGACGCCGGTGTACGTCTCGTTGACGACGTTGCCGATCAGCATCTCGACGGGCTGCGCCCGGCGCAGGGTGTCGCTGTAGCGGGTGACGTCCTTCTCCACGGACCAGGTGATGCCGTCCGGCGAGGGCTGGGGGGTGGACGTCCGCAGGATCTCGATCCCGCCGATGGCGAGGTGGCCGAGCCGGTCGTACTGGCGTCCCTTCACGGAGCCGTCGAGCCGCAGCACCACCTTGCTCCAGCGGGTGCCGCATTCGGCGGGCGGTGCGTACGCGCCGCGGTAGGGCGTGAAGTCGCGGAACTGGGCCTCGGCGACGGTGACTCGGCACGATCTGGTGTCGGGGCGTGCCACGGGCGGGGCGGCGCTGACGGGATCGTGCCAGTCGCTGCCGAACTCCGCGGGCGGGGTCTCGGCCGCTGCCGCGGGGCCCGTTCCGATGAGCGTGCCGAGGGCGACGACCGCCCCCATGATCATGGACATGATCTTTCGCTTCATGGCTCAGGAGTGAAGCGTGTGGGGGCTGTGCCGCGCCAGACCGCCGCTGATGGACATTGGCGCGTTCTGTGCCGCCGTGCGCAGAAAATCATTTGCTCACAGGCGCGGTGAACCGCGAACCTTGCACGGTTTGAACCACCCTGCTCCCTCCCCCTCTTCGACGAGCTCTGGGACGTCATGCAGATTCGCGATCTTCCCTATCCCGATCCAGGAGTACCCGACGTCCGGTCCGGCACCCGCTTCCTCCTCTGGCTGGGCCTCGGCCAGCTGGGCGGACAGGTCAAGTCCCTGTGCTGGGGCCTGCTGCACTTCGTGTCCGTGATGGCGCTGCCGTACTGCGTCGGTCTCGCCGTCCAGGCCGTGGTGGAGCGTTCCGGGTCCGCACTCGCCGCGGCGGGCGGCCTGATGGCCCTCGCGACGGCCGGCATCGCCTTGGGCGACACGATGCTGCACCGTACGGCCGTCACCAACTGGATCACGGCCGCGGCCCGCACCCAGCAGCTACTGGCCCGCAGGACAGCGCAGTTGGGCTCGGCCCTCACCCGCCGGGTGGCGGCGGGTGAGGTCGTCGCGGTCTCGACCGGCGATGTCGAGAAGATCGGCTGGTTCGTCGAGGCGGTCTCCCGCTTCCTGGCGGCGGCCGTCACGGTCGTGGTCGTCTGCGTCGCCCTGCTGGTCCACCAGCCGACGCTCGGTGTGCTGGTCGCGATCGGGGTGCCGGTCCTGGCTCTGGGCGTGCTGCCGCTGCTGCCGCGCGCGACCCGGCTCGCGGACACGCAGCGCGAAAAGGCGGGCAAGGCGACCGAACTGGCCTCCGACACGGTCGCGGGCCTTCGCGTCCTGCGCGGCATCGGCGGCGAGGAGCTGTTCCTGGCCCGCTACCGCCGCGCCTCCCAGGAGGTGCGCAGGGCGGCGGTGCGCAGTGCCCGGATGTGGTCGCTGATCGCGGGCGTACAGGTGCTGCTGCCGGGTCTCCTGATCATCGCCGTCGTCCACCACGGCGTCGGGCTGGTCGGCGACGGCCGCATCGCGGTGGGCGAACTGGTCACCGCGTACAGCGCGGTGATGCTGCTGGCCTATCCCCTGCGGCACTTCGAGGAGATCGCCATGGCGTACTCCTTCTCCCGTCCCTCCGCGCGCCGGGCGGCCCGGGTCCTGTCACTGGAGCGATCCACGAGCGGCAGGGGCACCGACGCGGTGGCGTCGGGAGACCTGTACGACCCGTCCACCGGAGTGCACGCGCCCTCCGGCCTGCTGACCGCGGTCGTGTGCGGCGACCCGGACGCGGCCGGCCGGCTGGCCGAACGGCTCGGCGGGCACCCCGCGGAGCCGGAGGGCCTGCCGTCCGTGCTGCTCGGCGGCGTCGCCCTGGACGACCTGCCACTGCACGCCGCACGGGCGGCGGTCCTCGTCCAGGACAAGGACCCGGTCCTGCTGTCCGGGACGCCGACCGAGCTGCTCGACGTGCCCGCGTCCGGTGCGGTGTCGGCGGCGGACGCGCTCGCGGCCGCCGAGTGCGGGGACGTGCTCGGCGCGCTCGCGCAGGCGTCGCTCGACGGGGACCCGATGGAGGCGCCGATCACCGAGCGCGGCCGCTCCCTGTCCGGCGGCCAGCGCCAGCGCCTGGCACTGGCGCGCTCGCTGGTGGCCGACCCCGAGGTGCTGGTGCTCGACGAACCGACGTCGGCCGTCGACTCGCACACGGAGGCGCGGATCGCCGAGGGAGTGCGGTCGCTTCGCTCCGGACGCACGACGGTCGTCTTCACGTCCTCGCCGCTGCTGCTGGACCGCGCCGACCGGGTCGTCCTGGTCCACGACGGCGAGGCGGCGGCAGTGGGCACGCACCGCGAACTGCTGCACAGGGAACCGCGGTACCGCGCGGTCGTCACCCGCGAGACCGACCAGGAGCAGCTCTCCCCGGTCCACGCGTCGGGCGACGGTGCCCTCAAGACCGGGATCGACATCGAGGAGACAGCATGATCGGCGTGGCGCCACCCGACCACGACCCGGCGGCTGCCCGGACGGCGACCACTCTGCCGGTGGGGTCGCCCGCGACGGTGCGGGCCTACGTGGCCGGGCTGCTGCGCCGCCACCGGCGGGCCTTCGGGCTCCTCGTCCTCGTCGACACCGTCGCCGTCGTGGCCTCGATGGCGGGCCCGTGGCTGCTCGGCTCGCTCGTGGAGCGGGCGGCGGAGGGGGCGCGCGAGCTCCATCTGGAGCGGACGGTCGCGTTGTTCGCGGTCGCGCTGGTGATCCAGGCCGCGTTCGTGCGCCTGGTACGGCTGCGGGGTGCGATGCTCGGCGAACGGATGCTGGCGGACCTGCGCGAGGACTTCCTCGTGCGGTCGGTCGGGCTGCCACCCGGCGTGCTGGAGCGAGCGGGTACCGGCGACCTGCTGTCCCGTATCACGACGGACGTCGACCGCTTGGCGAACGCGATGCGCGAGGCGGTCCCGCAGCTGACGATCGGCGTGTTCTGGATCGTGCTGCTGCTCGGCGGGCTCACCGTGACCGCGCCGCCGCTGGCGCCCGCGGTGCTCGTGGCGGTGCCGGTGCTCGTGATCGGCTGCCGCTGGTACTTCAGGCGGGCGCCCTCCGCCTACCGGTCGGAGGCCGCGGGATACGCCGCCGTCGCCGCCGTGCTGGCCGAGACCGTCGACGCGGGCCGCACCGTGGAGGCGCACCGCCTCGGGGCGCGCCGGGTGGCGCTGTCCGACCGGCGGATCAAGGAGTGGACGGCGTGGGAGCGGTACACCCTCTATCTGCGCTCCGTGCTCTTCCCCGTCCTCAACGTCACGCACGCCACCGTGCTCGGTTCCGTTCTCGTGATCGGCGGCGTGTTCGTGCTCCAGGGCTGGATCGGCGTCGGACAGCTGACCACGGGCGCGCTGATCGCCCAGATGATGGTCGACCCCGTGAACCTGATCCTGCGCTGGTACGACGAGCTCCAGGTCGCCCAGGTGTCGCTGGGACGGCTCGTCGGCGTCCGTGAGATCGAGCCGGACGCGGGCGAAGGGGCGGTGCGCCCGGAGGGTCGCGACGTCCGCGCGGACCGGGTCCACTTCGGGTACCGGGAGGGCGTCGACGTGCTGCACCGCGTCTCGATGGACGTGGCGCCCGGCACCCGGCTGGCGCTCGTGGGCCCCTCGGGCGCGGGCAAGTCCACGCTGGGCCGGCTGCTCGCGGGCATCTACGCCCCGCGCACCGGCCGGGTCACGCTGGGCGCGGCCGAGCTGTCCCGGATGCCGGCGGAACGGGTGCGCGAGCATGTGGCGCTGGTCAACCAGGAGCACCACGTCTTCGTGGGCTCGCTCCGTGACAACCTGCTCCTCGCCCGTACGTCCGCGCAGGACGCGGAGCTGTGGGGGGCGCTCGGGGCGGTCGACGCGGACGGGTGGGCACGGGCGCTGTCCGGGGGCCTGGACACCGAGGTCGGCTCGGGCGGTGTCCCGCTCACCCCGGCCCAGGCCCAGCAGATCGCGCTGGCCCGCCTGGTGCTGGCGGACCCGCACACGCTGGTGCTGGACGAGGCGACGTCGCTGCTGGACCCGCGGGCGGCGCGCCACCTGGAGCGCTCGCTGTCGCGGGTGCTCGAGGGCCGCACGGTGGTGGCGATCGCGCACCGGCTGCACACGGCCCACGACGCGGACGTGATCGCGGTGGTGGAGAACGGCCGCATCAGCGAGCTCGGCAGCCACGACGAACTGGTGTCGGCGCAGGGACCGTACGCGGCGCTCTGGCGCTCCTGGCACGGGTGACGCCCCTGCCCTGGGGCCGGGGCGCTGCCCCGGTTCCGGGAAGCCCTCTCAGATCACGTTCAGCGCCGCCGCCCCGCCCACGCCTCCCAGCAGCATGAACGCCGGCATCAGCACCTTCAGCTCCACCCAGCTGCCCGCCCGGAAACGCATACCCTTCGGCGGGCCCACCGGGTACCACCGCTTGCCGGACACCGGGATCGGCCACAGGATCGGGCAGCCGGAGACCGTCAGCGCGTCGCCGATGTCGTGGACGAGGGCGCCGAGCACGATCGGCAGGCCGAGCCACAGGTACTCCTGACCGGGCGCGGTGAACAGCCAGTCCGCCCCGTTGCCCGGCTTGTCCAGCACGCCCGCCAGGATCCACGCGCTCGTCGCGCCCAGCAGCCAGACCAGGACGTCGCTGGATACGCGAGCGGCCCGCCACAGCAGGCCCTCGACCGCGAGCACCATGTGGACGAAAAGGATCGCGAGCACGGCCCACCGGCCGCCCGTGATCGCCAGGACCGAGGCCCCGCCGCCGATCAGCACCGCCCACAGCCAGGTGTGCGTGAGGGTCCGGTGGCCGCCGGTCCTGCGCTTGTCCCCCGGCTTCTTCGTCGCCTTGTAGACCGCGTACGAGAGCTTGTCGACGATCTCGCACAGCCCGCGCGAGACCGGACCGAAGGCACGGGAGATCGTCGCCGCCTTGTGGTCGAGGTCCGGGGCGAGCGCAGCGCCCGCGCAGATCAGCGCTCCGACGACGAGAACGGGCCACGGCATCGGGTGGCCGGCGGCAGCCGTCGCCGCTCCGACCCCCAGCCAGGCAGCCGCCCCGGACAGAGAGTGCGCCGGTCCCATCATGTGTGTTCCCGCCCCATTGCCGTTGTGCTCCACCCCAGTTGACAGGGCAGCGTACCGTTCGTGATCTTCACTGCGGCGGCCGGTTCCCTCATCCGGGCGGAAGCCAGGCAAGATGGGGGGCGTGACCCTTATCGATCAGCTGCCGCCCGACGCCGACCCCGATGCCCTCTTCGACGCCTTCTCCTCCTGGACCGAGGAGCGGGGCATCACGCTGTACCCGGCTCAGGAGGAGGCCCTGATCGAGGTGGTCTCGGGGGCGAACGTGATCCTGTCCACCCCCACGGGCTCCGGGAAGAGCCTGGTCGCGGCGGGTGCGCACTTCACGGCGCTGGCCAATGACCAGGTCACCTTCTACACGGCGCCGATCAAGGCGCTGGTGTCGGAGAAGTTCTTCGACCTGTGCAAGCTGTTCGGTACGGAGAACGTCGGCATGCTGACGGGCGACGCCTCGGTCAACGCCGACGCCCCCGTGATCTGCTGCACCGCCGAGGTGCTCGCCTCGATCGCGCTGCGTGACGGCAAGGACGCGGACATCGGCCAGGTAGTGATGGACGAGTTCCATTTCTACGCGGAGCCGGACCGCGGGTGGGCCTGGCAGATCCCGCTGCTGGAACTGCCGCAGGCGCAGTTCGTCCTGATGTCGGCGACGCTCGGCGACGTGTCGATGTTCGAGAAGGACCTCACGCGCCGCACGGGACGGCCCACGTCCGTCGTCCGCTCCGCGACGCGTCCGGTCCCCCTCTCCTACGAGTACCGGCTGACGCCGATCACGGAGACGCTGACCGAGCTCCTGGAGACCAAGCAGGCGCCGGTCTACATCGTCCACTTCACGCAGGCGCAGGCCGTCGAGCGGGCACAGTCGCTGATGAGCATCAACATGTGCTCGCGCGAGGAGAAGGACAGGATCGCCGAGCTGATCGGCAACTTCCGCTTCACCACCACGTTCGGCAGGAACCTGTCCCGTTACGTGCGGCACGGCATCGGCGTGCACCACGCGGGCATGCTGCCCAAGTACCGGCGCCTGGTGGAGAAGCTGGCCCAGGCGGGTCTGCTGAAGGTCATCTGCGGCACCGACACGCTGGGCGTCGGGGTCAACGTCCCCATCCGCACGGTGCTGTTCACGGCGCTCACCAAGTACGACGGCAACCGGGTGCGCACCCTGCGGGCGCGCGAGTTCCACCAGATCGCGGGCCGGGCCGGGCGCGCGGGCTTCGACACGGCGGGCTTCGTGGTCGCGCAGGCGCCGGAGCACGTCATCGAGAACGAGAAGGCGCTCGCGAAAGCGGGCGACGACCCGAAGAAGCGCCGCAAGGTGGTGCGCAAGAAGGCCCCGGAGGGCTTCGTCGGCTGGACGGAGAACAGCTTCGAGAAGCTGATCGCCTCCGAGCCCGAGCCGCTGACCTCACGTTTCCGTGTCACCCACACCATGCTGCTGTCGGTCATCGCCCGGCCGGGCAATGCCTTCGAGGCGATGCGCAAGCTGCTGGAGGACAACCACGAGCCGCGCAGGAACCAGCTGCGGCACATCCGCCGCGCCATCGCGATCTACCGCTCGCTGCTGGACGGCGGAGTGGTCGAGCAGCTCGACGAGCCCGACGCCGAGGGCCGCACGATCCGGCTCACGGTGGATCTCCAGCAGGACTTCGCGCTCAACCAGCCGCTGTCGACGTTCGCGCTGGCAGCGTTCGAGCTGCTGGACCCGGAGTCTCCGTCGTACGCGCTCGACATGGTCTCCGTCGTCGAGTCGACGCTCGACGACCCGCGCCAGATCCTGGCCGCCCAGCAGAACAAGGCGCGCGGCGAGGCCGTGGGCGCGATGAAGGCGGACGGCGTCGAGTACGAGGAGCGGATGGAGCGGCTCCAGGACATCTCGTACCCCAAGCCGCTCGAAGAGCTGCTGTGGCACGCGTACAACACGTACAGGAAGTCGCACCCGTGGGTCGGCGACCACCCCGTGTCGCCGAAGTCGGTCATCCGTGACATGTACGAACGGGCGCTGTCCTTCACGGAGTTCACGTCCTTCTACGAGCTGGCCCGCACCGAGGGCATCGTGCTGCGCTATCTGGCGAGCGCGTACAAGGCGCTGGACCACACCATCCCGGACGACCGCAAGACCGAGGACCTGGAGGATCTGACCGCCTGGCTGGGCGAGATGGTCCGTCAGGTGGACTCCAGCCTGCTGGACGAGTGGGAGCAGCTGGCGAACCCCGAGGTGGAGACGGCCGAGGAGGCGCAGGAGAAGGCCGACCAGGTCAAGCCGGTCACGGCGAACGCCCGTGCCTTCCGCGTCCTGGTCCGCAACGCCATGTTCCGCCGGGTGGAGCTCGCCGCCCTCGACCAGGTCGGCGAACTGGGCGAGCTGGACGCCGAGTCCGGCTGGGACGAGGAGGCGTGGGGCGAGGCGATGGACGCCTACTGGGACGAGTACGACGATCTGGGCACCGGCCCGGACGCCCGCGGCCCGAAGCTCCTCGCCATCGAGGAGGACCCGGCGCACGGTCTGTGGCGTGTGCGCCAGACGTTCGCCGACCCGAACGGCGACCATGACTGGGGCATCAGCGCGGAGGTCGATCTGGCGGCCTCCGACGAGGAGGGCCGGGCGGTCGTGCGCGTCACCTCCGTCGGCCAGCTCTGAACCGCACCGAGAGGACGACCCGTCATGACGAATCCGGCCGAGCGGCTGGTCGATCTGCTCGACCTGGAGCAGATCGAGGTCAACATCTTCCGCGGGCGCAGCCCCGAGGAGTCGCTTCAGCGCGTCTTCGGCGGGCAGGTCGCGGGCCAGGCGCTGGTCGCGGCCGGCCGGACGACGGACGGGGAGCGTCCGGTGCACTCGCTGCACGCGTACTTCCTGCGGCCGGGCATTCCGGGTGTGCCGATCGTCTACCAGGTCGAACGGGTCCGGGACGGCCGGTCGTTCACCACGCGCCGCACGACCGCCGTCCAGCAGGGGAAGACGATCTTCAATCTGACGGCGTCCTTCCACCGCCCCGAACCCGGCGGCATCGAGCACCAGCTGCCGCCGCGGCACCTTCCCGCCCCGGAGACCCTGCCGATGCTCGTGGACGAGATCCGCGACCACCTGGGCGCTCTGCCCGAGTCACTGGAGCGGATGGCCCGGCGCCAGCCGTTCGACATCCGCTACGTCGACCGGCTGCGGTGGACCCGCGAGGAGCTGAAGGACGCGGACCCGCGCAGCGCGGTGTGGATGCGCGCCGTGGGACCGCTGGGCGACGACCCGCTGGTGCACACGTGTGCGCTGACGTACGCGAGCGACATGACCCTCCTGGACGCGGTGCGCATCCCCGTCGAGCCGCTCTGGGGGCCGCGCGGCTTCGACATGGCGTCGCTGGACCACGCGATGTGGTTCCACCGCCCGTTCCGGGCGGACGAGTGGTTCCTGTACGACCAGGAGTCCCCGATCTCGACCGGCGGCCGGGGCCTGGCGCGCGGCCGGATCTACAACCAGGCGGGCCGGCTGCTGGTGTCGGTGGTGCAGGAGGGCCTGTTCCGGCCGGTGTGACCGTCCCGGTCCCCGGGCCCGCCGGCAGCAGGCGCGGACGTCCCCTCGGGACAGCCGCTCCACCGCCCGCGTCCACCGATAGGCCGGGGCTATCGGCCGCATTCGGCAATCGCGCGTTGTGACGGCCCGCTCCGTCGGAGAGCCTGGCCGGGTCCGGCAGCAGTGCCGACGTGGTCCAGCGAAGGGGAGGGCATGGCTCAGTCACAGCACCTCGGGCTCAACTTCATCGACGGACAGTGGGTCCCGGCCGAGTCGGGACTGACCAGAGAGAACATCAATCCGGCCGACTTCACCGACGCCGTCGGCGAGTTCGCCGAGTCGGGCGGCGTCGACGTGGACCGGGCGGTCGACGCGGCGCGGGCCGCGCTGCCCGGCTGGCGCGGGCTCGGGCCGATCAGGCGGGCGGCGTGTCTCGCGCGGGCGGGCGCGCTCGTCACCGAACGCGCCGAGGAGTTCGCCGCCGTCATCACGCGCGAGCAGGGCAAGCTGCTCGCCGAGGCGCGCGGCGAGGTGGCCAGGGCGCGTGCCGTGCTCGACTTCACGGCGGGCCAGGCGCGCCTGCTCGGCGGGGTGACCGCGCCCGCGGAGGACGAGCGGACCCTCGCGTACACCTTCCGCCGCCCGATCGGTGTGGTGGGTCTGATCTCGCCGTGGAACTTCCCCCTCGCCATCCCCATGTGGAAGGTGGCACCGGCGCTGCTGTCGGGATGCACGGCGGTGCTCAAACCCTCGCCGCTCACACCGCTCACCGCGGCGCTGCTGGTGGAGGTCTTCCAGGAGGCCGGGGTGCCCGACGGGGTGCTCAACCTGGTGCAGGGCGATGTGGCGGCCGGTGAGGCGCTGGTCGCCAACCCGGACGTCGCGGGCATCAGTTTCACCGGTTCCCTCGCCGTGGGCACCGCGATCCACACCGGCGGCGCGCACCGGCTGCTGCGGACGCAGCTGGAGCTGGGCGGCAAGAACGCGGTCGTGGTGTGCGACGACGCCGACCTGGACCGGGCCGTGGACGCGGTGGTGCACGGCGCGTTCGGGCAGGCCGGGCAGCGGTGCAGTGCGACGAGCCGGGCGGTGGTGGACGTACGGGTGCGGGAGCAGTTCCTGGAGCGGCTGGTGCCGCGGGTGGCGGCCCTGCGGGTGGGGCCGGGCGACGATCCCGCCTCGCAGGTGTGCCCGGTGGTCGACACGGTGCGCAGGGACGCCGCGCTGTCCGCGGTCGCCGGGGCGCAGCGCGACGGCGGCAAGATCCTGTGCGGCGGCGGCACGGAGGATCGGGAGGGGCTGCCGGAGGGGTGTTACGTGCAGCCGACGGTGATCCGGGATGTTCCCTGGGACAGCGAACTCGCCCAGGAGGAGGTGTTCGGGCCCGTGCTGGCCGTCATCGACGCGGACGGGTTCGACGACGCGATGCGCACGGCGAACTCGGTGAGGTACGGAATGAGCGGGACGGTGTTCACGGCTTCCCAGTCGCGGGCGTTCGAGGCGGTGGAACGGTTCGAGGCCGGGATGCTGCACGTGAACCGGCCGGGCGTCGGCGCGTACGCGCATCTGCCGCACACCGGCGCGAAGGCGTCCCAGTACGGTCCTCCGGAGTGCTCGCCTCAGGTGTGGGAGTTCTACACCGCGTGGCATTCGGCCTGTATCTCCTACTGAGCGCACAACGGCGGCCCCGCCAGGACGTCACCGACGCTGTCGGTCACGTCCGGTTCACGCGTGACGTCGGCCTCCACGACCTGGTGGCGGTCGTGGAGGCCGACGTTGTGTTCGGGGAGGGCGTCCGTCCGGCCCCGCCGGATCACATGCCGAGCGTGCGGCGCAGGCCCACGGGGTCGGTTCCCAGTTTGGTGAAGACCGCGGACAGCAGTTTCGACACGGCGGCCTCTCCGATGCCGAGCTCGGCGGCGATCGCCGCGTTGTCGAGTCCGAGAGCGGCGTGGCGGGCCGCCGCGCTCTCGGCCTCGGAGAGGGTGTCCTGTTCCGCGGTCTGGCGGCGGCGCGGGCGCAGTCCGGCGGCGGCGAGTTCGGTTCGGGCGCGGGTCGCGAGGGCTTCGGCGCCGCAGCCGGTCGCGGCCTCCATGCCGGAGTAGAGCTGGTGGGCGGCGCGCTCCAGGTCGCCGAGGGCGTGCAGGGCGGTGCCGTGGTCGACGAGCGCGTGGGCGAGTTCGTACGCGGCCGGGGACTTCTCGAGGTGCCCGACGGCTTCCTGGAGCAGGACGACCGCCTCGGCCGCGTCGGTGGTCGCCGCCTGGACGCGCAGTGCGTGACCGATGGCACTGGCGGTGCCGAACGCGCGGGCACGCGCCACGGCCTCCTGCGCGGTGGCACGGGCCTTCTCCGGTTGGTGCCTGGCCTGCGCCAGGGCGAGGTCGAGTTGCCAGGGGCTCCACGAGGGGTTGCGTGTGCCCCGGCCGTCGAGGCGTTGGCCCGCTTCCGCGAGCTGCCGCTCGGCCTCGTCGCTCATGCCGCTGGCCAGGAGGAGCTTTCCCCAGACCGCTTGGGGGTCGGGGTAGATGACCGAGTTGGGGAAGTTGCTGCCGAAGTCGTAGGACTCGGCGACGCTCTGGGCCTCGGCGGTGTGTCCGTGGGCCAGCTGGGTCTCGATGAGGGTGCCGATCGCCTGCCACTGGGCGGGAATTCCGTGCCCCACCCGGTCGGCGATCTCAAGTCCCTGGCGTACGAAGTCCTCTGCTTCGGTGAGCCGTCCGCGCCGGTAGCGGACGTAGCCGAGCAGGGTGTAGGCGAAGGACAGGTGCGCGCCGCGCCATCCTCGTGCTTCGAACTCGGTGATGGCGTCGCTGAACAGGTCCTCGGCCCTGCCCGGCTGATCGCAGTACATGAGGGTGAGAGCGATGACGGCCGGCACCTCGAACCCGAAGTCCTGGTCGGTCCACCTCAGGCCGCCGTCCAGAGCCCGTTCCGCGTACTGCAGCGCCCTGGCGGAGGGTTCGCCGCGCATCACGCAGTCCCAGCCCCGCAGCCCCAGGATGTGGCGTTCGGCCAGGCTGCGGCCGGTGAGGCGCTTGGCGAACTGGGCCAGCAGCCGGGAACGGGCCGACGAGTCATGCTCGTCGGCGCGGACCGCATTCCATTTGAACTGCTCGGCCTGCATACGGAGTTTGGCGCGGGCGCTGGAGGTGCGACGGGCCTCGTCCGCGAGGAGTTCGGTCGCCTGGGCCAGCCTGCCGGTGTGGGCGAGGGCCTGTGCGAGCCGGTAGACGACGTCTTCCCGCAGACCCTGTTCGATCTCGGGCTCTTCCAGTGCGGCCCGCAGGTGGTTGATCGTGGTCGTGGGTTCGTGGAGGAGACTGGCTGAACCGAGTTCGAACAGCACGTGGGCACGGTCCTCGAAAACCGGCGGTTCACGCAGCGCGCGGGCCAGATAGCGGCGGGCCGCATCGGGGGCTCCCGCGGAGAAGTTCTCACGGGCGGCCTGGCGCAACTGCTGCACGACCCAGGGGTCGCCTTCCGGGTGCATCTCCAGCATGTGGCGGGCGGCGACCCCGGCGCCGAGGCCGGCGTCGATCACTGCCTTCGCCGCCATGCCGTGCATGGCGACGCGTACGCCCGGAGGGATGGACCGGTACACGGCGGTGGCGATCAGCGGGTGGAAGAACTCCACGACCTCGTCGCGCTTCACCGTGGTCAGTACGGTCAGGATGCGCGCGGCGTGCAGTTGGTCGATGGCCTCGTTGACCTGCGCGTCGCCGAGCGCGGCCACGCTCGCCGCGATCCTTGTGGAGATGCCGGTGCCCAGCACCGCGGCGGCCCAGGCGAGCCGGACGGTGGAGGGACCGAGCTGTTCGAGCCGTTCGATGAGCCCGCTGCCCTTGACGGCCGATGCGAGATCACGGAGGTGGGCGATGTTGTCGCGCAGTGGCTCCAGGCCGCGGTCGCGGGCCTTCGCGGTGAGCTCGACGACCTCGAACGGATTTCCGCCGGTGATCGCCCAGCATTCCCGGCAGAACAGGTCGTCGGCGCCGTCGCCGAGGGCGCTGCGCACTATGCGCGCCACCGCACTCGATGTGAGCGGCTCCAGCTGGTGCGGGCGTGCCCCGTGGCGCGAGGCCAGGGCGTTCAACACGGAGGCACCGTGCGGGAGTTCGTCCGGCCGGCAGGCCACGACGATCAGCATCCCGAGGTCCTGGGCACGTGTGGCGAAGGCGGTGAGCCATGCGAGGGATTCCGCGTCGGCCCAGTGCGCGTCGTCGACAACGAGCACGACGGGCGCGGAGCGCACCGACAAGCGGGTGACGACCCAGTCGAGACCGTCGCGCACACCCTGGGGGTCGGGTGCGGCACCGTCCTGCGCGGCGGTCAGACCGATCGCCGGTGCGACGATGCCGTACCAGTGCCCCAGGATCTCGCGGTGCTCGCCCTCGCTCATGGCGGCGACCGCGGGCTGGAGGAGCTGGCGCACCACATGGAACGGCACCTGCTTCTCCTGCTCGCCGCCGCGCGCGGACAGCACCGTGCAGCCGCGTTCGGTGGCGTGCCGGCGGGCTTCGGCGAGCAGGGTGGTCTTGCCCATGCCTGCCGGTGCCGCGAAGACGAGCACCCCGCCTCGTCGCGCACCAGAGCCGTTGGCCGCGGCTCCGTGCAACTGGTCCAACGCGTGCTGGATCGCTGTGACTTCGGATTCCCGTTCGAGAATGGGCTGATGAGCCCACCCTTGCTGCTCCACGACCTGCGTCACCTGTAGCCCCCTCAAGCGCGTGCCGCCGAGTGTACGGTCAGGGGCATGGGGTGATACTCCTTGCGACCATTTTCGGGGAAATCGGCCACTCATTTGTGGGTGAGCCTGTATCATCCGCTGACGCGGCCGGAGGCGCGGAGGCGCGAGACGTGCCGGACACCGTCTCGAAGACGCCGGGGCCCTGTTCCGTCAGTGCCGTGCGAGGGGAATCATGGTCAGCGCATCCGGCTGCGGGATGCCTGCGGGAACTTCGCGCACCGTGGTGCCCGGAGCGTGGACCAACCGCCACCGGGACGCCACGGCCGCCACGGCGATGACGATCTCCGACGCCGCGAAGGAATCCCCGATGCACTTGTGCTGACCGGCCCCGAACGGAATGAACCGGTGAGGGCGCGGCCGGTCCACCGAGTCGGTGTCCCAGCGGTCCGGATCGAATCTTCCGGGTTCGCGGAACAGCGCGGGGTCCCGATGGAGCGCGTAGGGGCTGTAGCCCAGTTCGGCTCCGGCCGGGATAGAGACGCCACCGAGCTTCACCGGGACCAGGGCGCGCCTGGTGAACAGAAGCGGCGAATGCAGGCGAAGCGCCTCCTGGAAGACGTTGTTCACGTACGGGAGAGCGGCGATGTCGGAGGGACGCACGGGCCGCGTGCCGATCACCTCGTCGACTTCGGTGTGCAGGCGCTCCTCCACCTCCGGATGACGGGCGAGTTCATGGAAGATCCAGGACAGCACCGTGGCCGAGGTTTCCGTCGCGGCGAAGAAGGTGGAGATCACTTCGTCCCGCACCTGCTCGTCGCTCATGGGTTCGCCCGTCTCGGCGTCCACGGCCGACAGCAGCAGAGACAGAAAGTCGTCACGGCCCGACTCCTCGGTGCCGTAGCGCACGATCACCTCGTCGATGATCCGGCGCAGTCGTGCGGCGGCCGTGTCGAACCGGCGGTTCATCGTGACAGGGAACCGGTCCAGCGACTTCGGCATGATCGCTCGCCTGAGGATGCCCTCCACGAGGATCGGGAACGAGCGGTGCACTTCCTCGACAGCCGACCGCCCGAGGTCGCCGGAGAAGATCATCGCCGCGACCGAGGACAGCGCGAACCGGCGCATCTGCGTCGTCACCGAGATCTGCTGTCCGGCGGTCCACGACGTGGCCATCTCGTCCGCCAGCCCGCACATCATCTCCGCGTAGGCGGTGATGTGCCGGCGGTGGAACGCCGGTTGCAGCAGACGGCGCTGCCTGCGGTGGAACTCGCCGTCCGTCAGCGGAAGACCGTTGCCGAACAGCGGGCGCAGCCTCTCGAAGACCCTGCCGCGCCCGAAGTTCTTCGCGTCGCCGACCAGTACGGTCTGGATCAGTTCCGGGCTGGTGAGCACGTGGACGGGCCAGGTGGCCACGTCGACCCGCACGACATCGCCGTGCTCCCGCAGCGACTCCAGGAACCCTATCGGCCTGCGCCACAACTGCAGTGCGTGGCCGAGGACGGGCAGACTCCCCGGAGCCACCGCCGCGTCGCGTGACGGGCCGGCGTGCTCCATGGGCGACTTCTCCCTCGTGCCGCTCATGTCCCCGGGACCAGGTCGGGGCGGGTGTACGTGGACTCGAGGCCCGCGACCCACCGTTCGTCGCTGTAGCGGGTGCACTCGTACCGTTGCCAGAGGTCCGCGCCGATCATCCAGTCCTGATGGCTCTTCACACAGCGCGTGACCCCGGCACGCGCGGAGGGGTCCGTCACCCCGAGCGCGTCCAGCACGCCGGGCAGCTCCCGCGCGGCGGTCAGGAAGTCCTCGACGCGGGAACGGGTGCGCTCCTGGACTGTGAGCACGGCCTGCGGCAGTGACCACTCGTTCCACCAGGCAAGGAGCGAGACGAGGTTGTTGTTGTCCCCGCAGGAGAACTCCTTGCGCAGGGAGAAGACGTCGTTGCCCCATGAGATGACGTCCAGGGCACTGCTCATGAGGTCCTGGAACGCGGAGCTGTCGTACACCTCGGGGGGCACTTCGAGGCCCAGGGCGGCCTCCACCATGTCCATCATCGGCAGCAGTTGGGAGCTGTGCCGGCGCATGCGGACGTAGTCGTCGATCGCCGGCTGCTCGGCGGCGTTCCGGTTGGCCGCCTCCTGGTCGAGGGAGCGCAGCATGAGGGGTATGTGCTCGCGGTAGCGCTCACGGACGGTCGGCGGCATCTCGGCGAGGATGCGGTCGCACAGGTCGACGAATCCGGCGACCAGCGGATTCCGGCGCAGCTGCGGCGCGCTGTCGATCCTCCCCGTGGCCAGGTACCCGGTGATCGCATCGGTGACGGGGCGCCATGCCTCCAGCCGATCCGCCCTGATGAGGTGGTCGTGCTGGTCGTCGAGTACGAACGACCAGGCCATCCACTCGGCAAGCAGCACGACGTGCCGGTAGGGCACGTCGTGACACACCCGTCCGGACAGGTGCCCGAAGCCGATGCCGGCGAACTGCTCCGCCGCGTCGGTGATCAGCCCATGGTGAAGCGCCCATGAGGTCGCCTCGTCATTGGCCCGGGCCGACTGCGGATGTTTGGAGGCTTCGAAGGGAAGATGGAAATCTGGAATGGTGAAGGAGTCGAGAAGAGCCACAAATCCTCCATGGGGAATCCGGATTCGACACTTCCCGCCGAAATGCTCCTCGCGTCGACGACCAGGCGATCGCACCGAACTCCGGTATGACCCGACATGTTTCCACGATCACCCTGGTCACCAAATTGGTCGATTTACGCATCCGTGCAAGAAGATCCAAGACCTCAGCTGGTCAATTAACGCGCGAAACCGAGCAGACTGTCAACGCGATCCGGCCACGAAATACAGGGGCGCATCAGGCAATCGCCAGACGGCTATTCGGGAAGTCATATGCGAATGCCATAGTCATGGCGCCGGGGAGTCCGAAGGACCGTCCACGCGCGCGCGGAGCGCACGGCCGGCCGGGGAACCCCGCAGGTCATGGGTCGGGAACCGTCACTGCGTCAGCACCGGTCGCGGAGGGACGTGTTCGACGCGGGAAGCCGAGAACTGCAGGGCCGGCCGGGAGGAGCGCCAGGTGCGCGAGAGCCCGTCAAGCGCCCGTGTCCGTCCTCGTGCGCCGACGTTTCGCGCTGCGCGCCGCCCACCGCACGACGTCGGCCCTCACCACCACAACCGGGTCGTGAAGGCCGACGTCACGCTCGGGCCCGTACGGGCCGACACCGTCAGGGCGTTACTGCCGGGGCGCTTCCAGCCGTCAGGCGCCGAGGACCTCCTCGGCGAGGCCGAAGGAGAGCGTCATGCCCGCTCCGCCGACGCCGTTGACGACGGTGACGGACGGCTCGGGGGAGACGACGAGTTCGGTGCGCCCGTCCCGCAGAGAGGGGTAGTAGCCCGTCCAGCGTTCGGTGACACGAGCGTCGGGAAGCGTGGCGAAGGTGGCCAGGTAGGCGAGGACGGCTTCGTTGATCTCCTCGTTCTCGAAGGGGTCGTGCGTCATGCCGTAGGCGTGGCTGTCGCCGATCGTCAGCCGTCCGTCCGCGGTCTGGGAGAGCAGCACGTGGATGCCGTGCTCGCGGTGGAACGGCAGCTCGGCCGCCATCCGTTCGGCGAGCGGTGCCCGGGCGGCCAGGCCGTCGAAGGCCGCGTAGTGGAGCAGCGTGAGCCCGCCGCAGAGCATCGGGCCGAGCTGCCGGCCGCCCGGCTGGACGCCGGTGCGCATCATCTGGAGCTTGCAGCGGACGAGGCCGCTCTCGGCGAAGACGTCCGGGTAGAGCGTCGCGAAGTCGTTCCCGCTGCACACGAAGACGCGTCCGGCACGCCACTCCCCCGCCGTCGTGGAGACGGTGGGCAGGTCGACGGAGCGCACGGTGGTGCCGAAGCGGATG
Organism: Streptomyces sp. NPDC049597; assembly: GCF_040675505.1. Lineage (NCBI taxonomy): Bacteria > Bacillati > Actinomycetota > Actinomycetes > Kitasatosporales > Streptomycetaceae > Streptomyces > Streptomyces sp. NPDC049597. Next base: position 231,089 of record NZ_JBFAOY010000008.1, read on the forward strand.
TCGACCCCGTATTCGGCGACGAGGTGTTCGGCGACGGCGGGGATCGCCCGCCGGGGGTCGACGTTGACCTCGGTCGGGCTCCACATCGCGGCCAGCAGGCCGTCGGGCCGGGCGACCGCGCTGCGCCGCGTGACCTCCCGGGCCGTGAGCAGGGTGGCGCCGCGCTCGCGGGCGGCCGGCGTCGCGGCGAGGAACTCCTCGAGGACGGCCACCTCGTCGGGGTGGTGGGCGAGGTGGAGCGAGCCGGTCCGCTCGGCCCACAGGCCGGTCTTGGCGGCGACCTCCAGCCAGATCTCGCGGCTGCGCAGAGCGCGCTCGTAGACGGCCCCCCGTTCCTGGCCGATGGCCCAGATCATCCCGAAGTTACGGATGGACGCGCCGACGGCGAAGTCGTCGCGCTCGAAGACGACGACGCGTTCGCCGCGGCGGGCAGCGGCCAGGGCGTGCGCGAGTCCGACGATGCCTGCGCCGACGACGACGGTGTCGGCCTGGTTGACGATCACGGGATTTCGGTTCCTCTCTCGGTGCGGCTGGTACGGCGAGGGATGACGCCGGCTGGTGCGAGTGCAGTTCAGGCGCCGGCCGAGCGCGGCAGCCGGTTCCAGTGCGGCAGCATCAGCAGCCCGGCCAGCAGCGCGGCACAGGCGAAGCCGGTGAACAGCGCGCCGCCGGAGAGGAACCCGGGCAGCAGTCCGCCGAGGATGGCTCCGACGGAGCCGCAGCCGTTGACCAGCCCGGCCGCGGTGCCCGCGCCCTTGTCGGTGCCGAAGTCCACGGCGGCGACGCAGGAGATCATCGAGTCGGCGGCGTACACGGTCAGCCCGATCACGGCGAGGACACCGATCATGACCGGGACGCTACCGGTCGCGGTGAGCGGCATGAACAGCGCGAGGGTCACGGTCAACAGCGCGAGCGCCAGGACGCAGGGCGGTACGCGGCGCGAGGCGAAGAGCCGGTCGGAGACCCAGCCGACGGCGATCGGGGCGAGGACTCCGGCCACCCCGAAGGCGATCGGGATGAGGACGGCGCCGACCTTGTCGATGTCGGGCAGCCGCCGGCTGACGAGTACCGGTCCCCACAGCAGGATCGCGTAACGAGCCGGCTTGAGAAGGAAGTAGGCGGCGCCGAGGGTGAGCACCATGCGGTCGCGCAGCGTCTCGCGGTAGAGCGCGAGTCCGCCGCGGCGCTCACCCGGCTCCGGTGCCGCCTCATCGGCGGGTGCGTCGTCCTCGGCGATGCCCGCGTCCCGCGGAGAGTCCTTCTGGAGCGCGACGAACAGCAGCAGTACGCCGCCGAGGGTCGCGGCGCCGGCGAGGAACGCCACCTGCCAGCTGTCGAAGAGGGAGTACGCGATCCAGCCCAGGAACGGGGGCGCGGCGAGGCCCCCGAACGCGTAGTTGGTGCTCCACAGTCCGAGGACGCGGCCGCGCCGGCGTACCGGGAAGAAGTTGCCCATGTTCTTGCACAGCGGCGCCCAGCCGGCCGACTGGGCGAGGCCCTGGACGACCATCGCGCCGCCGAAGACGAGCAGGGCGCTGCTGAGGCCCATCACGCAGGCCGCGGCGATGGCGCCGATCATGCCGCCGACGACCACGACCCGGGGGCCGAAGCGGTCGGCCCACATGCCCCACAGGAACTGCCCGGCCGCGTAGGCGGCGAGATAGAGGGCGTCGATGACGCCGAGGGCGCGTTCGGTGAGGACCGTGTCGACGACCGGGTCTTCGAGGATGCCGAGTTTGGCGACGGAGAAGGCCTGGCGTACGAAGTAGAAGCCGGCGTAGGCGAGCCAGGTGACGGCGAATATCCGGCGGCGCCAGCGAGCGGCGTCCGCCTCCGTCGTGCCGGCCGGGGATCTGCGGTGCGGTTGCGGCGGTGCGAGGTCGGCCATAGCTGTGTCCTGTCCCTCGTCATGGGGCGGATTGGCTGGCGTGGGGGGCGGCAGCGGGCACGGCACGGCCCCGGCGCGCGCCTCGGCGGCGCGCCGGGGCCGGGTCGTGAGCGGGTCGGAACGGTTCAGACGGTGAGCGGCTCACCCGCCGCGATCGCGGTGCCGACCCAGTACGCGTCGAAGTTGCGCAGCCGGTGCCCGGCGGGCAGTCCGGTGACAGGGGCGTTCACGAGGAACGGCACCTTCTGTTCGGTGAGTCCGCCGTGCGAGCGCAGCGGCTCGGTGAAGCCGGAGATGTCGTGCCGGGCCGGTGTGGTGCCGAGCACGGTGTTGCGTTCCGCGATGACGACGAGGTCACCGATGCGGTCGCCGGGCAGTTCGAAGCGGGCGCACGCCTCCTCGCGGGTCAGGACCGCGTCCACGCCCTCCAGTGCCGCGAGGTGGGCGGTGAGGGCGCCGGTGCCGGCGCCTTCGGGCAGATGGACGGTGGCGTACGAGCCGAGTGCGCCGTGGTGGACGGTGTACGGGTCGGTGATGGGCAGGACGACGCGGGCGGAACCCGGCTCCAGTCGTGCGTCGAGGACGTCCTGGAGATGGACCACCCGAGCGGTTCCGTCGCCGTCGGCCTTGGCGTTCATGCCGTGGTCGGCGGTCACGACCAGGACGGCGCCGAGCGCGTCGATGCGCTCGAAGTACTGGTCGAGCATGGCGTAGAAGTCGTTGGCGACGGGCGATCCGGGTGCGTGCTTGTGCTGGATGTAGTCGGTGAGCGACAGGTAGAGGAGGTCGGGGCGGTCCTTGTCGAGGATGTCGGCCCCGGCGGCCATGACCAGTTCGCTGAGCTCGGCGCTGTAGACGGACGGCAGGTCCATGCCGGTCCGCGCGAGGACCTTGCCGATGCCGTTCTCCTCCTCGGTGGCCTGGTCGGCCTTCTCCGCGGAGAAGCAGATCCCGTCGACGAGGCCACTGCCGAGAAGGCGGCGCAGCTTGTCCTTGGCGGTGACGACGGCGACCTTGGCGCCCTGCCGCGAGAAGGCGGCGAACAGCGTGGGGGCCCGCAGCAGTTCGGGGTCGTTCATCATGACCTCGGTGCCGCTGGCGGGGTCGTAGAAGTAGTTGCCGCAGATGCCGTGGACGGAGGGCGGGACCCCGGTGGCGATGGACAGGTTGTTGGGGTTGGTGAAGGACGGCATCGTGCAGTCGGCGCGCAGGTCGCTGCCCGTGTGCAGCATGCGCTCCAGGAAGGGCATGCGGCCGTCCGCGACGGCCCGCTCGTGGTAGGCGTCCTCGCTGCCGTCGATGCAGACCACGACGACGGGCCGGCGGGGCCGGTGGTAGCGGCGCCCGTTCACTGTCAGCGGTTCGGTCATGTGCGGATCCACCCCTGAGGTCGAAGGAGCCGGGACGGCCGCCTCGTTCGCCGTCCCGCCTTTTCATGGGTAGCACCGGGCCGGGCAGGGGCAGAACCACTGGATTCGCTATGGCTGCCATAGCCCCCGCCTGTGCGTTCACCGCGTTCCGCACCCTCCCCACCAGCGCGTCCCGGAGCTAGAGTCGGCGGCCCGGGTGATCGGCGAGCGGCGTGGGGAGGCCAGTGGAACTCAACCTCCACCGTTTGTGGATCTTCATGCAGGTCGTGGAGCACCAGGGCTTCTCGGCGGCGGCGCACCGGCTCTACATGAGCCAGCCGTCGGTCTCCAACCAGGTGCGCCGACTGGAGCAGTCCCTGAAGGTCACCCTGATCGACCGTTCGGGCTCGCGGGCGCGGCCGACGGCCGAGGGCGAGGTGCTGGCGGAGTACGGCAAGCGGGTCTTCCTGCTGGCCGAGGAGGCCGTGGCGGCGGTGCAGCAGGTGAGCGGGCTGGCGTCGGGGCGGCTGCTGGTCGGCGGTTCGACGACGGTCGGCACGTATCTGCTGCCGCCGCTGCTGGCGCGCTTCCGGGAGCGGTATCCGGGCATCGAGTGCGACGTCTTCGTGGGCAACAACGAGGCCGTACTGGAGCGGCTGCTGGCCGGGGACATCGGAGTCGCGGTGGTCGCGGGTGCGCCGACGGCGTCCCAGCTGGTGCCGGAGACGGTGCTCGGTGAGCGTCTGGTGCTCATCGCGGCGACGGAGCATCCGCTGGCGGCGCGGGACGAGGTGTTCCCGCGGGACCTGGCGGGCTGTCGCTTCCTGTTGCGCGAGCCGGGTTCCCAGACGCGGGAACTCCAGGAACAGGTGCTCGCCGACTGGGAGTTGACCCAGGTGTCGCGGAGTGACGTCTGGGGGCCCGAGGCGGTCAAGCAGTGCGTGGTGGCGGGTCTCGGGCTCGCCCTCATCTCCGAGCACGCGGTGGTCGACGACGTACGGGCCGGGACGCTGGCGGTGCTGCCGGTCAGTCCGGTGCCGCGGTCCCGGCCCGTCAATCTCGTCCGCCGCAGGGACCGTCTGCTGTCGCCGGCGGAACGCGCGTTCATCGAGCTGCTGCGCTCCGTCGGCGAGTGGCCGCGTGAGCTGCCGGCGGCGGGTGCCCGCTGAGGGGCTCGCCGGCGGCGCCTACTTGGCGGGGTCGAGGCAGAGCACGAACTTGTCGGCGTCCCACTGCTGTGCGAGGGCGGCCTCGCCCACGGTGCAGGCGTTGACGTCGAAGCTGTTCTCGATGACCTTGACGACCTTGTAGTTGGCGTCCTTGTCACCGCACTTCTTGGTCTCGACCTCGGGGGCGTCGTCGGGACCGGTGACCTGCACGCAGTCGCCGGCCTCGGCGCGGACCGGGGCGTCACCGAGGATGTAGCCGGCGCCCAGCTTCACGGCCACGGCGACGACGATGAGGACGACGACCCCGAGAATCTTCCTGACGATGCCCTTCTTGGCCGGCTGGGGCGCGGGAACAGCGTCGGGGGCGGGCTGGCCCTGCGGGATCTGCTGCGGGTCCTGCGGGGCGGAAGGGGACGTCGGGGCGCTCATGGCGGACTTCCTCGTGGTTGCATGCGTATCGAACGCGCGCACGCTACACGAAGAATAAGAATCACATAAACACAGGTACGAAGGAGTCCTCGATGTCCCTTTTCGACATCCCGTTGCGCACCCTGACGGGCGAGCCGACGTCGCTCGCCGACCACCGCGGCAAGGCCGTGCTCGTGGTGAACGTGGCGTCCCGCTGCGGCCTGACACCGCAGTACGAGGGCCTGGAGCGGCTGCAGAAGACCTACGGCGACCGGGGTTTCACGGTGCTCGGCGTGCCGTGCAACCAGTTCGCGGGCCAGGAGCCGGGCAGCGCGGAGGAGATCGGCGCGTTCTGTTCGGCGACGTACGGGGTGACGTTCCCGCTGCTGGAGAAGACCGACGTGAACGGCGAGGACCGGCACCCGCTGTACGCGGAGCTCACGAAGACCGCGGACGCGGCCGGCGAAGCGGGTGACGTCCAGTGGAACTTCGAGAAGTTCCTGATCTCCCCGCGGGGCGAGGTCACCCGCTTCCGTCCGCGCACCGAGCCGGAGTCGGCCGAGGTGGTGGCGGCGATCGAGGGGCTACTGTCTGCCTGACGCCCCGAGAGCGGCGTCGCGATACACGTGTCCTGTGGGGGGATCCGATGGGAAAGAGAAGCGGGGACGCCGCATGGCCGGCGGCCGTGGGGTTCGTGGGCGGCTTCCTCGGACTGGCGCTCGGCGTATGGGCGTCCTACGAGGCCTTCAGCGGCGGCACACTGCCGCTGATCGGTTACGACGTCCCGTACGAGTCGCTGGTCCTGGGCATCGTCATGGCCCTGGTCGTGACTCCGGCGCTGTTCAAGATCGGCTTCATCGTTCTGCTCCTGCCGTCGCTCCTGATCGAGAAGCTGACACGGAGCAGGTGACACGCGGAAGGTGACGCGGCCCTGCCGCGGGCCCCTGGGAACCGGCGAACCGGCTGCCAGGGACCCTCGCGGCACCGGTCGGCGTCAGCGGATCGGCATGCCCGACAGGGTGCGGGCGATGACCAGGCGCTGGATCTCGCTGGTGCCCTCGAAGATGGTGTAGATCGCGGCGTCGCGGTGCATGCGCTCCACCGGGTACTCGCGGGTGAACCCGTTGCCGCCGAGGATCTGGATGGCCTGGGCGGTGACCTTCTTGGCCGTCTCGCTGGCGAACAGCTTGGACATGGACCCCTCGGCCGAGGTGAACGGCTTGCCCGTGGTCGCCATCCAGGAGGCCCGCCACACCAGCAGGCGGGCGGCGTCGATCTGCGTGCGCATGTCGGCGAGCTGGAAGGCGACGCCCTGGTTGTCGATGATCGGGCGTCCGAACTGCTCGCGTGTCGTGGCGTATTCGAGCGCTTCCTCGTACGCGGCACGGGCGGTGCCCACCGCCATGGCGCCGACGGCGGGGCGCGACGCCTCGAAGGTGGCCATGGCCGCGTTCTTGACCCTCCCCCCGCCTCCGGCCTCGCCGCTGGACCTGGCCCTCTCACGCGCCTTGGCGAGGCGCTCGTCCAGCTTCTCCTTGCCGCCGAGGAGGCAGTGGCCGGGGACGCGGACGTTCTCCAGGACGACTTCGGCGGTGTGCGAGGCGCGGATGCCGTGCTTCTTGAACTTCTGGCCCTGCGAGAGGCCGGGGGTGTTCGGCGGCACGATGAAGGACGCGTGGCCCTTGGAGCCGAGTTCGGGGTCGACGACGGCGACGACGACGTGGACGCCCGCGATGCCTCCGTTCGTCGCCCAGGTCTTGGTGCCGTTGAGGACCCACTCGTCCTTGGCCTCGTCGTAGACGGCGCGGGTGCGCATGGAGGCGACGTCGCTGCCGGCGTCGGGCTCGGAGGAGCAGAAGGCGGCGACCTTGACGTCGTCGGCGTCGCCGTACATCTGCGGGATCCAGGTGCCGATCTGCTCCTCGGTGCCGTTGGCGATGACGCCCACGGCGGCGAGGCCGGTGCCGACGATCGACAGCGCGATGCCCGCGTCGCCCCAGAACAGCTCCTCCATCGTCATCGGGATGCCGAGGCCGGTGGGGTCGAAGAACTGCTGGGCGTAGAAGTCCAGGGAGTAGATGCCGAGTTTGGCCGCCTCCTGGATGACGGGCCACGGGGTCTCCTCACGCTCGTCCCACTCTGCCGCGGCCGGGCGCATCACGTCCTTGGCGAAGCCGTGGAGCCAGTCACGGACCTGCTTCTGGTCCTCGTTGAGATCGAGTGTGAACTCGGCCATGTCCCCTCCAGCACTACGGCGCCCGGCAGGGCGTTACTTGCGGTAACCGAAGTCTGTTACCGGGCAGTAGCACCTGTCAACCGAGGCCACCGGATCACCGGCCGCCCACAGCGGGTGTTACCTTGCGCGTCACGCATTCGCCAGGGCGGGGAGAGACAGGGCATGGAGAGCGCACACCAGCAGCGGTCGGCGGACCAGCGGCGACGGGAGCTGCTCGAAGCAGCGGACCGGGTGGTTCTCCGCGACGGGCCGCAGGCCTCGATGAACGCGATCGCCGCCGAGGCGGGCATCACCAAGCCGATTCTCTACCGTCACTTCGGCGACAAGGGCGGGCTCTACCGGGCCCTGGCGAAGCGCCACACCGACGCGCTGCTGCGGGCCCTGCAGGTGGCGGTGGACGCGGACGTCGACCGCCGCGAGCGGGTGGCGGGAACGCTGGACACCTACCTCGCGGCCATCGAGGCACGGCCGCAGGTCTACCGCTTCCTGATGCACCCGGCGGAGGACAACCAGCCCTTGGAACAGGGCTTCGACGTCGGCCGCCACTCGGCCCCGCTGCTGCGCCGCCTCGGCGAGGAGCTGGGCAAGGTGATCGCCGACCGCGTCGACCTGGGCCCCGGCGGCGACCTGCTGGCGAGGGTCTGGGGCCACGGCATCGTCGGCATGATGCACGCGGCGGGCGACTGGTGGCTGGGCGAACGCCCGTGTTCGCGCGCGCAGTTGGTGGAGAGCCTGACGGACCTTCTGTGCGGCCGCCTCTTCGACGCGTCTGACCGCGTGGGCGGCCCGGGCTTCTGACGGCGACGCCGCGCTCCACACCCGGGGCCTTGCCCCGCCCCGTCGGGGCTCCGCCCCGAGCCGGGCGCCTCAATCGCCGGCGGGGCTGAATATCCCCCGCCGACCCCCCTGTCGGGGCCCCGCCCCGAACCCCGCGCCTCAATCGCCGGCGAGGCTGGAGTTCCCGCCCCGCCCGCCGTGCGACACCGGGCACGGGGCGACGCCCTGTTGACGGCGCGGGCGGAGCCCACCACGCAGAGCCTGGCTCGAGCCGAGGCAAGGACGAACACGCACGGCGGCCTGGGGATGGAGCCCAACGCCGCCCTCGGCCAGGGCAGTGCACCCCACACGTAGCGCGTCACTGGCCCCGGCCGAAGCCCCGTTGACCGCCCACGCCCACGCCTTCGGCCGTGGGGCGGGCCACAGGCCGGTCACAGGGTCTGGCGCGACGTCCCGTCGACCGCGCACGCCGCCCGGGGCGCGGCACCGGGGCCCGGGCGAACCCCGTTGGCCGCCCACGCACCCGGGCGCGGGCCGGCATCCTGCGCCAGCCCGGGCCGGGCACAAAGTCTGGGGCGACGCCCCGTTGACCGCGCGCGCCAGGCCGCCTGGCCCCGGGCCGGGCACTGGGGTCCGGGGCGGAGCACCGGTTACGGGAAGGGCCGGTGGGGCTCAGCGCGCCGAAGGCGTGACACGCCCTCCGGCGTCGACCACGGCGCCTTGCGGGCCGCCCGCGCCAGGCGCCCGCGGCGCCACGGCGTCAGCCGGTCCGCGTACACCAGGCCGTCCACGTGATCGCACTCGTGCTGCAGGCAGCGCGCGAAGAACCCCGTCCCCTCCACGCGGACCGGCTCGCCGTCCAGCGTCACGCCCTCCACGACCGCCCGGTCGAAGCGCTCCGTCCCCGCCTCCAGGCCCGGGAGGGACAGGCAGCCCTCCGGACCGCGGACCGCGAGGCCGTCGGCCTCGACCAGGCGCGGGTTGACGACGTGTCCGAGGTGGCGGACGTCCTCGTCGTCGGGGCAGTCGTAGACGAACACCCGCAGAGGGACGCCCACCTGGTTGGCCGCGAGACCGACACCCTGTGCCGCGTACATCGTCGCGAACATGTCCTCGACGAGCCGCGCCAGATCCGCGCCGAAGTCGGTGACGGGCTCACAGGGGGCGTGCAGCACCGGGTCGCCGAGCAGGCTCATGGGCCTGACCAGTCCGGAACTGCCGGGGATGGGCCGGTTTCGCATGGCGACCAGCCTACGTTCCGCGCAGGTCACCCCGTGACCTCCACGTATTCCGACGGTGCCGCGGTAGGGGCTGTCCGGAAGAGGTCGATAGGCTGACTCCCGACCGATGCTAGGAGGATCAAGGACGATGTCAGGCAACTCGGAGCTGACGCCGCGAGCCAAGCTGGCCGTTACGGCGGGCAAGGCCGCGGCGGCGGTGTCGCGCGCCGCCGGGCGCGGCAGCGGATCGGTGATCGGCGGCCGGGTGGCGCTCAAGCTGGACCCCGACCTGCTGGGACGGCTCGCGCAGCACCTGGACGTCGTCCTCGTGTCGGCGACCAACGGAAAGACCACGACCACACGCCTGATCGCGGAGGCCCTGCGCGCCAGCGGCCCCGTCGTCTCGAACGCGCTCGGCGCCAACATGCCCGCGGGCATCACCTCCGCGCTGGCCGGCGGCTCCGACGCCAAGTTCGGTGTGATCGAGGTCGACGAGAAGTACCTCGCCGGTGTGGCCAGGGACGTGACGCCCAAGGCCATCGCGCTGCTCAACCTCTCCCGCGACCAGCTGGACCGCGCGGCCGAGACCCGGATGCTGGCCGAGAAGTGGCGTGAGGGCCTCACCGGCGCGAAGGCCACTGTGATCGCGAACGCCGACGACCCGCTGGTCGTGTGGGCCGCGTCCTCCTCCCCCAACGTCGTGTGGGTGGCCGCCGGCCAGGAGTGGAAGGACGACGCCTGGTCCTGCCCGTCCTGCGGCGGTGTGATGCAGCGCCCGGGCGACGACTGGTTCTGCGGCGAGTGCGGCTTCCGCCGCCCCGCGCCGAGCTGGGTGCTCAGCGGCGACCACGTGCTCGACCCGCACGGCTCGGCCTGGCCGATCCACCTGCAGCTGCCGGGCCGCGCCAACAAGGCGAACGCCGCCACCTCGGCCGCCGTCGCCGCCTGCTTCGGCGTTCCGCCGCAGGTCGCGCTGGAGCGCATGTACCAGGTCCAGGCCGTCGCCGGCCGGTACGACGTCGTCTCCTTCCTCGGCCGTGACGTGCGGCTGCTGCTCGCCAAGAACCCGGCCGGCTGGCTGGAGACGTTCTCGCTGATCGACCCGCCGCCGACGCCGGTGATCCTGTCGGTCAACGCCCGCGGCGCGGACGGCACCGACACCTCGTGGCTGTGGGACGTCGACTACACCCGCCTCGCCGGGCACCCGATCTTCGTGATCGGCGACCGCAAGCTCGACCTCGCGGTCCGGCTGGAGGTCGCGGGCCTGGACTTCCGGGTGTGCGAGACGGTCGACGAGGCCGTACAGGCGGCCCCGCCCGGCCGGATCGAGCTGATCGCCAACTACACCGCCTTCCAGGACGTGCGCCGCCGCGTCGGCAACTGAGCGACTGACGAGCGGACGGACGAAAAGGACTTATGGGAATGAGTGACAGCAGTCTGCGTCTGGTGTGGGTCTACCCGGATCTGCTCAGCACCTACGGCGACCAGGGCAACGCGCTCGTCGTCGAGCGCCGCGCCCGCCAGCGCGGCCTCGACGTGATGCGCATCGACGTGCGCAGCGACCAGCCCGTGCCGACCTCCGGCGACATCTATCTGATCGGCGGCGGTGAGGACCGCCCGCAGCGGCTCGCGGCAGAGCGGCTGCGCCGCGACGGCGGCCTGAGCCGTGCGGCCTCCAACGGCGCGATCATCTTCTCGGTCTGCGCCGGCTACCAGATCCTCGGCCACGAGTTCATCAACGACCTCGGCGAGCGCGAGCCGGGTCTGGGCCTGATCGACGTGATCTCCACGCGCGGTGAGGGCGCCCGCTGCGTCGGCGACGTCCTGGCCGACATCGACCCGCGGCTCGGGCTGCCCCAGCTGACGGGCTTCGAGAACCATCAGGGCGTCACCCACCTCGGCCCGACCGCCCGCCCGTTCGCGCGCACGCTTCTCGGCCGCGGCAACGGCACCGGCGACGGCACCGAAGGTGCGTACAACGACACCGTCTTCGGCACGTACATGCACGGTCCCGTGATGGCCCGCAACCCGCAGATCGCGGACCTGCTGCTGAAGTTGGCGCTCGATGTGAACGCGCTGCCGCCGACCGACGACCGCTGGTACGAGGCCCTGCGCGCCGAGCGGATCGCGGCCGCGACGCAGCCCGCCTGACACGGTCTCCGCTCAGGCGAGCGCACATCCTGAAGGCCCCTTCGCTCAGCCGAGCGAGGGGGCCTTCGGCCCGGTCCCACCTGTCGGACGCCCGTTTCTGACCGGCCCCCCGACGCCGGTAGGGTGGCGGGGATCCAACCGGACGACGTGGTCCGGGAGTCGGCCCACGTTGTAAAGGTTTTCGGGCTATGCGCATTGGTGTGCTCACCTCCGGCGGCGACTGCCCCGGTCTGAACGCCGTCATCCGTTCCGTCGTGCACCGTGCCGTCGTCGACCACGACGACGAGGTCATCGGATTCCACGACGGCTGGAAGGGCCTGCTGGAGGGCGACTACCGCAAGCTCGACCTGGACGCGGTGGGCGGCATCCTGGCCCGGGGCGGCACGATCCTCGGTTCCTCCCGCGTCCAGCCCGCGCATCTGCGCGACGGTGTGGAGCGGGCCAAGGGACATGTCGCCGATCTCGGTCTCGACGCGATCATCCCGATCGGCGGTGAGGGCACGCTCAAGGCGGCCCACCTGCTGTCGGAGGCCGGCCTGCCCATCGTGGGCGTGCCGAAGACGATCGACAACGACATCGCGTCCACCGATGTGACCTTCGGCTTCGACACCGCCGTCGGCGTCGCGACGGAGGCGCTCGACCGGCTGAAGACCACGGCCGAGTCGCACCAGCGGGTGCTGATCGTGGAGGTCATGGGCCGGCACACGGGATGGATCGCGCTGCACTCGGGCATGGCGGCCGGTGCCCACGCGATCGTCGTCCCGGAGCGCCCCTTCGACATCGAGGAGCTGACCGCGCGGGTCGGCGAGCGGTTCTCGGCCGGCAAGAAGTTCGCGATCGTGGTCGTCGCCGAGGGCGCGAAGCCCCGGGAGGGCACGATGCGCTGGGACGAGGGCGGCAAGGACATCTACGGGCACGAGCGGTTCGCGGGCGTCGCCCGCCAGCTCTCCGTCGAGCTGGAGCAGCGGCTCGGCAAGGAGGCCCGTCCGGTGATCCTCGGCCATGTGCAGCGCGGCGGCACCCCGACCGCGTACGACCGTGTGCTGGCCACGCGGTTCGGCTGGCACGCGGTGGAGGCGGCGCACCGCGGCGAGTTCGGGATGCTGACGGCGCTGCGCGGCACGGACATCACGATGGTGCCGCTCGCCGAGGCGACCCGGACGCTGAAGACGGTTCCCGCGGACCGGTACGACGAGGCGGAGTGCGTGCTCTGATCCGGCCGCCCGCCGGACGTTGTGCCCCCGGTCGCGGCCGCGACCGGGGGCACATCTAGTCTGGTCCGGACAACAGGCACGAATCGGGAGCCCGGGAGCAGACAGATGGATCACAGCGGGCACGGCATGACCACGGATCTGCCGCCGTTCACGCTGGGGCGGGGCCTGGAGTTCTCACCGGACCCCTTCTTCCTGGTCGGCTGCCTGCTGGCGCTCGGTCTGTACGGATGGGGCGTCGTCCGGCTGCGGGGACGCGGGGACGCCTGGCCCGTGAGCCGTACGGTCTGGTTCGTCGTCGGCGTGCTCAGTGTCGCGCTGGTGATGTGCACCAAGCTGAACGACTACGGCATGGTCATGTTCAGCGTGCACATGGTGCAGCACATGGTCATCAGCATGCTGTCGCCGATCGTGATCCTGCTCGGCGCACCCATCACGCTCGCACTGCGGGCGCTGCCCGTCGCGGGCCGGGGCCGCAAGGGTCCCCGCGAGCTGCTCCTGATGCTGCTGCACAGCCGGTACATGCGGGTCGTCACACACCCGGCCTTCACGATCCCGCTGTTCATCGCGAGCCTGTACGGGCTGTACTTCACGCCGCTGTTCGACTTCCTGATGGAGTCGAGGCCCGGTCACATCGCGATGATGCTGCACTTCCTCGCGGTGGGCCTGGTGTTCTTCTGGCCGATCATGGGCGTGGACCCGGGCCCCCACCGGCCCGGCTATGTGATGCGGATGCTGGAGCTGTTCGCGGGCATGCCGTTCCACGCGTTCTTCGGGATCGCGCTGATGATGGCGACCGCGCCGATGGTCGGGGCGTACGAGAATCCGCCCGCGTCCCTGGGCATCGATGCTCTGGCGGACCAGAACGCGGCGGGCGGCATCGCCTGGGCGTTCAGTGAGATCCCCTCCGTGCTGGTGCTCATCGCGCTGGTCTTCCAGTGGTACCGATCCGACCAGCGACAGGCCAAGCGGCGCGACCGCGCGGCGGACCGGGACGGTGACAAGGAGCTGGAGGCGTACAACGCGTATCTCGCCTCCCTCCAGGCACGGGGCCGGTGACGCGCCGCCGGTGATGGCCCGGCCGGTTTTCGCAGGCCGCTGGCGCGGGGCCCTCCTGACGCGGGACCATGGTTTCGACGGTTCCCGCCGTCGAAGGAGGGCGCGCATGTCCGGTTCGACGAAGGTCATGGGAGTGCTGACCGTCGGGTCGCTCGTGGCCGTGACGGCCTATACGGCGGCACTCGGCAGCAACGGCTGGCTGTGGTTCGGGTGGGTGGTGCTCGGTCTGGTGACCATCGGCGTGGTCGCCTCGCGCAGCACCTGAGGCCGGGCGCCGGCCCAGGGGGTCAGAAGCGGAAGACGGGCCCGGTGGCGGCGGCCAGTTCGCAGGCGTTCGGGAAGGTCTTGTGCCAGGCGGTCGGCCGGCCGCGGAAGGCACCGGTGGCGCTCACCGTGACCGGGTCGTACTGCTTGGTGCACGGGTGCGGCTCGCCCCGCAGGTTGTCCAGATCGCCGCGGGCCTCGTCGAGAGCGGCACAGGCGCCGACGGCGTCGGGGTGCGGACCGCTCGGCTCGGGGCTGCAGTGCAGCAGCACACCGCGGATCCAGCTGTTCTGCGCGCCCGAGACGGTGAGGAACAGTCCACGGTGCAGGACCGGCTTGTCCGCCCGCTCCGGCGCCTGGGACGCCGCGGCGGGGAGGGCCGAGGGGACGGCTGCCACGACGGCGAGAAGGGCCGCTGCGGCAAGGGCTGCGGTGCGGTGCATCCGGTGCCTCCTGAGGGGGAAGCCGGCACGCGGCCGGTAGGGGTTCGGGCGAGCCATAGAGCACCGTTCCGCAGGGCCCGCCGCAACGCGCCGCGCCGGGCCGTGGTGCGGACGGGTGCACCGGATTGGCCCGGACGGCTCCTGCCGGGCCGCCCCTTCGACTGCCGCGCCCTCCCGGATCGCGACGACGGGCGGCGTCCGCTCGCCGCCGCCCCGCTTCGCCGCCTGTCGGTACGCGGGACTCGGGGAACGTGCGCGCCCAGGAGCCCGGGTGCGACGCGGCAGACCGCCTGCACTACGCCGACTTCCTCGGCCCGACGGGCGGTTCACCCGCCCGCTCACGGGGCGCCCGCGGTCGTGCCGAGCACGGCCGCGGGCGCCCACGGCGACCGGTCGTCCGTCACATGTGACGGTTGGCGTAATACTGCTCGATGAGCCGGAGGTAGCTCAGGTCCTCCTCGTGCCGGCCGCTCTCGAAGGGCGGCGAGTCCTTCACCTCGCCCTTGGTGCAGGAGAGGTGGACGACCTGGTCGACGGTGTCGATGCGCGAGACGACGCCCGCGGGGACCAGCACCCGGTGACCGAGGATCCACGGCCCGGTGTCCACGACGAGGTACGACCTGCCCACCTCCTCGGTGTGCTTGTCGACCTTGCCGATCGAGCCGTCGGTCGCCTCGACCGAGAACCCCACGAGCTCCGCTCCCGGCACGTACGCGGCGGTCTCCGGGTAGCCCCAGATGTCAGCACCCATGTCGGCCTCCTCACCTGGCCCGACGGTCCCCGTCCCACCGGCGCGGGTACCCGGGTGCGGCACGCTCACACGGCGTCGCGGACCCGGGTCCGTCAGTGCCGGTGGCCGCGCTCCTCGGCGCCGTCCGCAGGCGTCCCCTCGGCGGCGGGGCCTCCGGCCTGGACCGTGAAGGCGGCGGTGCGGACCTTGCCCTCGTGCCGGAAGTCGAGGAACAGGCGGTAGGCGCCCTGGCTGGGTGCGGTGGCGTTGAAGGAGATCTCCGGACCGGGCCGCACGGTGCCGTCGCCGGGCTCGCCGTTCGGGTGGACGTGCAGGTAGGCGAGGTCTCCCGAGCGCAGGGCCACGAGGTGCCCGTAGGCGCCGAGGTAGGGCTGCAGGTCGGTGACCGGCTCACCGTCCTTGGCGACGCCGAAGAGCAGCTCGCTGTCCGCGCCGGGGCGGAGGCCGCCGGTGAGGGTCACCTCGTAGCCGTCGACGGTGGCGGTGGCGCTCGGCGCGGGCAGCGGATCCGGGTCGGCAGAGCCGGACACGGCGAGATCGGCGCCGAGTGTGAGGCCGCGGGCGCCCTTGACGTCCGGGGTGAAGTCGGCGAAGACGCGGTAGCCGCCGGCCTCGGGGAGTCGGACCGGTACGGACCAGGTCCCGTCGGCCCCTCGCACCGGGTGCAGGTGCCGATACGTCGTCAGATCACGGGACGCGACGATCAGATGCAGCTCCTTGCCGTGCTCGCGGCGGAACGCCGTCACGTGGCGGTCCTTCTTCTCGTCCACCACGGCGAAGCGCAGTTCCGTGGTCCTGCCCGCCTCCATGCGCTGCGTCTCGAGGTCAAGCCTGAGGCCCGCCTCGGACACCTGGAGCCCGCCGGGAACGGAAGGTGTCCCTGCGCTCTCGTCCGCATGACCGTCGTGACTCGCCCGCTCCGCGTCCTGGCCCCCGTCCGTGTGACCGCCGTGCCGCGCCGGCTCCGCCTCGGCCACCACGGGGTCCATGCCCTGGCCGACGCCGTAGGCGATGCCGAAAGCGGCGGCGAGTGCCGCCGCGAAGGCGGTGATCCTGACGCCCGTGTTCATGACCCACTCCTCGATCGGGGGCCGCCTTCCGCGACCACAACAGTCAGAATACCCCTAGGGGGTATTCAGTCAAGGCTCCGGGCTTCTCGCGGACAGTGGGTCCGGAACGCTCCGCGGCCCACGCGCCTGCGGGCGCGTGGGCCGCGGAGCGGCGCTCAGGCCGTCCAGGCGGGCCGGAATCCGGCCAGAGCCTCGATCGCCTGGCTGCTGCGCGCGAACACGACGAGGCGGGTGCCGCCGACGTCGGCGTTCGCCTCGAGCACACGCCGGGCGGGCGCACTCGGCGTCACGACCGCCATCAGCACCTGCAGTCGGCTGCACATGAGGTGGGCCCGCAACACCGTGCCGATCGCGGCGGCACTCACCGCGGAGGCCGTCAGCACGATCACCACAGGGGCCGGCATGTGGGCCTTGACGAGGGACGCGATGCCGCGCGCCACAGCGACGCGGTTGCCGAGGTACACGTCGTCGTGAAGCGTGATGACCAGGACTCCGCGCTCGATCGTGTGGTGCAGCATCACGAGCCTCCGTCCGCCGGCGGTGTCACGGCTTGCGCCGTCCGCCGTGTCGAGGGTGCCCGGAACCTCCGCGACAATGCGCCCTGTGCGATTCCCTCGGCGGCGGGCGCCGGGACCTCACGACGTCACGGCCGTTTCACCGCCTGCAGGTGCGCGAAGACCACCAGGTTCTCGGTGTAGTCCTGCGCCTTCTTGTCGTACTCGCCCGCGCAGGTGATCAGCCGCACCTGCGGGTCAGGAGTGTGGTCGTACACGCGCTTGTTGGGGAAGTCCGCCTTGCTGAAGGCCTCGACGGAATCGACGACGAAGGTGGCGACCGAGCCGTCCTTGCGGCTGATGTCGACCTTGCTCCCCCGCTTCAGCTCGCTGAGCTGCATGAAGACGGCGGGGCCCGTCTTGGTGTCGACATGGCCCGCGATGATCGACGTGCCGGGCTCGCCGGGCGTCACGCCCTCCTGGTACCAGCCGACCAGGTTGCTGTTGTTCGCCGGCGGCGCCTCCAACTGGCCCGACTCCTCGAGGGACAGGCCCGTGAACGGTGCGTCGACGGCGATCTCCGCGATCTTGAGCCGTTTCGGTTCGGCAGGTGGCAGCGCCAGGCCCTTCTCCTCGGCCTTGGCGGACGGTGTCTGGACGACGGTGGGCGCGGAGACCACGGGCCGCGAAGGGGGCTTGGCGTCCGTGGACGTGCCGAAGGAGTTGAAGACCAGCAGGAAACCCAGAGCGACGGCCGCGGCAGGCCAGAGCAAGGCGCGTCCGAGGGAACGGGGGGCGGATGCGGTCTGCGACTGCACGACGGGAGGCTGCGCGGACATGCGGGTTCGTACCTTTCAGTGCCGTGACGACGTGGTGAGGGCCGGGCGGGGCGCTCGGTCAGCGGCCGCCGACCGGGCTCGGATGCGGCGACGTCGCGGCCGCCCGCGCCGGGGGGGGGGGGGCGGGGCCGGGGGGGGGGGCGGGCCCGGCCCGGGGCGGC
>NZ_JBFAOY010000009.1:0-234844 GCF_040675505.1 Streptomyces sp. NPDC049597
CTTGCCGAAGCCGCCGTCCTCTCGGCCCTCGTACAGCCAGAGCACACCGTCCCTGTCGCGCGCGACGAGCTCGGGGGTGAAGCCGGGGCTGTCCCGCCCCGCGATGTCGCCGACGGCCTCGATCTTGTCGTAGATCTGCCAGCCGTCGCCGATCCGGGACCGCTGGTGTCCGTCCTTGGGGCTGTCCCGCCACAGTGCGCCCGAGGCGTCCCGGCCCAGCAGGTCGGCGAGACCGTTGTTGTCGAAGTCGTGCAGGGCGGAGGTGGGAGTGCCGGCGTGGGCGAGGAGCCGCACGGCCGGCCGGCCGTCCGTGCCGAGTGAGACGCGGAAGATGCCCTCGCCCTGGCCGACGAGGCCGCCCTGGACGATCTGGGCCGAGCCGTCAGGGGTGGCGAACGAGGCGTCGGCACGGTCGAGGAGCGTGACCTTCTCGCCGGTGCTGATGTGAAGGGCCGTCGCCCCGTACGTCACCCAGTCGCCGAGCAGGCTGATCTTCAGCTCCGCGCCTGACGTGGTCCCCGGCACGGGGACGATCGTGTCGGCGCCGCTGGTCCGGTCGCGGACGACCACACGGAGCGTGTTCGTGGCGGTGTCGTCCTCCACCCAGGCCAGACGGTTGCCGGAGATCACGGGGTTCCGCGCCTGGTGAGGGTAGGGCAGGGTAAGGGTGGCGTCGGTCAGGTCGATCAGGCCGAGGCGGTGCTCGCCTTCCGCGGTCCGGATGTCGATCAGGCCGTGCGTGGCGTCGCCCGGCCGCACCCAGCCGTAAGCGGCCTTCTCCGGCAGGCCCTGCACGACGCGGGGTTCGGTGTCCTTGGTCTGCAGCCACAGACGCGTGTACCCGCTGATGAAGAGGGCCGAGCCCGCGGTGCCGGCGTAGGAGGTGTACCTGTCCTCAATGCGGAAGGATGTGCCGGTGGACATGTCCACCGCCTCGGTCCCGAAAATTTCGCTGAATGTGGTGACCATGTCCCCGGATGTCCAGGCGCTCCCCTCGATCGTGTCGAAGCGGTGGTCGCGTGTCGCCCCGCCCTCGTACGGGGTCCATCGGAGCTTCCCGTCCTCGCTGTGGTGCGGGACGTACGTCAGGAAGCCTCGCGGGCCCGCCGATGCCAGCCGGGCGCCGGGCACCATCGGGAGAAGACTGCTCGGCCCCTCCGCCGCGGCGGAGACCTCCGTCGCGTGCACCGCGGTGGTGGTCAGCGAGCCCGCGCCGAGCGTGACGGCGAGAACGGTGGCGACGGCGGCGCCGAGACGGCGCCGGCCGGTGTGTGGGGAGAGCAAGTGGCGTTCCTCCTGCGCGAATGGGCTGGGACGTCACCGGTGCGTCCCCAGCCGGTCCGACCACCGGAGGGACGACTTGGTTGTACGAGAACCCGCGGCCGGCTCGCCGACCCGGGGCGTCGGCCCGCCATCCCCCGGCGCCGTGCCCCGGCGCCCGATCCCCCCGTGGGACCGCCCGGTAGGCGACCGGGACCTACGTCCCCGCCGCCTGCGCCACCGGCAGCGTCAAGCCCCACGCCCCCGGCCGGACGGTCCAGGTGCGGGTGCGGACGGGCCCCGTCACATGGGTGTCCGCGCGGTAGCGGAAGTCCGGGCCCGACACCGTCACCGTCAGGGCGCTCGTACGGACCGCCTCCGTGGCCGAGGGGTGCCGGATGAGGACCTCCGCGCGGCCGTCGCGGTCCGCCCGGACCGACACGCCCTCGACCGGGCGGTCCAGGTCCACCAGCAGGACCCCGTCGGCCTCCACACGCAGCCGGTGGGCGCGGGCCGCCGGAGACGGCGGGGCCGGGCGCACCAGGGTGCGGACCAGGGAGCGGCAGGCGTTCCACACGGACGCCTCCGCACGCGCCGCCGCCCGCACCGCAGGAATCGACAGACCGCCCAGCACCACGCCGTCGGACTCGTCGACCAGCAGGTCCAGCCGGCGCACCACGCCGTCCAGCACCGCCCGCGCCGCCGCGACCGGCCCGGCCGGCACGCCGAGCGAGTGCGCGAGCTGCACCGAGGAGCCCACCGGGACCAGCGCCAGCGCGCCGTCGCCGAGCCAGCGGTCGCGGTGCAGGAGGGCGACGGCGCGCAGCAGGGCGCGGTCGTCGCCGACCACGACGGGCCTGCGGTGACCCCTGCGGGCGAGCGCCCGCGCGAATTCCTCAGGCCCTTCGGGGAGACAGATTTTCGCCTCCGAGCCCCCGCACAGCACATCTTTCGCGATGCGTACGGACTCGCCGTCCATTCGGCGGGCGACCGGGTCGATGACCACCAGCAGCTGGTCGTGATCCGACACCTCGGTCCTTCCTCGGGTAGCATCTTTGTGCAAGAGCCCCTTGCGCTATTGCGCCAGGGGCTTCGTCTATTCCGGGGCAAACCGGTCCGAATACTCAGGTACGGCTTCGGCCCCCTGACCTTGGTCTTGCCCCGCCCGGAAGGGGTGTACGCCTGTGCCCGCACTTGTGCTGCTCGGTGCTCAGTGGGGTGACGAGGGCAAGGGAAAGGCCACTGACCTGCTCGGTGGTTCAGTTGACTATGTGGTGCGTTACCAGGGTGGTAACAACGCCGGCCACACCGTTGTGGTGGGTGACCAGAAGTATGCGCTGCATCTCCTCCCTTCCGGAATCCTCTCGCCCGGATGTACTCCGGTCATCGGCAACGGCGTCGTCGTGGACCCGGCGGTTCTGCTCTCCGAGCTGAGCGGGCTGAACGACCGCGGCGTCGACACGTCCAAGCTGCTGATCAGCGGAAACGCCCATCTGATCACCCCGTACAACGTCACCGTCGACAAGGTGACCGAACGGTTCCTCGGCAAGCGCAAGATCGGCACGACCGGCCGCGGCATCGGCCCGACGTACGCCGACAAGATCAACCGCACCGGCATCCGCGTCCAGGACCTCTACGACGAGTCGATCCTGACCCAGAAGGTCGAGGCGGCGCTGGAGTCCAAGAACCAGCTGCTCGCGAAGGTCTTCAACCGGCGCGCGATCGAGCCGGCCAAGATCGTCGAGGAGATGCTCCAGTACGCGGAGCAGATCAAGCCGTACGTCGCCGACACCACGCTGATCCTCAACAACGCCATCGACGAGGGCAAGGTCGTCCTCTTCGAGGGCGGCCAGGGCACGCTGCTCGACGTCGACCACGGCACGTACCCCTTCGTCACCTCCTCCAACCCGACCGCGGGCGGAGCCTGCACCGGCGCGGGCGTCGGGCCGACGAAGATCAGCCGGGTCATCGGCATCCTCAAGGCGTACACGACCCGTGTCGGCGCGGGCCCGTTCCCGACCGAGCTGTTCGACGAGGACGGCGAGGCGCTGCGCCGCATCGGCGGCGAGCGGGGCGTCACCACCGGCCGCGACCGCCGCTGCGGCTGGTTCGACGCGGTCATCGCACGCTACGCGACCCGGGTCAACGGCCTCACGGACTTCTTCCTCACGAAGCTGGACGTGCTGACCGGCTGGGAGCAGATCCCGGTCTGCGTGGCGTACGAGATCGACGGCAAGCGCGTCGAGGAGCTGCCGTACTCGCAGACGGACTTCCACCACGCGAAGCCGGTGTACGAGATGCTGCCGGGCTGGTCGGAGGACATCACCAAGGCGAAGACCTTCGCCGACCTGCCGAAGAACGCGCAGGGCTACGTGAAGGCGCTGGAGGAGATGTCGGGCGCGCCGATCTCCGCGATCGGTGTCGGTCCGGGCCGCACCGAGACGATCGAGATCAACTCCTTCCTGTAGGAGGGACGAGCCGCACGCCGAGGGCGCCCCTGGTTCCGGGGGCGCCCTCGGCCGTTCCCGCCCAGCGTCAGGCGAGCCTGGTGTCGCGGCCCACCTTGTCCCAGGCCGTGAGGTCGGCCCGGACCTGGTCCAGGTGGGCGTGGATCGTGTCGATCGCGTCGTCGCCGAGCGCGAGCCGCAGCGGTGTCTCCTCCGCGTCCAGCGCCGCCAGCACCGCGGCCGCCGCCTTCGCCGGGTCGCCCACCTGCGTCCCGCCCCCGGTCTCCACCATCCGCCGCGTCGCGCCGACCGTCTCCGCGTAGTCGGCGATGCCGTCCCCGCTCAGGCTGTGGTTGCCGAACAGGTTGGTGCGGAAGGCGCCCGGCTCGACGATGAGGACGTCGATGCCCAGCGGGCGCACCTCGGCCGCCAGCGCCTCCGACAGGCCCTCCAGGGCGAACTTCGTGGCGCTGTACGCCCCGAAGCCGGCCATCGACATCTGGCCGCCGACGCTGCTGAGCTGCACGATCGCGCCCGAGCGGCGGGCCCGCATGTGGGGGAGGACCGCGCGGGTCAGGGCCGCCGGCCCGAAGACGTGGACGTCGAAGAGCGAGCGCAGCTCGTCGTCGCCGGTCTCCTCCACCGAACCGACGTGTGTGCGGCCCGCGTTGTTGACCAGGACGTCGACGCGGCCGTGCCGCTCGGCCACGTCCGCCACCACCGTGTCGATCGCCGCCCCGTCGGTGACGTCCAGTGCCACCGCCTCGACCTGGTCCGGATGGGCGGCGACCAGGTCCTCCAGCGACTCGACGCGGCGTGCCGCGGCGACCACGACGTCTCCCGCACCGACCGCCGCCTCGGCGAACGCGCGCCCGAACCCGCTGTTGGCCCCGGTGATCAGCCAGACCCTGCTCATGTCCGTATCCCCTCGTGTCGTCTCCGTGTGCTCAACCACCTTCGCCCGGCGGTCAGTTGGGTGTCCAAGACCTTTCGTGATATCCCGTGGTCATGGACGTGCACGGGCGGGACCTCCGCTACTTCGTCGCGGTCGCGGAGCAGCTCCACTTCACCCGGGCCGCCGAGAGCCTCTTCGTCTCGCAGCCCGCGCTCAGCAAGCAGATCAGGGCCCTGGAGCGGCAGCTCGGCGCGCCCCTGTTCGAGCGCGACCGGCAGTCGGTGCGCCTCACCCCCGTCGGCAGGGCACTGCTCCCGCACGCCCGCAAGGTCCTCGACGCCTGGCAGGAGGCCCACGGGGCCGTCCGACAGGCCACCGCCGAGCAGCAGGGCACCCTGACGGTGGGGATGAGCACCAGTCCCGGCCGCGGCGGTCTGCTCCCCGCGATCCGCTCCCGGTTCACCGAGACACACCCAGGGGCCCGCGTGAAGCTGCGGCAGGTGGGCTGGGAGGACGCGACGGCGGGTCTCGCCGACGGGGCGAGCGACGTCGCGTTCGTGTGGCTGCCGCTGAGTGGTCCGGAGCGGTTCCGATGGGTGGTCATGGCGACCGAGCCGCGCCTTGTCGCGCTGCCCGAGGCGCATCCGCTCGCGGGCCGCGAGAGCGTGGACTTCGCCGAGCTCCTCGACGAGCCGTTCCTCGCGCTGCCGGCCCAGGTGCCCGAACTGCGCGACTACTGGCTCGCGCTCGACGACCGCGAGACGCTCGGCGCCGGGCCGCCACGCATCGGCGGTGAGATCGCCAGTACGGACGAGACGTACGAGGCGCTGGTCGACGGCCTCGGCGTCTGCCTGGTCGCCTCAGGGAATGTGCCGCTGCTCACCCGGGGCGGGGTCGTCGCCCGTCCGGTGCGAGGGGTGTCGCCGAGCCGGTTCGCGCTGGCCTGGCGGGCGGACGACACGCGGGAGCTGGTGCGGGACTACGCACGGGCGGCGCAGCGCGTGGCGCAGGCGCTGTGAGGGCCCTCCGGGGCGTGCGCGACCGCTGCCGGTGGACCGCCGTGACCGGGGTGGTCAACGATGAGCTGTCGCTCGCGGACGGCCGGTTCCGGCGAACGTGAGTCTGTGGTGGCCGGAGTCCCGGTTCTCGGCCTCGGCTCCGTCCGCATGGTGACCCACGCCCTTGTGCGTGTTCTCGCGAGCCTGCTGGGCCGGTTTCTCCCAGCCCTTGGCCGATGCCGCGTCGGCGCAGCGAACCTCCCAGTGCCCCTCGGGAGCGGATGGAGCGGCCCGGTCTGCGCGGTCTGCGGTCACGCGATGCTCCGGGGGTCGGGCGAGCGTGATCACGGGCGTCCCGGACATGCCGTGGGATCCCAACGGCCGTACGGCACAATCCACTCGGCCGTGCGCCGCGTCAGCCGGTGGCACGTTCCGGGGGCGAACTGCTGCGGGCCGGCACGCCCGTCGTCACGGTGCCTGCGCGCGGGTCCCGACGTGAGGGAGCCACCTGATCGACACCGTGTCACCGGCGTCTCGTAGGCTCCCGGCCATGAACGACGGGGAATCCGACAGACGGGTCATCGACGGGCGCTTCGAGCTGGAGGCCCGGCTCGGCGGCGGCGGTATGGGCATGGTGTGGCGGGCGCGGGATCTGGTGCTGGACCGGGCCGTGGCGCTCAAGGAGGTGCGGCCGTCCGATCCGGGGCTCGCGGAGTACGACCCGGAGGCGGCGGCGATGCTGCGGGCCCGCGTGCTGCGTGAGGCGCGGGCGCTCGCCAGGGTCGACCATCCCAATGTGGTGACCATTCACCACGTGGTGGACGGCGGTGGGCTCACCTACCCGTGGATCGTCATGGAACTGGTGACCGGCGGATCGCTCCAGGACCGGCTGGACAAGGGGCCGATGGCGCCCGCCGAGGCCGCCCGGCTCGGGCGCGAGGTGCTGGCGGCGCTGCGGGCGGCCCATGACGTCGGCATCCAGCACCGGGACGTCAAGCCTGCGAACGTGCTGCTCCGGCCCGACGGCCGCCCGGTGCTCACCGACTTCGGTATCGCCGCGATCAGGGAGTCGACCGTCCTGACCACGACCGGATCGGTCATCGGCACACCCGACTACATGGCGCCCGAGCGCATCTCCGGCGACGACGGCGGGCCCGGCTCCGACCTGTGGTCGCTGGCCATGATGCTGTACGTCGCCGTCGAGGGGAACAACCCCCTGCGCAGAGGGACGACGCTGGCGACCCTGGCCGCCGTCCTCAGCGAGGAGCTTCCGCCGCCCCGCCGGGCGGGGTCGCTGACGGGGATCCTGTCCGCCGTACTCGTCAAGGACCCGGCCGCGAGGCCGGACCCGGAGACCGTCGACCGGATGCTCGCGGCGGCGGAGGGCGGACAGAGCGCTCCGGGCGGGACCGGCGAGCCCACGTCGTACCGGCTGGGGCCCCCGCCGGGTCCGGCGCCCGCGCCGCCCGCACCCGCCGGCTTCGGACCGCCGGGCTTCGGACCGCCGACGGGTTTCAGGCAGCCGACCGGTTTCGGACCTCCGACTCCGCACACCGGCATGCCGGGTCAGGCACCGCCGACGCCCTACCCGGCGGGCCCGACGCGGCAGACTCCGCCCCCGTCCGGCGGACGCGCGAAGCGCCGCCTCGCGATCGCGTCGTCCGTCGTCGGGACCGTGCTGGCCGGCGTACTGGTCTGGTCCCTGCTGCCGCACGACGGCGAGAAGGACGGCGGCACGGCGTCGAACCCACCGGGGAGCGCCACCGGGGCGCGGACGCCCGCACCCACTGCGACACCCGCTTCCACACCGCCGCAGGCCGCCGCGCAGCACGATCTGCTGACACCGGACGGCATCCGGACGGCGGTCAAGGAGATCAAGGCCGCGACGGGAACGGACCGCGTGGGGGACTTCACCGTCTACGACGAGTACGTGGCCCTGGAGGTCATGGTCAAGGGCAGCGACACCAAGTACGACACCTACACCTACCGCCCGGGCAAGGGAGTGGAGAAGGGAATCATCAGCAGCACGCTGTCGGGCGGCGATCTCCCGTTCAGCATGGACGACATCGACTGGGACGTCGTCCCCGCCCTGCTGAAGAGGGCGGAGAAGGACCTGAACGTGAAGAAACCCACCCTGCGTTACGTCCTGGTCGACAATGCGAACGAAACCTTCGACACCCCGCTCGGCCTGGCAGTCCACTTCGCCGACGACTACGGCGGCGGTCATCTGACCGCCGATCTCAAGGGCAAGGTGACCAGTGTGTTCCCGGCCGAGGACTGACCCCCGCCCCGCGGGCGATTCCGTCAGCCGATCACGGCCTCGCGGGGCGGCGCTGTCCTCCAACTGCTCGCGCGGACAAGGCAGTTGCGCGCACGCTTGGCGCGCCGGCCGAGCGCACCCCGGATGCTGACCGGGGAGCCCTGTTCCGCCCCCTGGCGACTAGGATCTCGAGCATGGCCCTGATCATGAGTGACGTGGACCGGTTCGAGGCTGCGAGGCCCCGGCTGGAGGCCATCGCCTACCGGCTGCTCGGCTCGGCGAGTGAGGCGGAGGATGCCGTGCAGGACACGTTCCTGCGCTGGCAGGCGGCTGACGTCGAGCGGATCGAGGTGCCCGAGGCCTGGCTGACGAAGGTCCTCACCAACCTGTGCCTCAACATGCTCACTTCGGCACGTGCCCGGCGCGAGACGTACGTGGGCCGGTGGCTCCCGGAGCCACTGCTCGCCGGGGACCCGATGCTCGGCCCGGCCGACACCGCCGAGCAGCGCGAGTCGGTGTCGTACGCCGTCCTCGTCCTGCTGGAGCGCCTGTCGCCGGGCGAGAGGGCGGTGTACGTGCTGCGTGAGGCCTTCGACTACCCGCACCGGGAGATCGCCGAGATCCTGGACGTCACCGAGGCCGCGAGTCAGCAGATCTACCACCGGGCCAAGAAGCACGTCGCGGACGGCAAGGCGCGCACCGAGATCGACCAGGCCGTCGCCCGGAGGATCGTCGAGGAGTTCCTGGCCGCCGCGACCAGCGGCCGTACCGAACCCCTGGTACGCCTGCTCACCCAGGACGCCGTCTCGGTCGGCGACGGCGGCGGGAAGGTCCCGGCCCGCGCGAAGGCGTTCGAGGGCGCGCTCGCGGTCGCCACGTTCCTGCGCGGCCTGTTCAAGCCCAGCGAGGCCAAGCGGGCCTATGTCGGCGGCGCGCCCGACATCTACGCCACGACCGCCAACGGCGAGCCCGCCTTCGTGGCGGTCGTGGACGGCCGGGTCGTCGCGATCACGTGCCTGGAGGTCACCGCGGAGGGCATCGCCGCCGTCCGCAGCCAGGTCAACCCCGACAAGCTCGTCCGCGCGACCCAGCAGTGGGCCGCCGCGCACCACGGGGAATCCCCGCTCCACACCCTCTGACCCGATGTGACGTGCTTCACATCCCGATCCTGTCAGGAAACGCCGGGCTGCCCGGTTCACGTGGCGAAACCGCGCAAGACAACGGCGGAACCCTCGCAGACAGGAGCAGGCACATGCAGCACCGCATCGTCGTCCTCGGAGCCGGCTACACGGGAGCCGTCGCCGCCGGCCGCCTCGCCAAGCGGCTGCACCGCGAGGATGTCACCATCACCCTCGTCAACCCCGAGCCCGACTTCGTCGAGCGCGTCCGGCTGCACCAGCTCGCGGCCGGGCAGGACCTCAGGCACCGGCCGTTCAGCGAGATGTTCGCGGGCACGGGCGTGGAACTGAGGCTCGCGAAGGTCACCGCCGTGGACGTGGACCGCAAGACGGTGACGGTCACCGCCGTGAGCGGCCACGAGCGGGAGGAACTGGAGTACGACACTCTGGTCTACGCCCTCGGCAGCGGCTGGAACGACCAGGGCGTCCCCGGCACCGCCGAGCACGCCCACGACGTCTCCAGCCGCCCCGGCGCCCTCCGCCTCCGCGACCGCCTGGCCGCCCTGGACGCCGGCCGGCGCGTGGTCGTGGTCGGCGGCGGCCTGACCGGCCTGGAGGCCGCGACCGAGATCGCCGAGACCCGCCCGGACCTCGATGTCGCCCTCGCCGCCTGCGGCGCGCTCGGCGACTGGCTCTCGAAGAAGGGCCGCGCCCACCTGCGGAAGGTGGTGGACGGTCTCGGCATCACGGTCCACGAACACACCGCGGTCACCGCCGTGGAGGCGGACGGCGTGACGACGGCCGACGGCCGGACCATCCCCGCCGAGGTCACGGTCTGGAGCACCGGCTTCGCGGTCCACCCGATCGCCCAGGCCACCACCCTGGAGGTCACCGACCGCGGCCAGATCGTGGTGGACACCACGATGCGCTCGGTCTCCCACCCGGACGTGTACGCCGTGGGTGACGCGGCGATGGCGACCGGCCCGGGCGACAAGCCGCTGCGCATGTCCTGTGCCTCGGGCGTCCCCATGGCCTGGCAGGCAGCCGACGCCATCGCCGCCCGTCTCGCCGACGCCAAGGTCCCCAGCGTCTCCATCCGCTACTTCCAGCAGTGCATCTCCCTCGGCCGCAAGGAGGGCCTGGTCCAGTTCGTCACTGCCGACGACCGAGCGGTCGAAAGGGCACTGACGGGCCGCGTGGCCGCCCTCTACAAGGAACTGATCTGCAAGGGCGCGGCCTGGGGCGTGGCCAACCCGACAGCGGGCATCCCGTCCCGGCGCCGGCGCGTCGTACGGCAGGGGACCCGGAGCCGTGCACGTGCCGAGGCGGCGGCCTGATCCCACCCATGCCGAACTGCCGGTACCGGCCGACGCGGTGAGCGCGTCGGCCGGTACCGGCCGTTCGGCTCGACTCGCTCCGGAGACCTTCCCGCCCCGTTGCCGGAAGACGCCCAGGGACCGGGCGGGAGAGCACCGGACGTGACGACGCGCTACTGGTCCCGGAGGTACACGCCCGGCTCGCCGTCCGCGCTCATCCCGTACACCAGAAGCCGCTCCTTGCCCTCGAAGCGGTCGATCCGCAGGTTCTGCGACGAGGTGTCCGTCGCGCACTCCGGGTCGGACGCCTGCGCGTCGCGGACGGGCGGGCCGACGACCAGCAGGCCGCCGACGCCGCCGAGAACGGCGGTGGAGGCGCAGTTGACGGTGCCGCCGACGGGCTCGCCCGTCGTCTCGTCCGTTCGCGGGGACGCGGACTCGTAGCGGACGACCGCGGATCCGACCGGGCCCTGGGTGACGGTGACCCGGCGTTCGAACAACTCCGCCTGTCCCGGGCCCCATTCGGCTCCGGACTCGTCCTCGGTCCAGGTGCCGAGGAACGTCGCCGGCACCGCCTCCGGGCCGGAGCCCGCCTTCCGGAAGGTCGCCGTCGCCGCCCCCGAGGTCCACTCCAGGACGTCGGGCGAGCGGACGGTGAGCGTCTGGTGCGCGGCCGGTGTGCACTGCTTCTCCGGCACGCTCAGCGTCACGTCGCTCTCGCCGAACACGATCCGGTCGGCGTCCGCCGACACCAGCACGGACCGTCCCATGCACAGCCGTTCGCCGGTGACGGTGACGTACACGGCCGTCTTCTCGCCCGTACGCCCCTGGGCGATCTCGATGCGGCCCGTGGAGTACGGGGCGTTCGCCGTGCCGTCGAGCACGCCCTCCCAGGCGCCCACGAAGGACCGCGGCACGTCCCCGGCAGGGCGGTCGTCCGTGCCCCGCCCCGAGGACGTGGGCTGCTTGCCGCCGCCCTCCGGCTGCTTCTCGGGCCAGAACACCGCCGCGCCCGCGCCCCCGGCCACGAGCACCGCCGCCAGGACGGCCGCGAGCACCCGCCCTCCGCGCGGGCGGCGCGGCGCCGCGGGGTCGTCGGCGGGGGTCGGGTCACCGGCGCCCGGCGCCGGGGTGTCGGCGTCCAGGAGCCGTGCCGCGTTCCTGCCGAGGCGGGCCAGCACGTCTGCCGGCAGCCAGGCTCCGGCCGGGCCGTGGTCGGCCGCGGCGAGCACGGAGGCGGGCGGGCGGCGGTGCGGGTCCTTGTCCAGGCAGGCCCTGACGAGCGGTTCGAGCTCGGGCGGCAGTCCGGTGAGGTCGGGTTCGTCGTGCGCGATGCGGAACATGGTCGCGTGCGCGCCGCTGTCCGCGGAGCCGAAGGGCGGCACCCCGGTCGCCGCGTACGCGAGGACCGCGCCGAGGCAGAAGATGTCCGACGCGGGGGTCAGCTTCTCGCCGCGCACCTGCTCGGGCGACATGAAGCCCGGTGAGCCGACGACCGCGCCGGTGCCGGTCAGCCCGCCGTCGGTGACGGTGTCCACGGCGCGCGCGATCCCGAAGTCGATGATGCGCGGACCGTCGACGGTGAGCAGGATGTTGGACGGCTTGAGGTCCCGGTGCACCAGTCCGGCCCGGTGGATGTGCGTGAGCGCGTCGGCGAGCCTGCTCGCGAGCGCCAGCACGGTCGCGGCCGGAAGCGGGCCGTACTCCTCGCCCACCACGTTCCGCAGGGAGGGGCCGGGCACGTAGGTCAGGGCCACCCAGGGCGCGTCGGCCGCCGTGTCGGACTCGATCACGGGCGCGGTACCGACCCCGCCGACGCGCTCCAGCGCGGCGACCTCACGGGCGAACCGCCGCCGGAACTCGTCCTGTTCGGCGAGCTGCGCGTGCACCACCTTCACGGCGACGGTACGGCCGCCCTCGGACCGGGCGAGGTACACGCGGCCCATGCCACCGGTGCCGAGCCTGCCGATGAGGCGGAAGGGGCCGATCCGGGTGGGGTCGTCGGGGGTCAGGGCGTCCACGCGGCGATCCTTCCACAGGGCGGGAGCATGAGTGACATGGTCACGGCCCGCTCGGCGGGGCGTCGGTGAACGGCGCGGCGCGCGGCCGCGTATAGAGCGGGTGACACCGGGACGGTACGACCTTGGGGCCGCGTATGAGGCACGCACGACGGAAGCTGCGGCGGCTGGTGCGACTGGCCGCCGCCGGCGGACTGGTCTGCGGCGTTCTGATGGTCACGGACGCCATGGCGGGCGAACCGGCGGACCGCCCGGGGGTGGCGGACACCGTCGCGCGGCTCGGCACGGCGCGTACGGCGGGCAGTTGGACGACCGACGAGGGGCGGACCGTCGTCGCGGTGACCGACGCCGAAGCGGCGGAGGAGGTCCGCGCGGCCGGCGCGGACGCCCGGATCGTGCCCCACAGCATGGACCGGCTCCGCGCCGCCACCGAGGCGCTGCGTGACGCGCCCCGCGTCGCCGGGACGGCATGGGCGGTCGACTACGCGGCCAACGAGGTCACCGTCCGCGCCGACAGCACGGTCTCCGCCGCCGACTGATCGCGGCTGTCCGGCCTCGCCGAACGGATCGGCGGCCACGTCCGCATGGAGCGCAGGCCGGGCGCCTTCACCACGCTGGTCGGCGGCGCGTCCCCGATCTTCGGTGACCAGCGCCGCTGTTCGGCGGGCTTCAACGTCACCGACGGCACGGACACCTACATCCTCACGGCGGGCCACTGCGGACCCGAGGGCACGTCCTGGTTCCGGGACCGGCAGGGCGCCGAACTGGTCGGCACGACCACCGACGCCGCCTTCCCGGGCAAGGACTACTCCCTGGTCCGGTACGAGAGCGCCGACACGCTCGACCGCACCAACGTCGCCTCGATCGGCGGCGGCCGGGGTGTGCGGATCGTCGGGTCGGCCGATCCCGTCGTCGGCCAGCGGGTGTTCCGCAGCGGCAGTACGACCGGCTTCCGGTCGGGCGAGGTGACCGCGGTGAACGTGACGGTGAACTATCCCGAAGGCACGGTCACGGGCCTGATCGAGACCACGGTGTGCGCGGAGCCGGGGGACAGCGGAGGCCCGCTGTTCTCGGAGGGGCTGGCGCTCGGCGTGACGTCGGGTGGCGACGGGGACTGCGCGATCGGCGGCACGACGTACTTCCAGCCGGTGTCCGCGGCCATGGAGGCGCTGGGCGTGGACCTGACGGGCGGGCCGCCGCGCCCGCCGGGCTCGGGCGACGGCACGGACGGCTCCGGGGCCCAGGCACCGGGCCAGGCGGGCGGGGTCCCCGGGTCGTCCGGGCCTGCGGGGTCCGGCGGTTCGGGTGCGGCGGCCGGTGGCTCCCGGGAGGTCACGAGCATCGTGGACTTCGACAACCCGCGCCTGGGCCTGGGCGTCATCGCCCTGAGCCTGGGCGTCCTGGTGTCCGCGCGCTGGATCGTGTCGGTCCAGGAGCGCCGGGAGTTCCGCAGTTTCCACTCCGCGAGCTGGGGCTGAGCCGTTCCGTCCCGGCCCCGCGCAACGGTCGTCGGACGCACGTCCAGGCCGTTCCTGGCGCGGGCGAGGATCAGCCCGTCTTCGTGTACGTGAGCGGCTCGCCGCCCGAGCCGACCAGCTCGCGCACGATCGTGGAGTCGTCCGGCATCTCGAGGCGGCTCCACTGGCCGGGTGCGCACGACACCGGATCGCCGAAGGTGACCGTGGTCGGCCCCAGTTCGAGCGGCGGTCCCGGTGCGCGCAGTGTGGCGGACCAGCGGCATTCGTAGTTCGGGCCGGTGCCGGAGAGGGTCATGACCTGCTCGCCCCTCTCGCCCTGGGTGATGGTCATCTCCCGGACGTTGGCGCCGTCCGCGGTGTCGAACGACGCGCGCCAGCTGCCGATGTACTCCTGCGGGACCCCGCCCGTCGCCGCGGACGGCGACGAGGAGGGGGACGGGGAGGGCCCCTTCGCGTCGCCGGACGGCGTCGTGGATCCGGCCGCGGAGGAGGCGGGACCGGGCTCGGGCCCCGCCGCCGTGCCGCCCTTGTGGTGGTCGTCGGACATGAACGTGTAGACCGCGCCGCCCGCGCCGACGGCCACGACCAGGGCGACGGCGATCAGGGCGAGGGTGCCGCCGCGCGAGGAGCGCGGCGGGGAGGCGGGCGGCGGCGTGGGAGCCGGGACGGGCGTGTAGGGAGCGGTCGTGTAGGGGGCCGGCGCGTAGCGGGCCGGGGCGGGCGGCCCGTGCGGGTAGCCGTACGGCGGCCCGGCCGGTCCCGCCGGGCCGGGCGGCTGAGGCTGCGGGGCGGGTGCAGCGGGTGCGGCGGGTGTGGGGGGTTGAGGCTGCGGGGCGGGTGCGGGTGCAGCGGATGCGGGGGGCTGAGGCTGCGGGGCGGGTGCAGCGGGTGCGGGCGGCTGAGGCTGTGCGGCGGGTGCGGGCGGGGGCGGCGTCTGCGGGGCCGTCATCGTGGGCGGCTGCGCGGGGGAGGGAGCAGGGGGCTGGGCGGGCACGGTGGCCGGTTCAGCAGCGGCTGCCGGCGGCTGCTCGAACTCCAGCAACTCAACGGCGTGCCGTCCCAGTTGGGCGACGAGCGCGGCCGGCAGCCACGGCTCTTCGTCCGCGTCCCCGCCCGTGCGCCGAAGGATCTGCGCCGGTGTGGGCCGGGCCGCCGGATCCTTGTGGAGGCAGTCCCGCACCAGGTCGCGCAGGCCCTCGGGGACGCCGTCCAGGGACGGTTCCTCCTGGGCGATGCGGAACATCTGCGCGTGCACCCCGCTGTCGCCCGTGCCGAACGGCAGCCGGCCCGTGGCCGCGTAGGCGAGGACCGAGCCCAGACAGAAGACGTCCCCGGCGGGCGTGACCCGGTCGCCGCGGATCTGCTCCGGGGACATGAACCCGGGGGAGCCGACGAGCACTCCGGTACGGGTGAGTCCGCCGTCGGTGACGGTGTCCAGCGCGCGGGCTATGCCGAAGTCGATCACGCGCGGGCCGTCGATGGTGACCAGGATGTTCGACGGCTTCAGGTCGCGGTGGACCAGATCGGCCGCGTGGATGCTGGTCAGGGCGTGCGCGAGGCCGGAGGCGAGGAGGCGGACGCTGCGTTCGGGCAGTGGCCCGTGCTCGCCGGAGACGACGGTGTGCAGGGCGGGCCCGGCGATGTATCCGGTGGCGACCCAGGGGACGGGCGCCTCGGTGTCGGCGTCGAGGACGGGCGCGGTCCACCGGCCGCCGACCCGCAGCGCGGCGCGCACCTCCAGGCGGAACCGGTTGCGGAACTGCTCCTGTTCGGCCAGCTCCCGCCGTACGAGCTTGACGGCCACGGTCCGCCCGCGGTCGGAGCGGGCCAGGTACACCTGGCCCATGCCGCCCGCGCCGAGCCTGGCCAGCAGCCGGTACTCGCCGATGTCCCGTGGATCCCCCGGTGCCAGCTGCTCCATGGCGCGTGGCCCTCCCCCGTGTCCGATGGTTCGACGGACCGAGGATAGTGCCGTGCGGCGGGGGGCGCGGGGGGCGCGAAGGGCGGAGCCGGCTGCCGTTCAGCCGCTCGCGGCGACCGCCGTCTCCTCCGCCTCGGCCCCCTGTGGCGCACCCGCCGTCTCCTGCTCGATGGCGTCCATCGCCCTCGACAGCCGCTCCAGCACGCGCACGGTCTCCGCGAATCCCTCCGCGCCGAGCTCGCCGAGCAGCCGGCGGGCGAGCCGTGCGTGACCCGGGTCGATCTTGCGTATCGCCTCGCGTCCGGCCTCCGTCGCGTGCAGCAGCTTCGCGCGGCGGTGGGCCGGGTTGGGGCCGTACTCCGTGAGCCCCTGCTCGGCCAGCAGGTCGGCGATGCGCTGCACGCTCTGTCGCGTGATGCCCATCGTGCGGGCTATCCCGGCCACCGTCTGCGGCTCGCGCAGCACGGCGCCGAGGACCTGCCAGCGGGCCGCCGTCAGCCCTGCCTCCTGGGCCAGGCCGTCCGAGACGGTGATGAACTGGCCGTTCAGCCGGAAGACGCCGAGCGCCGTACGGGTCAGCAGTTCCTGCGGGTCGTTGTCGGGTCTGTGGGTGCTCATGCCGAAAGGATCTCGTACGCCGCCGGATCCGAGTCGTGGAAGAGCCGGTACCAGGCGTCCAGCTTCGGGCCTTCGTACACCCCGAGGCGGGCGAAGATCTCGCGGGCGAACGCGACCGGCTCGGTCGGGCCCGCGGTGATCAGGTCGCCGTCGGTGACGGCGTCCGCCTCCACGTACTTCGCGCCGCCCCGGTAGCCCGTGGCCTCCAGGTAGAAGGAGGCGCCGCTGGTGTGGGCGCGGTCGTCGAGCAGGCCCTCGCGGGCGATACCGGCGGTCGCGCCGCAGATGGCGGCGACCGGGACGCCCGCGTCGAGGAACGTGCGCGCCGCCGCCGCGAACGGCGCGAGCTTGTCGCCGGTGTCCCACAGCGAGGCGCCGGTGAGGATCAGCAGCGCGCTGTCGGCGGGGTCCAGCGCGTCGAGCGCCAGGTCGGGCTGGATGCGGACGCCGCCCATGGTGGTGACGGGCTCCGTCGTGAGGCCGACCGTGCGCACGGTGAAGCCGTTCTGCACCAGGTGGGCGGTGGCGTGGCCCGTCTCCCAGTCTGCGTAGGTGTCGTACACGGCCAGGTGAACGGTCTTGCTGGTCATGGTGCCCTCCTCGACGTTCAATGACAGCAGCCTGTCATATCGACAGTATGCTGTCAATGACGGGGGGTGGCGGCCCGACACCCTGCCCAGACAAGGAGGCCGAGGTCATACAAGGTGGCCATGTCGGCTCTCACCTGCTCGTCCTTACGCTGGCCCGCATGACCCCTCATGCCGATCCCCAGGCCGGCGCCGCCGTCAAGGCGGCGGACCGTGCGCACGTGTTCCACTCCTGGTCCGCCCAGGGACTGATCGACCCGCTCGCCGTCGCCGGCGCCGAGGGTTCGTATTTCTGGGACTACGACGGGAACCGCTACCTCGACTTCACCAGCGGCCTCGTCTACACCAACATCGGGTACCAGCACCCGAAGGTCGTCGCCGCGATCCAGGAGCAGGCGGGCAGGCTCGCCACCTTCGCGCCCGCGTTCGCCCTCGAGCCGCGCTCCGAGGCGGCCCGGCTGATCGCCGAGCGGACCCCGGGCGACCTGGACAAGATCTTCTTCACCAACGGCGGCGCCGAGGCCGTCGAGAACGCCGTCCGCATGGCCCGTCTGCACACGGGCCGCCCGAAGGTGCTCTCCGCCTACCGCTCGTACCACGGCGGCACGGCGACCGCGATCAACATCACCGGCGACCCGCGCCGCTGGGCCAACGACAACGGCACCGCCGGCGTCGTCCACTTCTGGGGACCGTTCCTCTACCGCTCGCCCTTCTACTCCTCGACCCAGGCGGAGGAGTGCGAGCGCGCCCTGACGCACCTCGAGGACACCATCGCCTTCGAGGGCCCGCAGACCATCGCGGCGATCATCCTGGAGACCATCCCCGGCACGGCCGGCATCATGACCCCGCCGCCGGGCTACCTCGCGGGCGTCCGCGAGATCTGCGACCGCTACGGCATCGTCTTCGTGCTCGACGAGGTCATGGCGGGCTTCGGCCGTACGGGCAAATGGTTCGCGGCCGAGCACTTCGACGTGGTGCCGGACCTGATGACCTTCGCGAAGGGCGTCAACTCCGGCTACGTACCGCTGGGCGGTGTCGCGATCTCGGCCGAGATCGCGGCGACGTTCGACAAGCGTCCGTACCCGGGTGGCCTGACGTACTCCGGCCACCCGCTGGCCTGCGCGGCCGCCGTCGCCACGATCCGGGTGATGGAGGAGGAGAAGGTCGTCGAGCACGCCGCCCGCATCGGCGAGACCGTCCTCGGCCCGGGCCTGCGCGAACTGGCCGAGCGCCACCCGTCGGTGGGCGAGGTGCGCGGTACGGGCGCGTTCTGGGCGCTGGACCTGGTCCGCGACCGCGAGACGCGCGAGCCGCTGGTGCCGTACAACGCGACGGGGGAGGCGAACGCGGCGATGGCGGCGTTCGGCGCGGCCTGCAGGAAGAACGGCCTGTGGCCCTTCGTCAACATGAACCGCACGCACGTGGTGCCGCCGTGCAACGTGACGGAGTCCGAGGCCAAGGAGGGCCTGGCGGCCCTGGACGCGGCGCTGTCGGTGGCCGACGAGTGGGTGGCCTGACCGGGGACTTCGCCCCGGCCCCCCTGCGCCCCCGCGGGCGTGGGGGGACCCCGGCGCCGTCCCCGACCGCGGCGGCCCCATACGCCACGGAAACATCACCACTCCCGTACATCCCTCCCCCCGCCTCGTGCGTCTGACCTGGTGCCCGCACCTGTGGCATCACTCCCTGGGGGGACCTTGACTCCGAAGAGAACCGGCCGCCCGGCGGCCACCCGCCGCCTGGCGGCATGCACCGCGCTCACCCTGTCCGTCACGGCGGGCGCCCTGCTCGCCGCCCCGGCGCCCGCGTTCGCGGACGAACCGCCGGCGCCCCGCACCGCCGTCGAGCAGCCCGCGCGCGACGCGGCGCAGCTGCCCCGCCTCGACCTGCCGCGCCCGGAGGTGAACCGCGGCGCGTTCAGCGCCCAGGACGAGGGTGCGCCGCTCGCCGAGCCGCGCAGCGACGTCGACGGCGACGGCTGGTCCGACATGGTCCTGCAGAGCCTCGACGGGACCGTGTACGTCGACACCGGTGCCGAGAGCCACGAGGTCACCTACTACCTCTCCGGCGAGAGCGGCACCCAGAGCTACAAGGACGTCTTCACCGCGGCCGGTCTCCAGCCGAACGGTCCGGTCCACTTCACGCTCACGGCTGCCGGCCGGCTCTCGGCGTACACGAACGACCTGTACTACCCGAGCAACTTCTGGTCGGGCCACGGCTGGCAGATCTACAACAAGGTCTTCTCGCCCGGTGACCTGACCGCCGACGGCATCGGTGACGTGCTCGCGCGTACCCACGCCGGCGACCTCTACCTGTACCCGGGCACCACCAGCACCTCCAGCCCGCTCGGGTCCCGGGTGAAGGTCGGCTCCGGCTGGGGCCAGTTCGACCAGCTCGTCGGCATGAACGACGTCAACAACGACGCCGTCGCCGACCTCTTCGCCCGCAACACCGCGGGTGAGCTGTTCTTCTACAGCGGCACCGGCGAGGCCACGCGTCCCTTCAAGGACAGGGTCAAGGTCGGCAGCGGCTGGAACATCTTCAACACGCTGTTCAGCATCGACGACCTCGACGAGGACGGCAACGCCGACCTGCTCGCGCGCGCGTACAACGGCGATCTCCACCAGTACTCCTCCACCGGCACGGGCGCCTTCCTGCCCCGCGTGAAGCTCGGCAGCGGATGGAACACGGTGAGCCGGTTCGCCAACGGCAGCAGCCTCCCCTCGTGGGGCAAGGACGAGATGATCGGCCTCGACACCCACGGGACCCTCTACTACTACTACGACCTGAACAACGGCCGGTTCGCCCCGCGCGACCAGGCCAGCCAGGACGGCGGGTTCAAGGGCGCGAGGCTGTCGTACTTCTCCTCGCTCGACGACGACGGCTACGCCGACCTCTTCGAGGTCTACAACGGCCACCTCTACAACTTCAACCACTCGTCGGGCTCGATCCACGACGTCGGCGGCGGCTGGGGCGTCTACAACACCCTCGTCGGCCTCGGTGACCTCTCCGGCGACGGCAAGGGCGACATCGTGGCCCGCGACGGCTCGGGCGTGCTCTACCTCTACCGCGGCTACGGCAACGGCAGCGGCTTCGCCGCCAAGCAGCGGATCGGCAGCGGCTGGGGCCAGTTCAACGTGCTCGTCGGCGCCGGCGACGTCTCCGGTGACGGTCGCGCGGACCTGATCGCCCGCGCGAAGGACGGCACGCTGTACCTCTACCAGGGCACGGGCGTGGCCTCCGCGCCGTTCAAGGCGAAGAAGCTGATCGGCTCCGGCTGGGGCCAGTACACCAGGCTGGCGGCACCGGGCGACATGAACGGCGACGGCCGCGCGGACCTCGTCGCGCGTACCAGCGGCGGCACGCTCTACCGCTACGACTCCGACGGCAAGGGCGGCTTCAAGCCCAGGGCCGGCATCGGCACCGGCTGGAACACGTACACCGGCCTGTACTAGGCACCACGGCCCGAAGGGGCGCCGCCGGCACGGCGGCGCCCCTTCGGCGTCCGGTCACACGACAGTGAGCACGATCTTTCCCTGCGTCCGGCCCGTCTCGCCGATCTCGTGCGCCTTGCCGGCCTGCTCCAGCGGCAGCACCGTGTCCACGTGCACCCGCAGCCTGCCCGACTCGACCAGTGCGGCGATCTCCCGCAGCCCGCCGTTGTCGGGCTCCACGATCGTGAACCCCGCGCGCAGCCCGCGCTGTTCGGCCTCCTCGGCCAGGTACGCCTCGGCGGGCGAGGCGAGGGAGACCAGCATGCCGCCCGGCCGGAGCACGTTCAGGGACCGCGGCCCGTACTCACCGCCCACGGCGTCCAGAACCACGTCCATGTCCTCGACGACCTCGGTGAAGTCCGTCGTCCGGTAGTCGACGACCTCGTCGGCGCCGAGCCCCCGCACGAAGGCGTGCTTGGCCGCGCTCGCCGTGCCGACGACGTACGCGCCCCGTGCCTTGGCGATCTGGACGGCCAGGTGTCCGACGCCGCCGGCCGCCGCGTGCACCAGCACGCGCTGCCCGGGGCGTACGCCGGCGGTGTCGACCAGCGACTGCCAGGCGGTGAGCGCGGCGATCGGCAGGGCGGCGGCCTCCACGTGCGAGACCCCGGCCGGCTTGCGCGCCAGATGGCGGGCCGGCGAGGTCATGAACTCGGCGTAGGCGCCCGCCGGTTCGGGCAGCCGGGGCATGCCGAACACCTCGTCGCCGGGCCGGTACATCGTCACGCCGAGGCCGACGGCCTCCACGACGCCGGACACGTCCCAGCCGAGCGGCACCGGGCGTCCGTCCCCGAGCAGCCCGCCCGTCGAACGGTGCCACCAGTCCGTCGGGTTGACCCCGGCGGCGTGTACCCGCACCAGGACCTCCGAGGGACCGGGCTCGGGACGGTCGGTCTCGACGACCTTCAGCACGTCCGGTCCGCCGAGTGTGTCCTGCCTGATGGCCCGCATGATGTCCGCTCCTCGTCAGGGGAATCGGCCCCGGCCGGGGCCCGGGACCAACCCTGCGGCAGTGAAAAGCCGTATTCGAGTGGCCAGATGGCCATGATGTGCAAGGATCTGGCCATGGCCTTCTCCGCCCCGCACCGCGTCGTCGTCCTCGCGCTCGACGGCGTCTACCCCTTCGAGATGAGCATCCCGGTCCGGATCTTCGGCACCGCCCGAGGGCCCGGCGGCGAACCGCTGTACGAGGTGATCACCTGCGGCATCGGCGGCGGCACGGTGCGCACCGGCGCCGACTTCTCCGTCACCGTCGAGCACGGGCTCGACGTGCTCCCGACGGCGGACACGCTCGTCGTCCCGCCGTTCACCTGCGGCCCGGACCGGCCCCAGGAATGGCTGCCCGCGCCGCTCGCGGCGGCCCTGACGACGCTCCGCCCCGGCACCCGCGTCGTGTCCATCTGCACCGCCTCGTACGTCCTCGCCACCGCCAGCCTGCTCGACGGCCGCCGCGCCACCACGCACTGGAACGAGGCGGAGGAGTTCCAGCGCGCCTTCCCCCGGGTCGAGGTCGACCCGGGCGTGCTGTTCGTCGACGACGGCGACGTGCTGACGGCGGCGGGCGTCGCGGCCGGCGTGGACCTGTGCCTGCACCTGCTGCGCCGCGACCACGGCAGCGAGGTCGCCAACCGGGTGGCGCGGCTGTGCGTCGTGCCGCCGTGGCGGGACGGCGGCCAGGCCCAGTTCATCGAGCGGCCGGTGCCGCCGCCGTCCGCGGCGTCGACCTCCGCGACCCGCGCCTGGGCACTCGGCCGGCTCGGCCGCCCGCTCACCCTCGCGGAACTGGCCGCCCACGCCCGGATGAGCGTGCGCACGTTCTCCCGCCGCTTCCGCGAGGAGGTCGGCACGACGCCGGTCCAGTGGCTGACCCGCCAGCGCGTCGAGCACGCCCGCCGCCTGCTGGAGACGACGGACCTCCCCGTGGACCGGGTCGCGGCGGAGTCGGGCTTCGGGACGGCGGCGTCGCTGCGCCAGCACATGGCCGCGGTGATCGGGGTGTCACCGATGGCATACCGCCAGACGTTCCGCGCCCGGGCGGGCGAGCCGGCCGCCGGAGGGCTGCGGGCGGGGGAGCCGGTCGCCTCGTAGCCCTTCGGCGCGAGCGGGGGCGCCGGCGGGCGCTCACGCCCCCCGTTCCACCTCCAGGAAGCGTCGGCGCCGCGGGCCCCGGTACAGCAGCGCCTCCCAGCCGAGGCGCCCCAGGGCCGCCGCGCACGCCCTCAGCTCGGCCTCCTCGGCCTGCGCCGCGCCGCCGCCCGGCGGGCCCAGCCACTCCACGTACACCGTGGCCGGACGCTCGCCGGGGCGGACGCGGTAGCCGGTCGCCGTCCTCGTGCCGTCGGCGCCGACCGCCGACGGCGGAAAGCCGGCCGCCTCCAGGGCCAGGGACACCGCGCGCACCATGCGGGTCAGCTCCCAGGGCGCGGGGACGGCCGACGGGTCCGGGGCCGTCGCGTTGGTCACACGCCGGATCTGGAGCAGCCCTTCGAACGCCGTGCGGACCTCGGCGGCCCGGCCGGCCCCGGACACCGGGACACCGTCGCCGTCGGCCGGTTCGAACACATCCGTCACATCCGTCTCGCTTCCGTCACAGTGCGGGGCCCGGACATCACGACCCCGCCACGAACCCTGGCCTATCGTGTCCGGGACCGAAGCAGAAGGAGAAGGCCACCACGATGCCCGGCAACGCCAGCGGCGGCGGCACCGCCGTCACCCGCAGCACCCTGCGGCAGCAGATCGCGGACGCGCTGCGTGACGAGGTGCTCGCCGGGCGGCTCCAGCCCGGGCAGGAGTTCACGGTCAAGCAGATCGCCGACCAGTACGGCGTCTCCGCGACACCCGTGCGCGAGGCGCTCGTGGACCTGTCCGCGCAGGGGCTGCTCGAATCGGACCAGCACCGCGGTTTCAAGGTGCACCGGTTCTCCGTCGACGACTACCGCACGATGATCGAGGCGCGCTCGATGGTGGTCGACGGCGTCTTCCGGCAGCGCACGGAGCGCGGTTCCGCGGCCCCGAGCGCCCAGGCCCTGCTGTCCGTGCGCCGCCGGGCCGAGGAGGCCGCACGGGCGGCACGCGCCGGTGACCTCGACATCCTCATCGGCTACGACCTGCGGTTCTGGCGCGAGCTCGGAGCGCTCGTGACCAACCACTACATCTCCGAGTTCCTGCACCGGCTGCGGGTGCAGGCATGGGTCTTCGCCGTGCCGTACCTGCGGTCCGACCCGGAGCTTTCGCAGTGGCTGTGGAGCGGGCACGAGAAGGTGGTGGACGCCGTGACCCACGGTGACGCGGAGAGCGTGCGCCAGGAGATCCACGCCTACAACGCGCACGCCCTCGCGTGGGCGGACCGGCTCGAACGCCGACCGGTCCCCGCCGGCGGGCCCGCCGCCGACCGCCGCGGCCCGGCCCGGATCCCCGACGCCCGGTCCGAGCGGTGAGCGTGGACCTGAGCGTCGTCATACCGGCGTACAACGAGGAGGTACGCCTCGGCCCGACGCTGGACGCCGTCTGCGCCTTCCTGCGCGCCGACCCCGAGCGCTGGGGCGAGTGGGAGCTGATCGTCGTCGACGACGGCTCCACCGACGCGACCGCCAAGATCGCCCAGGAGGCGGCGGCCGAGGAGCCCCGCATCCAGCTCGTGTCGAGCGGGACCAACCGCGGCAAGGGCCATGCCCTGCGCATGGGCGTCCTCGCCTCCTACGGGCGGCGGGTGCTGTTCACCGACGCCGACCTCGCGGCCCCCATCGACGAGCTGGCCCGCCTCGACGACGAGCTCGCCGCCACCGGCGCCGCTGCCGCCATCGGCTCGCGCGCCCACCCCGACGCACGGATCGAGGTGCACCAGCGGCCCCTGCGCGAGTGGCTCGGCCGCATGGGCAACCGGCTCATACGCCTCGTCGCGGTGCCCGGCATCCGCGACACCCAGTGCGGCTTCAAACTCTTCGACGGCGACAAGGCGCGCGCCGCGTTCGCCGACTCGCGGCTCACCGGGTGGGGCATCGACGTCGAGATCCTGCGCTTCTTCCGCCGCGAGGGCTGGCCCGTGACCGAGGTCCCGGTGCGCTGGTCGCACGTCGCCGGATCCAAGGTCAGGCCCGCCGACTACGGCAAGGTGCTGCTGGAGCTGCTGCGGCTGCGGACCCGCGCCGTGCGGCGCGCCGACCTCGCCGTCGCCGGGCTCTTCCTCCTCGCGTCCGTCCTGCTCTACAAGGGCCTGTGGGCGGACCTCGACCGCGGCTACCTGCGCGACGCCGGCCAGGACCAGAACCAGTGGGAGTGGTTCTTCGCGGTGACCGCCGACAACGTCACGCATCTGCGCAATCCGCTGTTCACCACCCTCCAGGGATATCCCGAGGGCGTGAACCTGATGGCCAACACGGTCATGCTGGGCCTGTCGGTCCCCCTGACCCCCGTTACGCTGGCCTTCGGGCCGACCGTGACGTGGGCGCTCGTCCTCACCCTCGGCCTGGCCGCGACCGCCGTCTCCTGGTACTGGCTGATCGCCCGGCGGCTCGTCCGCAACAGAGCCGCCGCCGCGCTCGGCGGCGCCTTCGCCGCCTTCGCGCCGCCGATGATCTCGCACGGGAACGCCCACCCGAACTTCCTCGTGCTCTTCATGCTGCCGCTGATCGTCGACCGGGCGCTGCGGCTGTGCGAGGGCCGGAACGTGGTCCGCGACGGCGTGCTGCTCGGCCTGTTCGCGACGTACCAGATCTTCCTCGGCGAGGAGGCGCTGCTGCTCGCCGCCGTGGGGATGCTGCTGTTCGCCCTGTCGTACGCACTGGCGCGGCGCGACGTGACCCGGGCGGCCTGGCGGCCGCTGCTGCGCGGGCTGGGCATCGCGCTGCTGGTGAGCCTGCCGCTGGTGGCCTTCCCCCTTGGCTGGCAGTTCTTCGGGCCGCAGAGCTACAAGAGCGTGCTGCACGGCGACAACGCGGGCAACAGCCCGCTCGCCTTCCTGCAGTTCTCGGGCCGTGCCCTGCTCGGCTCGGACGCGGGCGCCGACCCGCTCGCGATGAACCGCACCGAACAGAACGCCTTCTTCGGCTGGCCGCTGATCGCGGTGAGTGTCGCGCTCGTGATCCAGTGGTGGCGACTGGCGCTGGTGAAGGCGCTGGCGTTCACGGCGGTGGCCGCCGCGTTCCTGTCGCTCGGACCGAAGTTCCGCATCCCGTACACCGACGTCGTGCTGACCGGCCCCTGGCGGGCGCTCGCGCACCAGCCGCTGTTCGAGTCGGTCATCGAGTCGCGGATGGCGATGGTGTGCGCACCCGTGCTCGGCATGCTGCTCGCTCTGGCCGCCGACCGTCTCGCGGCGGCAAAGAACCGGTCCCGGGCCCTGCGGGCAGCGGGCTTCGCGGCGCTGGCCGCGGCGCTGGTGCCGGTGATCCCGACCCCGTACCCGGTACGGGAGCGGGCGGAGGTGCCCGGCTTCATCACCCACGGCGCGTACCGCTCCTACCTCGGCGAGGGCGAGTCACTGGTCACCGTGCCGCTGCCCACGCCGGGCAGCGCGGACGCCCTGCGCTGGCAGTCGGCGAACGGCCTCGGATTCCCGGTCGCCGGCGGTTACTTCAACGGCCCGTGGGGCCCCGACCGCATCGGGATCTACGGTGCGACGCCCCGTCACACCTCCAACCTGCTCGCCGACGTCCGCAACACCGGCCGGGTCCCCGTGATCGGCCCCAACTGGCAGGCACAGGCCCGCGCCGACCTCGCCGCCTGGAAGGCCGGCGTCGTGGTGCTCCCGCCGCAGTACCACGAGCGG
This sequence comes from Streptomyces sp. NPDC049597, assembly GCF_040675505.1. Lineage (NCBI taxonomy): Bacteria > Bacillati > Actinomycetota > Actinomycetes > Kitasatosporales > Streptomycetaceae > Streptomyces > Streptomyces sp. NPDC049597. The sequence continues at coordinate 26,175 of NZ_JBFAOY010000009.1, forward strand.
GCACTCTACGAGACGGTCACGAAACTGCTGGGCAGGCCGGGAGAGCGCGTGGCCGGGGTATGGGTATGGGACGTGGGGGCGGAAGGCGGTATGCGGTGAGGGTCCTCTTCGCCGGTCCTCCGCCCGGCATTACGCTGTCCCGTCGACCGTCCGCGACCCGACGCCCCCATGGCGCAGCCAGGGGGAGAACCCCCGTCCGTACCGCTGAGAGCGAGCCTTCCCTTGGCCTGTGACCTGTGGCTGGTCCCCCTTGTCGACGTGCTGTGCCACAGCCCCGACAATCCCTTCGCCGAAGAGATCGCCTCCTACGACAAGGCCCTGACCGGTGCCGGTCTGCCCACCGTGCCGGTCTTCGCCTACATGCCGGGTCTGTCGGGCGACGTCGCACCGGTCGCCGGCTTCGACTACGACGCACTGCACTTCCTGCGGCGTGCCTACCTGCTCCAGCTGTGCGGTCTCGCGGTGACGCCGGTCGACGAACTCGGCGGCGACTACGAGCAGTTGCTGGAGATGTTCGAGTCGACGGCGCAGCAGTCGCACCTTGTGTGGCACTACGACCACGCGGGCGCGTACGTCCCGGTGGACTTCCCCGCGCCGCTGTTCAACGACGAACTTCTGGAGGGAGGCGGTCCGTTGGGATCCACGCAGGGTCTTCTGCGCGAACTGGAGTACGTGGCCCCCGCGATCGGCATCGATCCGGCGAACCCGCCGGCCGCGCCCGAGCCGCCGGAGCGTCCCACCGCCCTCGAGGAGCCCGCCGGTCCGATCCCGTACGACGAGAGTCCGTTCGCACGGGAGCGGCATGTGTGGCTGGGGCTGCACGCGGCGGCGACACGAAGCCTCGGACAGGGCTCGATGATCATCTTCAGCTGACGCGGTCGTCGCCGAGGTCCGCGTAGGACCCGGAGGGAGGTGCCGTACACGCGCCCGACGGACGCCCGACGCATGGCGGAAGGATGCCGGACACGTGGCGGACGGGTGCAGGACACCTTCCTGCTGTAGGACCGGGGCATGTCGCAGACAAGTACCCCCGCCGAGGGGACGGCCGCGGAAGAACTTCCCAGGCCGGAGCGGTTCGCGGACGTCAAAGGCTGGTTCTGGCCGGTCGATCAGCTGATCTTCGACTGGTTTCTGACCCGTCACAGAGACACGGACGTGAAAGGTGACCTTCTGGAGCTCGGCGCCTACATGGGCAAGAGCGCGATCTTCCTCGGGGGCTATCTGCGGGAAGGAGAGACCTTCACCGTCTGCGACCTGTTCGACTCCGAGGCGCCGGACGACCCCAACAGCGCGGAGATGGACCGCTCGTACGCCACGCTGACGCTCCGGGCCTTCGAGGCCAACTACCTCTCCTTCCACGACCAGCTGCCCACGGTGGTGCAGGCGCCGACGTCCGTCATTGCCTCCCGCGTCGCGCCGGCCACCTGCCGCTTCGTCCATGTCGACGCGTCCCACCTGTACGAGCACGTCCACGGCGACGTGGCCGCGGCGCGGGAGCTCCTGCTCCCCGACGGGATCGTGGCCTTCGACGACTTCCGGGCCGAGCACTGCCCGGGCGTCTCGGCGGCGGTGTGGGGCGCGGTGCCGACGACCGGCCTGAAGCCGATCGTGATCACGGGCAGCAAGCTGTACGGGACGTGGGGCGACCCCGCTCCGTTCACCGAGGGGCTGCTGGAGTTCCTGGCGACGCGGACCGACGTGTGGCACGGGGTGGAGGAGGTCGCGGGCCTGCCCCTGATCCGTATCAAGGGCCCCAAGGCGGAGCCGCCGGCCCCGCCGGTCTCGCGCAACGAGCCGCTCCCGAAGCCCGCTCCGGCCCCCGCCCCGGAGCCCGTCACCCCGCCGCCCGCTCCCGCACCGCCCCCGGCGGCGCCTCCCGCGCGCCGCTCCCTTGCCCGCCGCCTGGCCCGGGACCTGCTCCCGCCGGTCCTGACGCGGGCGCTGACATCCGGCCGCAGGCGCTGAGGAGATTCACCAGCCGACCACGGCATTGGGACACGACGGCTCCGGGGCGAAGGCCCCGGAGCCGTCGCGCGTGACGGCAAGCACACATGGCCGTACGGGCGTTGGTGACGGCTCACGAAAAAAGTGTCAAGGGTTGGGATCTCGTCACAGGCGCGGCGGATGCGGGGCGCTCCTACGCTTCTCGCACCGATCGGGTGAACGCGCCCCGGCGGGCAGGTCGTGGCTCCGCGAACCGGCGCCCGAGCGCCGGAGCATGCCAGAGCCGCACCATTCGCCTGAAGGAGCCGCCCCCCCATGCCGTACCGCGCCAAGAACAGAGCCCTGTCGGTGGTCATCGCCGCCGGCGCGACCGCCGCCCTCGGGCTGGGGACCGCCGCTCCCGCCCGGGCCACCGCCGAACCGCTGAACTACGTCGCCCTCGGGGACAGTTACAGCGCCGGTTCGGGCGTCCTCCCGCTCGACCCGGCCGCATTCCCCCTGTGCTTCCGCACCACCAGGAACTATCCGCGCCTGCTCGCCGCCCGGACCGGCGCGAACCTCACGGACGTCACCTGCGGCGCCGCGAAGACCGAGCACTTCACGCAGGCCCAGTACCCGGGTGTCGCCCCGCAGTTCGACGCGCTCGCGAGCGACACCGACCTGGTCACGCTGACCATCGGCGGCAACGACAACAACACCTTCATCAGTGCCATCGTCGCCTGCGGCACGCTGGGCGCGCTCACGGCCGGCCAGGGCAGCCCCTGCAAGGACGCCTATGGCAGCAGCTTCTCCGACGACATCGCCGAGAAGACGTACCCCGCGATCAGGACGGCCCTGAACCAGATCCGGGCCAGGTCGCCGAAGGCAGAGGTCGCGATCATCGGCTACCCGTGGATCCTGCCCGAGCAGGCCGTGCCCGGCTGCTTCCTCAAGATGCCGGTCGCCAAGGGCGATGTGCCCTACCTGCACCAGCTGCAGACGGACCTGAACGCGGCCGTCGAGAAGGCCGCCGCCGAGGCCGGCGCCACCTTCGTCGACATGGCCGAGGTGTCGAAGGGCCACGACGCCTGCAGTCCGAAGGACACGCGCTGGATCGAACCGCTGCTGTTCGGCACCAACGTCGTACCGGTGCACCCGAACGCGGCAGGCGAGGCCGCGATGGCCGGCCAGGCGGCCGCGGTGCTGAACCTGGACTGACGGACGACGTCCCGGGCCCCGGGTTGTCCGCATGACGGGGACGACGTCCCGGGCCCCGGGCTGTCCGCATGGCGCCCTGCGGCGCGGGCTCCCGCGTGGCGCCGACCGCCCGGGCGTGTGCTCCCCGCACGGCGCCGGCCGCCCGCGCGGCCGTTCGTCACGGCGACCGGGCGCATCCGGCCCCGCGCGGATCTCAGCGCGGCGGCTCCGGGGGCCGCTGCCGGGGCATGTTCGGGCGGGTGCCCGGCGGCAACGGGAAGCGGCCCTGGATCACGCCCGCGGACTGTGCCGGGGGGCCCGCCTCCGGGCGGGCGGGGGGCTGGGTCGTCAGCCGCAGCGGAGCCGGTCCCGCGCGGAAGGCGGTCATCCAGTCCGCCGTCTCCGCGCGGACCAGTTCCGAGACGTCCTCCGAGAAGCGGCGCAGCACCCCGAGGCAGCGCTCGGCCGCCTCGCTCGCCGTGCCCTCGGTCGGGCCCAGCACCTCCCGCACGCTCTCGGACGCCCAGTCGAACTGCAGCGACTGCAGTCGCTGCTGCACCGCCTGTGCCGTGGCGACGTCGCGCATCCAGCCCGCGGTGAGGCCGAAGTACCGGTCGCAGGCCACGCACGCCGCGGCGAGCAGCAGACTGACGTAGCCCCAGGGGGAGGCCCCGGACACCGCGCCCGTCAGGTCGAGCATCGGCAGGGCCGCCCCGGTGACGGCGCCCAGCGCCGTACCGAGGCGCAGCAGCCGGGCCCAGCGGCGCTTGCGGGCGCGGTCCGCGAGATACCACTCGGCCGTCCGCAGGGCGTCGGCCTCCACCCACCGGTAGAGCTCGTCGAGGCGGACCGCGGGCTCCCCCCAGTCGCCGAGCGGGAACGCCCGTCCGGTCAGGTCACCCAGCGGCGCGGTGCCGCCCTCCTCCCGGGCCGGCCCCCCGGGCTGCATCTCCGGCTGGCTCACCGGTGCGCTCCTCTACCCTCTACGGCTTCAGCGGCTTTGCTGAAAAGGTGCTCAAAAGGTGCTGACGTTACACCGTGTGACGTACGGTGCGCGCGTTCGTTCTCATACGCCCCGCGAATGCGCACGCCCTTCATACCGCCGAATGGTGGGCTGTGCGCCCTCGATGCCCGTATTTCCGCCCGCACGGGGGCCTTGATCAGGTAGAGGCTCCTGGTCGGGGCCGGTGGCTCTCACTCGAAAGAGTTGGTCACCTCCAGGTGGGGCATCGCGCCCGGTGACCACGTAGGCTCGGCCGTATCGAAGCAACGTACGGACAGGAGTGACCGTGATTCCCGGTGGTGGCCAGCCCAACATGCAGCAGTTGCTCCAGCAGGCCCAGAAGATGCAGCAGGATCTCGCCCGGGCGCAGGAGGAGTTGGCGCAGACCGAGGTCGAGGGCCAGGCGGGCGGCGGTCTGGTGAAGGCCACCGTCACAGGCTCCGGCGAGCTGCGCAACCTCGTCATCGACCCGAAGGCCGTCGACCCGGAGGACACCGAGACCCTCGCGGACCTCGTCGTCGCCGCCGTCCAGGCGGCCAACGAGAACGCCCAGCAGCTCCAGCAGGACAAGCTCGGGCCGCTCGCGCAGGGCCTCGGCGGCATGCCGGGTCTGCCGTTCTGACCCGGCCTTCCCCCGCGGGTCCCGTCAGGCCCTTCTAAGCGTCATATTCACCAACTACCGTAAGCAGCAAGCACGCAAGGAAAGGCGTTCCGTTGTACGAAGGCGTGGTTCAGGACCTCATCGACGAACTGGGCAGGCTGCCCGGCGTCGGTCCCAAGAGCGCGCAGCGGATCGCCTTCCACATCCTCCAGGCCGAGCCGACCGACGTCCGCCGGCTCGCGCACGCGCTGCTGGAGGTGAAGGACAAGGTGCGCTTCTGCGCCGTGTGCGGCAACGTCGCACAGCAGGAGCAGTGCAACATCTGCCGTGACCCCCGCCGCGACGAGGCCGTCATCTGCGTCGTGGAGGAGCCGAAGGACGTCGTCGCGATCGAGCGGACGCGTGAGTTCCGCGGCCGGTACCACGTTCTGGGCGGCGCCATCAGCCCCATCGAGGGTGTGGGCCCGGACGACCTGCGCATCCGCGAGCTGCTGGCCCGCCTCGCGGACGGCACGGTCACCGAGCTGATCCTGGCCACGGACCCCAATCTCGAGGGCGAGGCGACGGCCACATATCTCGCACGCATGGTGAAGCCGATGGGACTCAAGGTCACGCGGCTGGCCAGCGGCCTCCCGGTGGGGGGAGACTTGGAATACGCCGACGAGGTCACGCTCGGGCGTGCCTTCGAGGGGAGACGACTGCTCGATGTCTGACGCCATGCTGCACGCCGTAGGCCAGGACCCGGACGACTTCGCGGTCCAGATCGCCGACTCGATCGAATCCTTCATCGTGGCGACGACCGAGGTCGCGAAGGGCGACGAGCCGGACAGCGCGATCCCGTTCCTGCTGCTGGAGGTGTCCCAGCTGCTGCTGACCGGAGGCCGCCTGGGCGCGCACGAGGACATCCTCCCCGACGAGCGGTACGAGCCGGACACCGGGCCCGACCTGGACGTCGACGAGCTGCGCGAGCGCTTCGCGGTGCTCCTCGACCCGGTGGACGTCTTCTCCGAGGTCTTCGACCCGTACGAGCCCCGCAAGGCCCCGGTGCCCTCGCGGATCTCCGACAGCCTCGCGGACATCGTCACCGACCTGCGCCACGGCCTCGCCCACTACCGCGCGGGCCGCACCACGGAGGCGCTGTGGTGGTGGCAGTTCTCGTACTTCTCCAACTGGGGCCCGACCGCCTCCGCCACCCTGCGCGCCCTCCAGTCCCTCGTGGCCCACGTCCGCCTCGACCAGCCGCTGGCCGAGCTGGACGGCCTGGACACCGACGAGGACCTCGCCGAGGAGCTGCTGGCCGAGGAGGCCGGCAAGGTCATGGCCGAGGAGATCGCCGGCCCGCTGGGTCTGCGCCGGGCGCGCTGACGCCCCTGCGCCTCCGCGCTCGCGGTGCCTCCGCGCTCGCAGTGCCTCCGTGCTGACGGCGGTGTCGCCCGCTTGCGGCGCCTCCGTTCTGTCCGCGCCCTCCGCCCGCGGCGCCTCCGTGCTGAACGCGCCCTCCGCCCGCGGCTGCCTCCGTGCTGACGGCGGCACCCTCCGCGCCCGCGGTCGGTCGGCACCCGGCTGTGAAGCGGGCCACATCTCGCGTACGCTGCCGCGGCCTGGGCAGCAGCCATCCGAGCGGCCGCGGAGGTCCCTGATCCCTTCCTGGATGATCACGTAGTGAGCGGGACATCTCACCATGTGACATCACAGGGGCGTATCGCGGCCGCTCGATAGACTGAGCCGACCGCAGTAGTGACTGCACAAGACCGAGCGAGGAGCGCACGTGGGCCTTGTCGTGCAGAAGTACGGAGGCTCCTCCGTAGCCGATGCCGAGGGCATCAAGCGTGTCGCCAAGCGGATCGTCGATGCCAAGAAGAACGGCCACCAGGTGGTCGTCGTGGTTTCGGCGATGGGCGACACGACGGACGAGCTGATCGATCTCGCCGAGCAGGTATCCCCCATCCCTGCAGGGCGTGAATTCGACATGCTGCTGACCGCCGGAGAGCGGATCTCCATGGCCCTGCTGGCCATGGCGATCAAAAACCTGGGCCACGAGGCCCAGTCGTTCACCGGCAGCCAGGCAGGCGTCATCACCGACTCGGTCCACAACAAAGCGCGCATCATCGATGTCACGCCGGGCCGGATCCGTACGGCGCTGGACGAGGGCAACATCGCCATCGTCGCCGGCTTCCAGGGGGTGTCCGCGGACAGCAAGGACATCACCACGCTCGGCCGGGGCGGATCGGACACCACCGCCGTCGCCCTCGCCGCCGCGCTGGACGCCGAGGTCTGCGAGATCTACACCGACGTCGACGGCGTCTTCACCGCCGACCCCCGGGTCGTCAAGAAGGCCCGCAAGATCGACTGGATCTCTTTCGAGGACATGCTGGAGCTCGCCGCGTCGGGCTCGAAGGTGCTGCTGCACCGGTGCGTGGAGTACGCACGCCGTTACAACATCCCGATCCATGTGCGCTCGTCCTTCTCCGGACTGCGCGGCACCTGGGTCAGCAACGAACCGCAAGGGGATCAGAAGGTGGAGCACGCCATCATCTCCGGAGTCGCCCACGACGTCTCCGAGGCCAAGGTCACCGTCGTCGGCGTCCCGGACAAGCCGGGCGAGGCCGCGGCCATCTTCCGTGCCATCGCCGATGCCGAGATCAACATCGACATGGTCGTGCAGAACGTCTCGGCGGCCACCACGGCGCTGACGGACATCTCCTTCACCCTGCCGAAGACCGATGGCGCCAAGGCCATGGCCGCGCTGGAGAAGCAGAAGTCGGCGATCGGCTTCGACTCCCTGCGCTACGACGACCAGATCGGCAAGATCTCCCTGGTCGGCGCCGGTATGAAGACGAACCCGGGTGTGACCGCGTCCTTCTTCGAGGCGCTGTCCGACGCGGGCGTGAACATCGAGCTGATCTCGACCTCCGAGATCCGCATCTCGGTGGTCACCCGCGCCGACGACGTCAACGAGGCCGTGCGCGCCGTGCACACCGCCTTCGGGCTCGACTCCGACTCCGACGAGGCGGTCGTCTACGGAGGCACCGGGCGATGAAGCCCAAACCGGCGCTCGCGGTCGTGGGAGCGACCGGAGCCGTCGGTGCGGTGATGCTCCGGATCCTGTCGCAGCACGCCGACATCTGGGGCGAGATCCGACTCGCCGCCTCCCCGCGCTCGGCCGGCCGCAAGCTGGCCGTGCGCGGGGAGGAGTGCGAGGTCGTGGCGCTCGGCGAGGAAGTCTTCGACGGCATCGACGTCGCGGTGTTCCTCGTGCCGGGCGAGGTGTCCGAGCGGTGGGCGCCGGTCGCCGTCGCCAAGGGCGCGGTGGTCGTGGACAACTCCCCGGCCTTCCGCATGGACCCCGACGTCCCGCTCGTCGTGCCCGAGGTCAATCCGCACTGTGTACGGGTGCGCCCGCGCGGCATCGTCGCCAGCCCCCACGACACCACGCTGACGCTGGTGCCCGCGGTGGGGGCGCTGCATGCCGAATTCGGCCTGCGGGAACTGGTCGTGTCCTCGTACCAGGCCGCAAGCGGCGCCGGGCGGGACGCGGTGGACGCCCTGCGTGCCCAGCTGTCCCTGGTGGCCGGCACGGAGCTGGGCACGGGGCCCGGCGACGTCCGCCGTGCCGTGGGCGACGACGGGCTCGGCCCGCTGCCCGCGCCGCTCGCGCTGAACGTCGTGCCCTGGACCGGCGCGCCGCGCGAGGGCGGCTGGTCGTCCGAGGAGCTGGGGCTGCGTGCCGAGACCCGCAAGATCCTGGACCTGCCGTCGCTGAAGGTCGCGGCGACCTTCGTACGTGTGCCCGTGCTGACCACACACTCCCTGGTGGTGCACGCGCGCTTCGAGAACGAGGTCACGGTCGACCGGGCGCACGAGATCCTCGCGACCTCGCCGGGTGTCGTGCTCTACGACGACCCGGAGGCGGGCGACTTCCCGACGCCCGCGGATGTGGTGGGCACCGATCCGACGTGGGTGGGCAGGGTGCGCCGGGCACCGGACGACCCGTCGGCGCTGGAGCTCTTCGTGTGCGGCGACAACCTGCGCAAGGGGGCCGCGCTGAACTCCGCGCAGATCGCGGAGACGGTGGCCGCCGAGCTCTGAGCCCGGGGACCGGGGGACCGGGGGACCGGCCGCGGACGGCCGAACCGATAATGGGAACGGATTGTCCGTGCGGCTTTGTAGGATCTGTCCACGCCCTTGAACTGCTTGAGATCTGTACCACTTGAACTGGGGCGTGAGCCTGTTCGATCATTCGCTTCTCTCCTTTCTGCAACCGGCAGTTGGGCGGGAAGCGCTTTTGCGGTCGCCTCGGAACGGTGCCGTAAATATGGGGCATTGGGGATGAGCGAGTGCGCACAAGGGCATCTGGTCCGCCGTCAAAAGCGGTGGCGTACGCGTACAACCCTGACGGGGGGAAGCGTGTCCAACAGGCGTGGCAGAGGTTCTCGACATTGCAGGGGTGGTCCCGGTCCGCGGCGCTTCGGTGCGCCCGCTCCGCAGGCCCCGTCCGGCCGGCGGCATGCCGGTGATCGCACCCATGCCCGCACCCCGGACCACGGGGATCCCTGCCCCACGGCAGGGCTCTGACGACGCCATGGCCGCAGGCACGACCGTCGATCACCTCACCGAGACCTACCGCGCCCACTACCGCTCGCTGCTGGGTCTCGCCGCCCTGCTCCTGGACGACACCGCGTCCTGCGAGGACGTGGTCCAGGAGGCGTTCATCCGGGTCCACTCCGCGCGCTCGCGCGTGCGGGACCCCGAGAAGACCCTGGCCTACCTGCGCCAGACCGTCGTCAACCTCTCCCGCTCCGCGCTCCGCCGCCGCATCCTCGGCCTGAAGCTGCTCTCCAAGCCGATGCCCGACATGGCGAGCGCGGAGGAGGGCGCGTACGACCAGCTGGAGCGGGACGCGCTGATCAAGGCGATGCGGGGGCTGCAGCGGCGCCAGCGCGAGGTGCTGGTCCTGCGGTACTTCGCCGACATGACCGAAGCACAGGTGGCCGAGACGCTGGGAGTCTCCCTCGGCTCGGTGAAGGCGTACGGCTCCCGGGGCATCGCGGCGCTGCGCGTCGCCATGGAGGCCACGGCATGAGCACGCACGGCGACAGGTTCGAGCAGTACGGGCCGGACGGGCCGTTGGACGACCGGACTGGGAACGGAATAGTGAGCAACAGGCCGGAGAACGAACTGGGCGGCCTTGGCAAAGGCCCCGACGAGGATCCGTTCGCGGGCCTCGGAGGGGGACCGGGTGAGGGGCTGGGCGGGGACGAGGAGGCCCTGCGCAGAATGCTGCACGGCGTCGTCGAAGACCTCGAGCCCTCCGAAGGCGCGCTCGACCATCTGCGCCGGGCGGTCCCGGCACGGCGCGCCCGCAAGCGCCAGGCGCTCGTCGGCGCCGCGGCGGCGGTGCTGCTGATCGGCACCGCGGTGCCTGCCTTCGTCCACGTCGCGAACTCCGGCGGTGTCGACCAGGCCAACCCGGTCAACGCCGGGCACGGAGAGCAGGCCCAGGGCGGCACGGGCAACGAGCCGGGCGTGACCGGCGGGGACAAGGACCCGCTGGCCCCCTCGAAGGGCACCGGCCAGGACCCCGAGGTCAAGGACCCCACCAGCGAGGCGCCGGGCGAGCAGCCGGGCGCGGGCGCGGTCGACGGCGCCTCGGGCGAGCCGGTCCCGCCGGGCGGCACGGGCGACACGGTCCCGGTGTGCGGCGGCGCCGACCTCCGTGTCCTCTCGGCGGAGACGAACCCGCCGGACCCCGACGGCAAGGTCTACGGCACCTTCCGCGTCGCCAATGTCTCCGCGTCGGACTGCACGGTGAGCGGAGGCGGCTCCGTCGTCTTCCAGACCGCGGGCGCGGCCGACCAGGCCCGCATCAGCGTGGTCGCGCACACCTCGGGCGACGCGGCGGGCGGCCTGCCCGACCCGTCGGCGGAGCAGGCGTCGCTGCTGCTGAAGCCGTCGTCCGCCTACGAGGTGAAGTTCGCCTGGGTGCCGTCCGACACCTGCCCCAACACCGCCTCCCCCGACCCGTCGCCCACGGACGGCGGGTCGGCGGGCACGGGCACGAGCGGGGGCACCTCGGCGGAGAACAACACCGAGACCCAGCTGGCCGCCGAGGACGGCGGCACCCAGGACGGCAGCGTGACGGTCACCCACATCGCGGAGGCGGGCTCCCCGAGCGCCCAGGCGACGATCACCAACGCCTGCGCCGGCACGATCTACCGCACGGGCCTGCTCCCGGGCCAGTGACTCGGGGCGGGCTCGGCGGCCGGTGACGTCTGAGTGGGCTGTTCCCCGGACGTGGCCTCCAGGCGGTGCTGTCCCCGGGGGCGGTGACGTCGGGGCGGGCCTGTTCCGGGGCCGGTGACGTCTGACTGGGCTGCTCCCGAGCCGTGACGTCCAGGCGGTGCTTTCCCGAACGGTGATCTCCAGGCGGGCCCGCTGCCGGGCCCAGTGACGTCGCGCCGGGCCTGCTGCCGAACCTGTGACCGTCCGGGCGCCGCACCGGCCCCGATGCTGTGGGGCGGCCGCGCCCGTGATGCGCGCGGCGCACGCCCGAGCCCGGGCAGTGGGCGAGCAGCAGCCCTGGGGCCGCGCAGGAGCTGTGCCTCAGGGCACCAGGACGCAGCCGGGTGCGGCCGGGCCGGAGTCAGGACATCTCGGGCGTCAGCCCGAGATCGCGGTCGCGTGCCGCCTCCGCCTCACGGCGGACGAGGCGGAACCACATGAACAGCACGAAGCCCGCAAACACGAACCACTCCCCGGTGTAGCCCAGGTTCTGGAACGCCTTCAGGTCCAGGCCGCTGTTCTGCGGGGCCGACGCCGGGACCGCCGTCAGGCCGCTGTCCGCCTTCGTCAGCGTGACCCACGCGTCGTACACGTCGTCCGGCACCAGGTTCACCAGCGACGCCGCGCTGATCATGCCGAGCTGGCCGCGGGGCAGGCCACCCGCCGTATGCACCCCGTCCGTGCCCACGGTCTCGGACGCCTGCAGTGCGCCCGTCACCGTCACCACGCCGGACGGAGCCGCCGGCGCACGCTCACCCTCGGCCAGCCACCCGCGGACCACCGGCAGCGTCTTGCCGCTCTCGGTCCGCAGCAGGGTCAGTACGTACGCGCCTCGCCTGCCGTCCAGCTCACGGTCGGGTACGAGGAACTGCTCCCCGTACCGGCCTGTCGCCGCCGCCTGCCGTCCCGACGTCTCCTTGTCGACGGGCAGCAGCTCGTCGAGGGGGGCCGCCGCGAGCCGCTCCTGCTGAGCGGGTCGCCGCTCGGCCTCCCGGTGGCTGTCGACACGGTCCTCGAACCTGCCCAGCTGCCAGGAGCCCATGAAGACGCAGAACGGGATCGCCAGCAGGACGAAGACGTTGATCCCCCACCAGCGGGGCGTCAGGAGGAATCGGTACACGCCTCCACGGTACGGAATGTGCCCACGCTCCCTTGTCCCGGGGCCGGACCTCGGGCCGGTCGCCGGTCCACGGCGGCCCGCCGTGGGCCGGTCCCCCCCGGTGGCTCGCGACCGCCCCACTGTCCGCCCGGCCCGGCGTGGTCCACCGTTCCCGGCCTGCCCTGGACCCACCCCCCGCCGGCCCGCCGTGGCCTACCGTCCGTCGTTCCGCGCCTCACCCCCGTTCAGGTGCCGGTCGGCAAAGGCGATCTCCAGGCGCACCTGCTTGATGCGCTCCTCCACCACGAGCGAGCCGTGCCCCGCGTCGTACCGGTACACCTCGTGGACCGCGCCGCGGGCCACGAGGCGGTCCACGTAGTTCTCCACCTGGCGGATCGGGCAGCGCGGATCATTGACCCCCGCCGAGATGTAGACCGGCGCTCGGACCGCGTCGACGTACGTCAGCGGGGACGACGCCTCGAAACGCTCCGGCACCTCCTCAGGGGTGCCGCCGAGGAGTGTGCGGTCCATGGCCTTCAGGGCCTCCATCTCGTCGTGATAGGCCGTGACGTAGTCCGCGACCGGCACCGCGGCCAGACCGACGGCCCAGGCGTCGGGCTGGGTGCCGAGCCCGAGCAGCGTCAGATACCCGCCCCACGATCCCCCCGCGAGCACGAGCTTGGCCGGGTCGGCGAGACCTGAGGAGACGGCCCATTCGCGGACCGCCGCGATGTCCTCCAGCTCGATCAGCCCGACACGGTGCTTGAGCGCGTCCGTCCACTGCCTTCCGTACCCGGTCGAGCCGCGGTAGTTGACGCGGACCACCGCGTACCCGTGGTCGAGCCAGGCCGCCGGGCCCGCGGCGAAGGCGTCGCTGTCGTGCCAGGTCGGGCCGCCGTGGATCTCGAATACCGTCGGCAGCGGGCCGCTCGCGCCGGCCGGCTTCTGGACCAGGGCGTGGATGCGGCCACCAGGCCCCTCCACCCAGGCGTCCTCGACAGGGACCGAGGACGGCGCCTTCATCCCCGGCGGGTCGAGCACCACACCGCCCTTCGTCGAGCGGACCTGCGGCGGCTGGGCGGTGGACGACCACAGGTATTCGACGGTGCGGTCGGGGCGGGCGGTGGCGCCCGAGACCGATCCGGCGGGCGTCTCGATCCGCGTCAGCTCGTGGGCAGCGAGGTCGTAGCGCCACAGCTCGCCGCGCGCCTCGAAGTCGTGCGCGACGAGAAGCGCCGAGCCGTCCGGGTACCACTCGGCGTTCACATCGCCCGGGAGGTCGATCGCGAGGCCGGTCTGCTCGCCGGTCGCCACGTCCCAGATCATCGGTTCCCAGCGTCCCCGCCGCTGGTGACCGACGAGCAGCCGGGTGTCGCCGTCGACCGGTGCGAAGCCGAGCACTTCGAGGCCGAGCTCCACCGTGCCGTCCTCGGTGTCGTCGAGCTCCGCCACCACTGCGCCGTCCAGCTTCAGAACCCGCAGCGCGGAGTGCATCGCGTCCCCGTGCTCGGTGTGCTCGATGGCGATGAGCGTCCCGTCGTGGGAGAGGTCGCCGACGCTCGCCGACTCCCGGTGCCGGTAGATCTCCACGGGCTCCGTGCCCGGCCGGACGACGTGGACGGTCGAGCCGTCCTCGTCCGTCGAGCGGCCGATCACCGCGGTGCCGTCGCGGCCTATGGCGAGCCCGGCCGGATAGGAGGGCTCCAGGCCGGGCGCGGCGGGGACGTCCTCCCCTCCGCCGAACGGCTGCCGCATCCAGACCCCGAACTCGTCGCCGTCCGTGTCCGAGAACCACCAGACGGCCTCGCCGTCCGGCGTGAGCACGCCGTCGGTGGTGCCGTTCGGCCGGTCGGTGACCTGCCGCTGGGCACCCGTGGCGCGGTCCCACGCGTACAGCTCGTACGTCCCCGTCGCGTTCGAGACGAAGAGCGAGCGGTCGGGGGCGTCCTCGGCCCAGTCGGGCAGAGAGACACGAGGCGCCCGGAAGCGCTTCTCCCAGTCGGGCATGCCGGGCATGTCGGGTGTGCTGAGTGCGTCGTCCATGCCCCCATCAAACCGGAAACCGCCGACACTCTCCTCAGCCTGTGGATAACTTCGAGGTCGCATCTGACGATCAAGCCGCCGATCCCGATCCGATCACGCTCGTCGCCCACCGAACCTTCCCGCCCGGCCGACCGCACCTTGCCGCCGAACAGGCCGCTGCCGCACAGCGGTTCATGCCGAGGGACCCGGTGGGCGGACCGTCGGACCGTCGACGCGACGGGGCCGTCGGACCGACGGCGTGACGTGACGGCCGGGGGCGGTGCCCGTCCTCTTCCCGTTCCGGGTGCCGAGTTGTCTGACCTGCACGACGGTGGTCGTGCCGTCACGGGCGGTGATCTCCGCCTGGCTGATGCGGGTGTCCACCCGTTCGGTGCGTACGGTGCACGTCATGCCGGCGAAGTCCTCCCGGGACGGCTGGCGTTCGGCGGGGAAGAACCTCTTGAGCACCCGGGCCAGCCGTCGCGTGACGGCCCAGGCGACCAGCGCGGCGGTGGCGAGGACCACGCAGGCGAGGATGGCGTACGGGGCGCCGGTCAGGCCGGAGCGGCGCAGCGGCACCGAGCCGGCGAGGCTGGTGAACCAGGCAATTGTGACCAGCAGGGAGACGGTGACGGCGACCGGCACGCAGCCGAGCCCGGTGGTGCCGCCCGGGAGCTTCACGTCGGAGTCGAACATGTCGTGACTGGCGGCTCGGCACAGCACCAGCACCCAGAAGGCGACGACCACGACCAGAGCGGCACTGAAGAACACGGTGGGAAAGACGACCGCGGCCGCGAAGAACTCGTTCACCGGCACGACCCCCGTCCCGCTGTTGCCGATTCACAGCATCCGGTGCCGCCCTCGGCTCCGGCGCGGCCCCATGGTGACAGTCTCGCGAGCTTGCTCGCATTGCCTGACTCCGGCAGTCTTGACACGTTCTTGATGCCGGGCGGCCGGAGACCAGCCTTCCGCCGCACGCGCAGGGAGCGGGGCGTGCGGTAGGGGCGTGGGGGAGAGGGCCCGCAGCTGCAGAGCGGCCCCGGGGACGACAACGCCGAGTAGGGGGAGCCGGCTTGGGCACGACGGAGACACCGGACGCGTACGTCGCCGGGTATGCCGGGATCCTCGCGGAGGTCGGCCGGACCGGACGCCGGCTCACCCGCGACGAACTCGAAGGACGGCGCGCCCTCGGCGAACAGGCCGCGGAGGCAGGACACGGTCTGCGACCGCTGGTCATCCAGTACTTGGCGAAGACACGCACCGCCTGGCCCGTGACCACGTCGCCCGAAAGTGTCCTGGCCGCGGTCGAGCAGGCGGTCGACGCGTTCGCGGGCGGGTACGAGCGGGCGCAGCGGCTGGCGGTGCGCAAAGAGGAGGCGGCCCGGCGGGAGTTCGTCGACGACCTGCTGTACGGACGCAGCGATCCGGGCCGGCTCGCGCAGCGTGCCGAGCGGTTCGGGCTGCGGCTCGCCCACGCACACGCGGTCGGCGTCGCCGAGGCTCCCGAGGCCTATGACGACACACACCCGGTGACGCGCACGGTCGAGGCGGCTCTCCTCAGCCGCTTCGGAGACCGCCGGATCCTGCTGGCCACCAAGGAGGGCCGCCTGATCTGCGTCGTCCCCGCCGACGACGAGGAGATCGTGCGGTACTTCGCCAAGCAGGCCTACGCGGCGACCGGCGGCGGCCGGGCGGCGATCGGCCGCCCCCACCAAGGGGCGGGCGGTGTCGTCCGCTCGTACGAGGAGGCGCTGAACGCTCTCGACCTCGCCGACCGCATCGGACTCGACGAACCTGTACTGCACGCCGCCGACCTGCTGGTCTTCCCGGTGCTCGCGCGCGACCGGGAGGCGATGGCCGACCTCGTGCGGAGTGCCCTGGGGCCGTTGCAGCAGGCCAGGGGAGGGGCGCAGCCCCTGCTGGACACGCTGCACGCCTACTTCGACGCCGGATGTGTCGCGGCGCAGGCCGCCCGGCGGCTGAACCTGAGCGTCCGCGCGCTCACGTACCGGCTGGAGCGCATCCACCGGCTGACCGGCTCCGACCCCACGGACCCGGTGCACCGGTACACGCTGCAGACGGCGGCGATCGGCGCGCGCCTGCTGGACTGGCCCACGAAGGACCTCTGAGCGCGTGTCCCTCGGTCGAGGGGCGCATCGGGCGTCGCACTCCTGCGGGCGGCTGGACGGCCGGGCGGTCCGAATGTGCCGATGCGCCGGCCTAGAGCGTGCCCGGACGGCGCACGGCGGCCGCCGCCGCATAGCCCGGGTCGGCGGGCAGGTCGCTGATCAGCCAGAGGTCCTGTGGGGCCGGTCGGGCACCGCTGCCCACGTAGGCGAGCGCCACGTCCTCGTTCAGACCGACGCCCATCGCTTTGAGCATCGCCTCCTTGCGCGTCCAGCAGCGGGCGAACGCGGCGGTCCGCTCCGCGGCGGGGAGCGCGGCCAGCTCCGCCCGCTCGTGGGGGTGCAGCTGGGTCGCGACGTCCTCGGCGGTTCCGGCCGACGGCAGGATCTCGACGTCGATGCCGACGGGGGCGGAGGCGAGCGCGATCATCACCATGCCGCTGGTGTGCGACAGGGAGAAGTGGACGGCCCTGCCCGGGACGTAGGGACGGCCGTGCGCCCCGCCGCAGTGCGCGCACGGCTCCCGCACGATCGCCACGTCCTGCGGCGCCTGCCCCAACCGCTGTCCCAGCAGCCGGCGCAACGTCACATGCGCGACGGCGAAGGCGTCCCGGTCCTCAGGGCGCCGGAACACCGCGAGGCGCGCGGACTCCTCGGCGTCCAGCGTGTGTGCGAGCGCCGCGGCCTCCTGCGCGTGCTCGGGCACCCGGCCGGACCACACCAACTCCAGCCCGGGCAACTGCTGCGCTATGTCCCCGCCCATCACGTCCTCCGCATCGGTCGCACGGTGCACCGGCTGTGACCGTACTGCACCGAGCGCCGCACCCCCTACGCCTGCGCCCGGCGCGCACGGACCGGGCCACCACCGACGCGTACAACCCGCCCACCGGCCCGATGCCGAGGCCGACGCGCACACCACCCCGGCCGCGACGTCGACGCGCACACCGCCTCGGCCGCGACGTCGACGCGCACACCGCCCCGGCCGCGACGCCGACGCGCACACCGCTCCGTGCACCGCCGCAGCCCGCGCGCGCCGCCCCGACGGGGGTGCGGCCCGTGGCGCGGGCCGCACTGCGAACGCCGGAGCGGCTCAGGGCGACTCGGAGTCCAGCCGGATCACCAGATCCAGCAGGGCTCAGATGCTGACGCCGAAGTCCTGCGCGATGCCCCGCAGTCCGGAGGCGTAACCCTGGCCGACGGCTCGGAACTTCCACTCCGCGCCGTTGCGGTAGAGCTCGCCGAAGACCATCGCGGTCTCCGTGGACGCGTCCTCGCTCAGGTCGTAGCGCGCCAGCTCGGCACCGCCCGCCTGGTTGACGACGCGGATGAAGGCGTTGCGTACCTGGCCGAAGGACTGGCCGCGGCTCTCACCCTCGTGGATCGAGACCGGGAACACGATCTTGTCGACCTCGGCGGCCACGCCCGCCAGATCGACCTTGATCTGCTCGTCGTCACCCTCGCCCTGACCCGTGAGGTTGTCACCGGTGTGCTCGACGGAGCCGTCGGGGCTCTTGAGATTGTTGAAGAAGACGAAGTGCTGGTCGGTCAGGACCTTGCCGTTCGCATCGACCAGCAGGGCGCTGGCGTCGAGGTCGAAGTCGGTCCCGGTGGTGGTGCGGACGTCCCAGCCGAGGCCCACGACGACCGCGGTCAGGCCCGGGGCCTCTTTGCTGAGCGAGACGTTGCCGCCCTTGGAAAGGCTGACACCCATGGAAATCCCCTGCGCAATCCGGCGCGGGCCGCGCCTCTTGACGATTTCTTTGCCCGACCGAGCCAACGAGCGGCCCCCCGAGCCGGTTCCCCGTCACCGCACAGGAACCCGCTCGGGTGACCCGCCCCCTTCGTGTTGACGACCGCGCGTCCAGCCAGCAGGTCCGACGGTGCCGCCTGAGCCTCGCCTGCGGGCGGTCCGACGGTGGCGCCTTCGCACGCGCTGAGGTGAAACGGCCGCTTCCGGCATCGGGCGGTCAGCGCGGCACGGTGGTCACTTCCGTCGCCTTGACGCTCGTCCACACGGACACCCCGTCCACGATGCCCAGTTCGGCGGCGGCCTGCGGGGTGATCTCGGCGACCAGGTCGGGCACCCGCTCCGAGACGATCAGAACGCGCAGCCGGCTGCCGGAGACAGTGATCTCGCGGACAGTGCCCGGCCAGACGTTCCGCGGGCTGCCCTCCGGCCTTTCCCGGTGCAGGGAGACGGCCTCCGGCGCGATGACCGCCAGCGCGTCGGTGCCGGCGGGAAGCGGGTCCGCGGCCACCAGCGTGCCGCCCCCGGCCAGGTCGAGCCCGTGGGCCGAGGCCGTACCGGGCCATGCGTTGCGCCCCAGCATGCGGGCCACCCACGGCGAGCGCGGGTGCCGGGTGACCTCGGCCGGCGGCGCGTCCTGGAGGGCACGCCCGCCGTCGAGCACGAGCACCCTGTCGGCGAGCGAGACGGCCTCCACCGGGTCGTGCGTGACGATCAGGCAGACGCCGCCGAAACCGTCGAGGTGCGTGCGCAGCGTGTGGCGCACACGGGCCCGGGCGGTCTGGTCGAGCGCGGCGAGCGGTTCGTCGAGGAGCAGCAGCCGGGGGCGCGCGGCCAGCGCACGGGCCAGCGCGACGCGCTGGGCCTGTCCGCCCGAGAGCTGCGCGGGCCTGCGGTGGGCGAGGTGCCCGACGCCGAGCCGGTCCAGCCACTGCTGGGCGCTGCGGCGCGCCTCGGCGCGGCGCACACCCTGGGCGCGCAGCCCGTAGGCGGTGTTGGCGAGCGCGTTCAGATGCGGGAACAGGGCGCCGTCCTGCGGCACCCAGGCGACACCGCGCCGGTGCGGGGGCAACCGGGAGACGTCGTCGTCGCCGAGCCGCAGCACGGCCTGCGAGCGGGCGGTGAGGCCGAGAAGGGCGCGCAACAGGGTGGTCTTTCCCGCGCCGTTGGGGCCCACGACGGCGATGGTGGTGCCGGGGCCGGCGTCCAGGGTGAGCCGGTTGAAGCCCGAGACGTCGGCGTGCAGCGCCCAGCCGTCCTGAGGAACGGCGACGACCGCCCCCTCTTCGCGGGGCGTCGGAGCCTGCGGATCCGCTCCCTCCGCGCCCGGTGCGACCGGTCCGGGGACCCGGTCGCCGACGCGCGGGGTTCCGGCCCACCGGCCCCGCAGGGCCACGAGGACCACCATGGCGATGGCGAGCAGCAGGAGCGACACGGACGTCGCCGCGTCCGGCTGCTCCTGGAGCAGCAGGTAGACCTGGAGGGGGAGGGTCTGCGTGGTTCCGGGCAGGTTCCCCGCGAAGGTGATCGTCGCGCCGAACTCGCCCAGCGCACGGGCCCAGGTGAGGGCGGCGCCCGCGATCAGTCCCGGCGTCACCATCGGCAGCGTGACCGTGAAGAACACCCGTACCGGCGACGCCCCCAGGGACGCGGCGGTCTCCTCGTAACGGGGCCGCAGACCACCGAGCGCCCCTTCGAGGCTGATCACCAGGAACGGCATGGCGACGAACGTCGCCGCGAGCACCGCGCCCGAGGTGTGGAACGGCAGGGTGATGCCGAGGTTGTCCTCCAGCCAGGGCCCGAGCAGTCCGCGCCGTCCGAAGGCCAACAGCAGCGCGACACCCCCGACGGTCGGCGGCAGCACCATCGGGAGCAGGACGAGCGAGCGCACGAGGGCCTTGCCGGGGAAGTCCACCCGGGCCAGCAGCCACGCCAGTGGCACCCCCAGGACGAGCGACAGGCCGAGCGCCCAGAACGAGACCACCAGCGACAGGCGCAGTGCCTCCGTGGTTCCCGGACTGGTCAGGTGACTGCCGAGTTCGCCCCACTCCGTACGGGCGAGTACGCCGACGAGCGGCAGCAGCAGAAGGGCGACGGCGAGCGCTGCGGGGACGACGAGTGCGGCCGGCGCGCCCGCTCGTGGTGCACGGCCCCGCGGCATCTCGGGGCTGTGGTGGCCTTCCGCTTCGCCCGGAGTCCGGGGGCTTCGGCTGGGGCTCTGGGGGCGTTTCATCGAAGATTCCTCGGTTGGCTGTGCGGACGACCGGTGACCGGTGGCCGGCCTGTCACCGAACCCGGTACGGCCGCCGGATGCCCACCCGCGTCGTTCACGGCTGCTGGAAGCCCGCGTCCCGGAAGAGCTTCTGCGCCTCGGCCGTGGCGAGCCACTGCACGAAGGCGTCGGCCGCCTCCGTGTGCCGGGAGGTCTTGAGGGTGGCGGCCGGGTACTGAGCGATCACGTTCTGCGCGTCCGGGATCTCGACCGCGTCGACCTTGTCGGTGGCAGTCGCGGCGTCCGTTTTGTAGACGAGGCCCGCGTCCGCCTCGCCCAGCTCGACCTTGCTGAGGACGGCGCGGACGTTGGGCTCCTCCGAGACGGGCCGCACGGTGACGCCCCGGGCGTCGAGGATCTGCCGGCTGTACCGGCCGACCGGGACCTCGGGGGAGGCGAGGACCACCTTGACCGACGGGCCCGCGAGGTCCTTCAGCTCGGCGATCTTCTCCGGGTTGCCCTCTCCCGTGGCGATGACGAGCCGGTTCCTGGCGACGACCACGGGCTCGCCCGTCTCGTCCTTCAGCCCGTCCATGGTCCTGGTGTCGGCGGTGACCAGGACGTCGGCGGGCGCGCCCTGCCGCACCTGGGCGGCGAGCTCCTGGGACCCGGCGAAGGAGAAGGTGATCTCCGTGCCCGGACGGGCCTTCTCGTACGCGGCGCCGGCCTTCTCGAAGACGTCGGTGAGCGAGGACGCGGCGAGCACCGTGAGGTCGGCGTCCTGCGCGTGCGAACCGGACCCGGAGCCGGTCGCGCCCCGGTCCTGCCGGTCGCCGCCGCCACAGGCGACGAGCGGGGAGATCAGGACGACGGCCGTGACGGCGACAGCGGCACGGCGCCGGGTGGGGCGGAAGACCAGGGACATGGAAGGGGCTCCTTGCAGAGACGTTGTCGGCGTGTGCGGCCCGGGCGGATGGCCGGGAGCCGCCGGCCGGCGACGGGCGACGCCGCTGATCCGCGATGCGGCCGCCCGGCCCGTTCCCGATCCGGGAGCCCGGCCGGTCACGTGCGGTCGATGTGCACGCTGGTCGACTTGACCCGGGCGGTCGCCTCGACGCCTACCTCCAGACCCAGCTCCACGACCGCCTCCCGCGTGAGCAGGGACACCAGGCGGTGGGGCCCCGCCTGGATCTCCACCTGCGCCGCGACGTCGCCGAGCTTGACGGCGGTGACGATGCCGGGGAAGGCGTTGCGTGCCGAGGTGTACGAACCCTCGTCCTCCTCGTTGGCGCTCTGCGCGAGTTCGACGGAGAACGCGGCCAGGTCACGGCCGTCGATCAGACGGCGCCCGCCCTCGTCGCGATGGGTCGCGACCCGGCCGGCATCCGCCCAGCGGCGCGCGGTGTCGGGACTGACGCCGAGCAGACGAGCCGCCTGTCCGATGGTGTAGGACTGCATGTGCGCCAGGATACGGCCAGTCTGCTGGCACCTGCGAATATCTGGGTCAAGCTGCATGGCAGGTGCGAGGTGCTTGTGCGATCGGCGGCTAGTCGAGGCCGATCAGGTTCGCGTAGACGACGACGTTGCCGAGATAACCCGTGCCCTTGCGGTAACCGCCACCGCACGTGATGATCCGCAGCTGCGGCTGGGCGGTGCTGCGATAGACCTTCCGGCTCGGGAACTCGCTCTTGGAGTACGCCTCGACGGCCTGGACGGCGAACCGTGCGGTCCGCCTGTCACGGCGGACGACCTCGACCGTGCTGCCCTGGGTGAGGGCACCCAGAAGGTAGAAAACGGCCCGGCCGGTGGGGGTGTCGACATGGCCGGCCACGACGGCCGTGCCGGACTCACCGGGGGCGGGTCCGTCGGCGTACCACCCCGCGAGGTTGGGGTTGTCCGCCGGCGGCACTTCGAGCGCGCCGTCGCGGTCGAGCCCGAGCTCCGTCATCGGGGTGTCCACACCGATCGCGGGGATGCGCAGTCTGACCGGGGCGGAAAGGGACCGCGAGCCGGTCGTCGGTGCCGGACCGGAGGTCCGCCGAACGGCGTCCGGTGACGCGCCGACGGGAGCGGCGGAGGGCCGCGGACCGGCTACGGCATGGGCCTGCGCGGCGGACGGCTGGGGAGCCGTTTCGCCGCGCAGGCCGGAGTACAGCAGAACGATGCCGGCGATCATGACGACGAAGAGGGTCTTCGGCGACACGAAGGGTGCGGGCCGTGTGTTTCCCATGACGGTCCGGGTCTCGTGGGCGCAGGGCCGGCCGACTGTTCAGCCGGCCGGTCAGGAGGCGATGCCGGCGAAGCGCCGCCGCCGCATCGTCACCGCGCCGCCGGCCGCCGCACCGGCGATCAGCAGCGAACCGACCACGATCTGCGTGCCGTTCACCCCACCGGCACCGCCGAATCCACCGCGCACCGCACCCTCCGGGCGGCTGACGACCTGGAAACTGGTCTCGACGCGGGTCCGCGGGGGACACTTGACCGTGATGGTGTACTCGCCGTCCTCGGCAGTCTCGGGGACCGTGAAATCACCGACCAGTTCGCTGCCGTGACCCTTGGTCAGGTTGATCTGGCCACCGGCCTCCGCCTGCCCCTTGGCGTATGTGACGTCCGGCCCGCACACCTCCGTGCTCACCGTGATGGTCGAGCCGGGGAAGGCCCTCTGCGGGCTGACGCTGACGTCGGACTCATCGGCGCCCGCCGCTGTCGCCGGGAGACCCAGGGCGCACAGGGTCAAGGCGCTGCAGGCGAGGATACGTGCGCTGCGCATTTCACCACCTTTCGACCGGCGCGGGGCAGGACGAGCCGTCCCGACGAGAGTGCCGCGCTCCGCTCGTAAGACAAGCAGCTCACGGCGTCCGGCGACCGCTCCGAAACGAGCGGGCCGGCGTGCGACGGATTCTCACCGGAGAATTTCCGCAGGTGGCACGAGCCGCGATAGGCCCGACGGAGGAAAGTCATATCGGTGCGGCGATCGGGTGGCGACACGCTCACGTCGATCCGAGCGGTCGTCACGCAGATCGTCGCGCAGACGAAACAGGTCAGGCACCCACTCGACCGAGTGGATGCCTGACCCCAGCTGTCGGGGTGGCGGGATTTGAACCCACGACCTCTTCGTCCCGAACGAAGCGCGCTGCCAAGC
Source organism: Streptomyces sp. NPDC049597 (assembly GCF_040675505.1). NCBI lineage: Bacteria > Bacillati > Actinomycetota > Actinomycetes > Kitasatosporales > Streptomycetaceae > Streptomyces > Streptomyces sp. NPDC049597. The sequence goes on from NZ_JBFAOY010000009.1 coordinate 49,529, forward strand.
TGCGCTACACCCCGATGTCGCCCACTGTCCCGGCGACGTCGTTTACTTTAGCCCACCCGCGCCCTGAGGCGAAATCCGGTTTTCCCCGGCCCCCGGACCGCCCCCTCCGCAGGCCACAGCGGCGGCGGCACGGTCGCCCCGGGGTCAGTCCCTCGGGGTCAGCGTCAGCAGCGTCGCCTCCGGGGGGCAGGCGAAGCGGACCGGGGTGTAGCGGTTCGTGCCGCAGCCCGCCGAGACGTGGAGGTAGGCGGTGCTGCCCTCCGCCGTGTGCGTGGACAGGCCCTTCACCCGGTCCGTGTCCAGGTCGCAGTTGGTCACCAGGGCTCCGTAGAACGGGATGCACAGCTGGCCGCCGTGGGTGTGGCCCGCCAGGATGAGCGGGTAGCCGTCGGCCGTGAACGCGTCCAGGCTGCGCAGGTAGGGGGCGTGCACCACCGCCAGGGACAGGTCGGCGTCCTTCTCCGGGCCCCCAGCGACCAGCTCGTACCGGTCGCGCTTGATGTGCGGGTCGTCCAGGCCCGTGAAGGCGATCTCGTAGCCCTCCAGCTTCAGGCGGCCACGGGTGTTCGTCAGGTCCAGCCAGCCCGCCGCGTCGAAGCCGTCGCGCAGCTGCTCCCACGGGTTGTGGACCGCGCCGACCGCCGGGGCGTTGCCGTTCAGGCCGTGCCGGCCCTGGGCCTTCTCCAGGAGGTAGCGGGCGGGGTTGCGCAGCTTCGGGCCGTAGTAGTCGTTGGAGCCGAAGACGTACACGCCGGGGTACTCCATCAGCGGGCCGAGCGCGTCCAGCACCTCCGGCACGCCCTCCGGGTCGGAGAGGTTGTCTCCGGTGTTCACGACGAAGTCGGGGCGCAGGCCGGCCAGGGACTGCAGCCAGGCGCGCTTCTTGCGCTGGCCGCTCACCATGTGGATGTCGGAGACCTGGAGGACGCGCAGCGGCCGCATCCCGCGCGCCAGGACCGGCACGGTGATCCGGCGGAGCCGGAAGGAACGGGCTTCGAACCCGGCGGCGTAGGCGAGGCCGGCCGCGCCGACTGCCGTGATTCCTGCGGTGATCTTCAAGGACGTCCCGTAGCGTGCGCGCATACGCCCATCGTTGCAGACCGTTCAGGACCTGGGGAGCAGCGGTCGGTCGCTGTCGGGCACGCGCGCGGCCGGCGAGGTGCGCAGCGGCAGCGCGAAGAGCAGCCCCAACGCGATCCAGACGTACGCGTTGCCCCCCAGGAAGCCGTCGAGTCCCGACGAGTCCCTGCTCCACAGCCACACCACACTGCTGCTCAGCACCACGGGCAGCGTCACGGACCAGGTCAGCAGCCGGCGGCGGTCCGGCCCTTCCGGCGCGCGCAGGGCCGCATCGGCCAGCACCACGAGGGCGGGGGCCAGCCAGACCAGGTGGTGGACCCAGGTGACGGGGCTGATGAGGCAGGCGAGGACGCCTGTCAGGGCGAAGGCCGCGGCGTGATCACGGGCGGCGTGCGCCTTGCGCACGCGTACGGCCCAGACGGCCAGCAGCGCGACGACCCCGAGCGCCCACACGGTCCGGCTCGGTTCGGCCGGATCGGACAGGCGCGCCACCAGGCCCTGCCAGGACTGGTTGGAGACGTACGCGAGGGCGCCGACACGGTCGGTGTCCCACAGCGCCTCGCTCCAGTAGACGCGGGAGGCGTCAGGCGCCGCCCAGGCGGCGATCCCGGTGGCCCCCAGCGCGACGGCCGTGGCCGTGGCGGCGGCGCGCGGCCGGCCGGTGAGGAGCAGGTGGAGGATGAAGACGGCGGGGGTGAGCTTGATCGCGGCGGCCAGGCCGGTGCCGATGCCCGCGTACCGCGCGGCGCGGCCGCCGGCGAGCAGTCGGGCGTCGGCCAGCACGAGCGCGAGCAGGAGCAGATTGACCTGGCCGAAGCTGACGGTGTCGCGGACCGGTTCCAGCAGGGCGAAGGCACAGCCCGCCAGGGCGAGGGCGTACCAGGGTGTCCAGCCCTCCCGGCGAACGAGGGGGTCGGCGGTCCAGTGCAGGATCACCGCCGCGGCGGCCGTGTTGAACAGCACGCTCAGCGCCACGGCGCTCTGCCAGCCGGTCAGTGTCATCGGCAGCATGCACACCGCCGCGAAGGGCGGATACGTGAAGCCGTAGTGCGTTCCGGGGACCAGGTAGTCGTAGAGAGCACCGCCGTCCGTCCAGTGGTGCACGGCCCCGTAGTAGACGCCCAGGTCGAACCAGTCCCGGTGCAGCGGAACCGTCGCGAGGAACAGCAGGACGGCGGCGGCCAGTCCGGCGACCAGGAGCAGCCGCCCGCGTGTGGTCACCGGCCATTGCCAGGCGCTCTCCGTCGTCTCCAGTTGTGTCATGCCGTACTCCCAACAGGCCGGTGGGCGAACCGATGTACGCCCCACAGCGCCGTCAGCGCGAGCAGCCCGCCGCCGACGGCGAACGCCAACTGCGTGGCGTCGGGGGCGAATCCGCTGGGCAGCACGGCCAGAGCGAGGACTCCGCTGGCGGCGGCGGCCGCCCGGCGCAGCGGCCTCCCCGGACCGGCGGCGGCGATCAGGAACAGCCCCCACAGCACGTACCAGGGCCGTATCGCGGGCCCGAGGAGCGCCACGGCCGTCAGACTGAGGCCCAGGGCGTGGACCGGGCGCAGCAGATGGTGGCGGCGCCAGGCGAGCAGGACGGCCAGCGCTGTGGCCGCGAGGCCGAGCAGGTGCCAGGCGGGTACCGCGTGTCGGGCGAGGTCCGCGAGCCCGCTGTCGGCGTCGGTCAGCACCGCGGTGGTCATCCGGCCGAGGGTCGAGGTCAGGGACCAGTTCTCCGGGGACACCGGGGTGTCGAGCGCGGCGAGCCAGCCGTATCCGGTGCCGACGAGCGCGGTGGTCACCGCGGTGGTGGCCGCGCACACGCACAGCGTCGCGAGGGCCGAGGACAGCCGCGGCGACCGGGCCCAGGGCGGCTGCCGGGCCCAGAGCACCACCACGGCGGCCAGCCCGAGGGCGGCGGGTGCCTTCACCAGGGCGGCGAGCGTGATCAGGACGACCGCCGCGACCGGCCTGCGGCCGAGGGCGGCGACCAGTCCGGCGCCCAGCAGTCCGATCATGACGGCGTCGTTGTGTGCGCCGCCGACGAGATGCAGCAGTACGAGCGGGTTCAGCGCGCCGAGCCAGAGCGCGACGGACGGATCGGTTCCGCAGTACCGGGCCAGGCGCGGCAGGCACAGCGCCATCAGGGCCACGCCGAGCAGAGCGACCAGCCGCATGCCGAGCACACCGCCGGTCAGCCGGTGCGCCGAGAACGTGCCGAAGTCCGCGGACCCCGCTATGGCCGAGGCGAGGGCCAGGAAGACCGGGCCGTACGGGGCCGGGGTGTCCCGCCACAGCGGTGCCACCTCGGCCGTGAGCGGACCGCCGAGGCGGGAGGGGCCGTAGGCGTACACGTCGAGCCGTGCGTCGACCATCGCGCCCTGCGCCAGGTAGCTGTAGACGTCCCTGCTGAACAGGGGCGGCGCCACCACGAGCGGCGCCGCCCACAGCACGAGCGTGACCAGCAGGTCGCTCCGCCCGGGTGGCCGTGGCCCGCGCACCGCCCGGCCCACCAGAGCCCATGCCGCTATCAGGACGACGAGCCCGAAGTACGCGCCGACCAGGCCGAGTGCGGCCGCCCCCGAGTCCGGAGCGAGCACCTCCCGCACGGGCAGCGCTCCGGCGCCCACGCCGCCCGCCGCGAGCGCCGTCGAGCCGATGAGCCCGAGCAGCTGACAGTGGCGGAAGTCGACGGCTCGGCCGAGGGGGAGACGGAGGGACGACACCAGCGCAGGCTGTCAACGGCCGGTGTCCGGGAGGCGACGTCCCGGTCGACCGGCGGGGGCCGTCGTGTGTCCGCGCCCTTACGAGCCCCGGCGCGTACACCCATCCCGTCGGCGCTCGCCGCGGACGGGTCGGATGCGGCCCTGCCGGTCCCGTGACAGGAGCACCGAGGGCGGCGCCGGCCGACGCGCGTCGCGCGAAATGCGCGGGCGCACCCCCTCCCGCACCTGCGACACTTGGGCGCATGACCACGCTCAAGTCCAAGCTGCAGGAAGACCTCACCGAGGCGATCAGGGCGCGCGACGAACTGCGCTCCTCCACGCTCCGGCTGACCCTCGCCGCGATCACGAAGGAGGAGGTCTCGGGCAAGACGGCCCGTGAGCTCTCCGACGACGAGGTGCAGAAGGTGATCGCCAAGGAGGCGAAGAAGCGCCGCGAGGCCGCTGACGCCTTCGCGCAGGGCGGTCGTGCCGAGCAGGCCGAGCGCGAGAAGGCCGAGGGCGTGATCCTCGACGCCTACCTGCCGCAGCAGCTGACGGACGACGAGCTCCACCAGATCGTGGCGCAGGCCGTCGAGGAGGCCAGGGCGGGCGGCGCCGAGGGCCCGCGCGCCATGGGCGCCGTCATGAAGATCGTGAACCCGAAGGTGGCGGGCCGCGCCGAGGGCGGCCGCGTGGCGGCCGCCGTGAAGCAGCTGCTCGCGGGCTGAGCGCGCACGGCGTACGGCACGGCGAAGGGGGACCCGGTGACCGGGTCCCCCTTCGCCGTGACGGCCGGGGCGTCTACGGCCAGTTGCCGCCGTTGCCGCCGCCGTTGCCCTGACCGCGGTTGGTGCCGCCGCCGATCAGATCCGGAGCGATGCTGACGCCGGGGATGGGCCCGTTGTCGCCGGGCCTGTTCTCGTCCCGGTCGCGGCCCTTGTCCTTGTCGCCCTTCTCCTTCCCGCGGGGGACGGGGACGGGGTTGAACGCGGGGGTCTCGGCGGCGTCCAGCGCCCCTGTCATCGCGATCTTCCAGATCGGGCCGGGCAGGCAGCCGCCGCAGACCTTGTCGTAGTACTGGCCGCCGATGGTGATCCTGTACATCGACGTCTTCTCGCCGACGTCGTCGCCGACCCACACCGCCGTGGACAGATTCGGCGTGTAGCCCACGAACCAGGCGTCCTTGCGGTCGTTGGTCGTACCGGTCTTGCCCGCGTTGTCACGGTCCTGGAGGCCGGCCTGCGTACCGGTGCCGTCCTCGACCACGCCCTTGAGCATCTGGTTGATCGTGTCCGCGGTCTTCTGGTTCATCACCTGCGAGCACTGGGAGCCCGGCACCTTGATCCGCTTGCCGTTGGCGTCCGTCACGGACTCGATGGCGACCGGCGTGCAGTACGTGCCGCGGTTGGCGAACGTGGCGTACACCGACGCCATGTCCAGCGGGGTGCTCTCCTGGCCGCCGAGGGTGATGGACGGGAGCTCCTGCAGCTTCTTGCCCAGCTCGCGCTCGTAGCCCATCTTCTTCGCCATCTCGACCGTTTCACACAGACCGGTCATCTGCTCGAGGTGGGCGAAGTAGGTGTTGATGGACTTGCCGAGTGCGCTGGTCATGTCCCAGGAGCCGGCCTCGGACTGCAGCTCGTTCTGCAGGGGCCACTGGCCGCCGCCGGACGGGCCGCCCGCGCAGGTCCGGAAGGAGTCCATCGGCAGGGAGATCTTCCACGGGGTCGCGAACGACTGGGCGGGGCTGATGCCCTTCTCCAGTGCCGCGGCGGCCGTGATCGGCTTGAAGGTCGAACCGACCTGGAAGCCGTAGGTCGTACCGCCCATCTTGCTTCCGACCGAGAGGTTGAGCACCGTCTCGTGCTGCTTCTGGTCCAGGCCGTACGGGCGGGACTGGCCCATCGACAGGATCCTGCCCGTGCCGGGCTGGACCTGCACCACGGCCGCGGCGACCTTGTCCGTCTTGTGGACCTTCGCCGTGGCGGCCTGGTTCGCGGCGGCCTGCGCCCGTGGGCTCAGCGTCGTGCGGATGGTGAGGCCGCCCAGGTTCCACAGCTTCGAGCGCTCCTCGTCCGTCTTCCCGAAGGCGGGGTCGTTGAGGATCGTCTTGCGCACGTAGTCGCAGAAGAAGCCCGCGCCGTCCACGGCGGTGATGCACCCGTTGTCCGGCTTGCTGACGGCCAGCTCGATCGGCGTGGCCTTGGCCCTGTCCGCATCCTCCTGGGAGATGTCGCGGACCTCGGCCATGCGCTGGAGCACGATGTTGCGGCGCTTGGTGGCCTCTTCGATGTCGTTGACCGGGTCGTAGCGGCTCGGCGACTGGACGATGCCGGCCAGCATCGCCGCCTCCTCCAGCTTCAGGTCCTTGGCGGACTTGGAGAAGTAGCGCTGCGAGGCGGCCTCGACGCCGTACGCCTGCTGACCGAAGAAGGTGATGTTGAGGTAGTTCTCGAGGATCTTCTTCTTGCCCAGCTCCTCCTCGACCTGGATCGCGTACTTCAGTTCGCGGATCTTGCGGCCGATGGTCTGCTGGGTGGCCTGGGCGACCTTGTCGGGGTCGTCGCCGGCCTCCTCGACGAAGACGTTCTTCACGTACTGCTGGGTGAGCGTGGAGGCACCCTCGGACACCTCCCCGGACTGCGCGTTCTTGTTGAGCGCGCGCAGCACGCCCTTGAGGTCGACCGCGCCGTGGTCGTAGAAGCGGGCGTCCTCGATCGCGATGATCGCCTTCTGCATGTACGGCGAGATGTCCTTGAGGGGCACCACCGTGCGGTCGCGCGAGTAGACCGTGGCGATCTTGCCGCCCTCGGAGTCCAGGATGGTGGTGCGCTGACTCAGGGGCGGTGTCTTGAGGTTGGCCGGGATCTCGTCGAATCCCTCGACCGTGCCTTTGGCGGCAAGTCCCAGCGCACCGGCGGCGGGCAGGGCGATGCCCGCCAGCACCGCTCCGGAGAGCACACTGACACCGAGGAACTTGGCGGCCTGCTGGGTCCCGGTCAGACCGCCGCCCGAGCGCTTCTTTGGCATGAGGGCAGCCTACGTTCTCATTTGCCGGACAGGCGTAAAGGCATTGGCCTAAGCTGCTCTCAACTGTCACAGCCGTGCGGTCTCGCATCAAGTACCTGGCAGAACTCCGCTGTCCCCGAATCCGGCGGAGCCATGCCCGGATTCCCGCATGTGTCGTCGAAGTCCGTTGCACGACAAAGGAAATGCCCCGCTTTGTCGGTTTCATTACGCATGTCCTCAGGTCACTCCCCTGGGTGATCTGCCGCGTACGCATAGTCCGTTCGGACCATTCAAGATTGGGCCCCGTGGGGGTGTTGCGCTGTGCCCACCTTCCGTAACGTCCTCAACTGGCAGCGGTGAATATGCCGCTGCCGCCGTGGGGGAGCCTCGATTCGGGAGAGGACGGCGCCGGCATGGGCTGGGTTACCGACTGGAGTGCGCAGGCAGCCTGTCGCACGACGGATCCGGATGAACTGTTCGTACAAGGGGCAGCGCAGAACAGGGCCAAGGCGGTGTGCACCGGATGCCCGGTACGCACCGAATGCCTGGCTGATGCCCTGGACAACCGCGTCGAGTTCGGCGTGTGGGGTGGCATGACCGAGCGGGAGCGACGAGCGCTGCTGCGCCGGCGCCCCACGGTCACGTCCTGGCGAAGACTGCTCGAGACCGCGCGCACGGAGTACGAGCGCAGCGCGGGCATTCTGCCGGTGGGCCTCGACGACGACGAGACGTACGAGACGTATGCGGCGGTGGGCTGACGGGCACCCGCTCGTCGGCACGCAGGCGATGACGCCGGCGTGCCGGAGCGTGCTGCACCTGTGCGCCTGAGCCGATTTCGGCCGAGACGCGGAGCGTGCTGCGCGCAGGCGCCGCTCTGTGCCGAGAACCGGAGCGTGCTGCACCTGCGTGCGTGAGCAGCTCCGTGCCCAGTGCCGGAAGGCCGGGAGCGCGGCTCCCGAGTCCGGGCTGCCCGCGGACGACGTGCCGTCCGCGCGCCGCGCTAGGACCTCGCTGCCAGGCGCGTGCCGATCGCACGCAGGCCGGCCAGGTCGTGCACATCGCCCGGAAGGGCCGGGACCTCGGTGACGGCCACCTCGGGGTGGAGGGCCGTGAAACGGTCGCGTGTGCGTCGCTCGCGCGCCAGCACCTGCATCCTCTCGGCATGCAGGCGCAGCAGGCCGGCCGTCAACTGCTGCGCGGTCTGCACGTCGTGGACTTCGTGCACGCCATGGACTTCGTGCACGTCGTGTACGTCGGGAATCTCGGACGGTGATGATCCGAGTGTGTCGGGGGTAGCCTCACGCGCTTCGGGGGAGTGATCCACGGCCGGGGATTCGGGAGAGACGGCCGCGGCGTCACGAACACCAGCATTCCCGGGCCCCTGATCCACAATGCCGGACTCGTCAAGATTTTCCGCGGCCGCGAGCGCCCGCTCCGCGGACAGCCCCGCGGCCCCGCTGCCGTGCACGCGGTTGAGGACGAGGCCCGCGAGCGGCATGTCCTCCGCGGCCAGCCGCTCCACGAAGTACGCCGCCTCCCGCAGGGCGTCCCGCTCCGGCGCCGCGACCACCACGAACGCCGTGCCCGGCGCCTGCAGCAGCCGGTAGGTCGCGTCCGCGCGGGTACGGAAGCCGCCGAACATCGTGTCCATGGCGGCCACGAACGTCTGGACGTCGCGCAGCAGTTGACCGCCCAGCAGCTTGCCCAGCGTGCCCGTCATCATCGACATGCCGACGTTGAGGAACTTCATCCCCGCGCGGCCGCCCACCTTCGCGGGAGCCATCAGCAGCTTGATGAACTTCCCGTCGAGGAACGACCCCAGGCGCTTGGGCGCGTCCAGGAAGTCGAGCGCGGAGCGCGACGGCGGGGTGTCGACGACGATCAGGTCCCACTCCTCTCGCCCGCGCAGCTGTCCCAGCTTCTCCATCGCCATGTACTCCTGCGTGCCGGCGAAACCGGCGGACAGGGACTGGTAGAAGGGGTTCTCCAGGATCGCGCGGGCACGCTCCGCGTCCGCGTGCGCCTCGACGATCTCGTCGAAGGTGCGCTTCATGTCGAGCATCATGGCGTGCAGTTCGCCGTCGCCCTCGATGCCCTTGACCCTGCGCGGCGTGTTGTCGAGCGAGTCGATGCCCATGGACTGGGCGAGCCGCCGGGCCGGGTCGATGGTCAGGACCACGACCTTGCGACCGCGCTCCGCCGCCCGTACGCCGAGGGCCGCGGCCGTCGTGGTCTTGCCGACGCCGCCCGCGCCGCAGCACACGATGATGCGCGTGGCCGGATCGTCGATGAGCGGGTCGACCTCCAGGCGGGCCGATGCGTCCAGCGTCATGAGCCCGCCCCTTGCTTGCGCAGTTCCCTGGCCAGTTGGTACAGCCCGGCGATGTCGACACCCTCGCTGAGCACCGGCAGTTCGTACGCGCCCAGGGCCAGCGCGTTCAGTACCCGCCGCTGCTCGCGCTCCAGTTCCACCCGCCGGGCGTGCTCGGCTGCCTGCTCGAGCAGCGGGGTGACGAGCGTCGCCGAGCCGTGGACGCCCGCGGCCGTGAGCGCCTCGGCGATCTCACCACGGCGGCCGTTCGACGCGTCGCGCACCGCCTCCTCGTCGAGGAGGTGGGGCCGGACCATGTTCACGATGACGTTGCCCACGGGGAGTCCGGCGGCGCGCAGCTCGGCGACGCCGTCCGCGGTCTCCTGGACGGGCATCTCCTCCAGCAGCGTGACCAGATGGACCGCCGTCTGGGGGGACTTGAGCACGCGCATCACGGCCTGCGCCTGATTGTGTATCGGGCCGATCCGGGCGAGGCCCGCGACCTCGTCGTTCACGTTCAGGAAGCGGGTGATGCGACCGGTGGGCGGTGCGTCCATGACCACGTGGTCGTAGACGTACCGCCCTTGTTTGTCCCGGCGGCGTACGGCCTCGCACGCCTTGCCGGTCAGCAGCACGTCGCGGACGCCGGGCGCGATGGTCGTCGCGAAGTCGATCGCGCCGAGCTTCTTGAGGGCGCGGCCCGCGCTGCCGAGCTTGTAGAACATCTGGAGGTAGTCGAGGAGCGCGCGCTCGGCGTCGATGGCCAGCGCGAACACCTCGCCGCCGCCGGACGACACGGCGATCTTGCGCTCCTCGTACGGAAGGGCTTCCGTCTCGAAGAGCTGGGCGATGCCCTGCCGGCCCTCGACCTCGACGAGGAGGGTGCGCTTACCCTCGGTCGCGAGGGCGAGCGCGAGGGCGGCGGCCACCGTGGTCTTACCGGTACCGCCCTTGCCGCTGACGACCTGGAGCCTGCTCACGTATTCGAGCCTAACCAGTCGTGCACCGGCCTACGCACGAGGCTGCCTGCGGGCTGCGTCACGTCCCGCCGCGGGCTGCTTCGCGAAGCGGCCGGGGGGTGCGGCTACAGTCGGCTCCATGACCAAGTGGGAATACGCGACCGTGCCCCTCCTCGTGCACGCGACGAAGCAGATTCTGGACACCTGGGGCGAGGACGGCTGGGAGCTCGTCCAGGTCGTGCCCGGGCCGAACAACCCCGAGCAGCTGGTGGCCTACCTGAAGCGGGAGAAGTCCTCGTGAGCGGCGTGGTCGAGCGCAGGCTCGCCGAACTCGGTCTGACGCTGCCGGAGGTCGTCCCGCCGCTGGCCGCCTATCAGCCGGCCGTGATCTCGGGCTCGTACGTGTACACATCCGGCCAGCTGCCGATGGTGGACGGCAAGCTTCCGGTCACCGGCAAGGTGGGCGGCGAGGTCACCGCCGAGGAGGCCAAGGAGCTCGCCCGTATCTGCGGGCTGAACGCTCTGGCCGCCGTGAAGTCGGTCGTCGGCGACCTGGACCGCATCGCCCGGGTGGTGAAGGTCGTGGGCTTCGTGGCGTCGGCCGCGGACTTCACCGGCCAGCCCGGTGTGATCAACGGGGCGAGCGAGCTGCTCGGCGAGGTGCTGGGCGACAAGGGTGTGCACGCGCGCAGCGCGGTGGGCGTCGTGGTGCTGCCGCTGGACGCTCCGGTCGAGGTCGAGATCCAGGTGGAGCTCGTCCAGGACTGAACGCTAGGTCAGTAGGTGTACGGCCCCGAGGCCGCCGGTCCGTCGGCGGCTCGGGGCCGTCGGCGTGTCGCGGCCGGTGGGGGGCTCCGGGCGCGGCGAGCGCGTCCACCGGCGGCGGACGGGGACGGGCACGACCTGGTCGTGGCGGAAGACCTGCTTCCAGGGGATGCGCGGCCGGCTGTCCGGCGAGGTCGGGCCATGACGGCGACATCCGGCTCACCACGTCCACGGACGAGGCCGGAGCGGCCGGGAACGACCGCGTCGGGCTCACCACGTCCACGGACGAGGCCGGAGCGGCCGGGAACGACCGCGTCGGGCTCACCACGTCCACGGACGAGGCCGGAGCGGCCGCGTCCCGACGGTCGACGCCCAGTGCACGCGCGCCGGTCGGCAGCACGGCGGGCACCGGCGCTGACGGCGCCGAGGGCCGGCCGCACAGGCCACCCCTCGAACATCCGCGCGTGAGCGCATAGCATCCGCCCCATGCCCAATGGTCAGTGGTACCCGCCGGAATGGCCCGACCGCATCCGCGCTCTCGCGGCCGGTGAGCTCACGCCCGTGACCCCCAAGAGGGCCGCCACCGTGATGCTGCTGCGCGACGCGGCGGACGGGCCAGCCGTCCACATGCTGCGCCGGCGCACGTCCATGGCCTTCGCGGGCGGCGCGTACGCGTATCCGGGCGGGGGCGTGGACCCGCGCGACGACCGGCCCGTCGGCTGGGCCGGGCCTTCGCTGGAGACCTGGGCGCGGCGGCTGGGCACCGACACCGCGTCCGCGCAGGCCATCGTGTGCGCGGCGGTCCGCGAGACGTACGAGGAGGCGGGCGTCCTGCTCGCGGGCCCGACGCCCGGCACGGTCGTCGGGGACACGACGGGGGACGACTGGGAGGCGGACCGGCAGGCGCTGGTGGACCGGAACGTGTCCTTCGCCGAGTTCCTGGACCGGCGCGGCCTGGTGCTGCGCTCGGACCTGCTCGGTGCGTGGGCGCGCTGGATCACGCCGGAGTTCGAGCCGCGCCGCTACGACACCTGGTTCTTCGTCGCGGCCCTGCCCGAGGGCCAGCGCACCCGCAACGCGTCCACGGAGGCCGACAGCACCGTCTGGATCCGCCCGGCCGACGCGACCGCGGGCTACGACAAGGGCGAGCTGCTGATGATGCCGCCCACCATCGCCACGCTGCGCACCCTGCGGCAGTACGCGACGGCGGCGCAGGCGCTGGAGGCGGCCGCCGGGCAGGACCTGGCGCCCGTGCTCGCGACGGCGCGCCTGGAGGGCGGGGAGGTCGTCCTCAGCTGGCCCGGGCACGACGAGTTCACCAAGCACGTGCCGACCGGAGGCTCGCGATGACCGACGCCGCAGCACTGCCCGGACAGCCCCGCGGAGGCGCGCTCTCCGGCCCCGCCACCGCCCGCGCGGTCAACGTCCTCGCGCCGAACCCGTCCGCGATGACGCTGGACGGCACGAACACCTGGATCGTCTCGGAGCCCGACTCCGGCCTCGCCGTGGTGGTCGACCCGGGACCGCTGGACGACGGCCATCTGCGGGCCGTGATCGAGACGGCCGAGAAGGCGGGCCGGCGGGTCGCGCTGACCCTGCTCACCCACGGGCACCCCGACCACGCGGAGGGCGCCGCACGCTTCGCGGAGCTGACGGGTACGAAGGTCCGTGCCCTCGACCCCGCGCTGCGGCTCGGCGACGAGGGGCTCGCGGCCGGGGACGTGATCACCACGGGCGGGCTGGAGATGCGGGTCGTGGCCACCCCGGGGCACACCGCCGACTCGCTCAGCTTCCACCTGCCCGCCGACCGCGCCGTGCTGACGGGCGACACGGTCCTGGGCCGGGGCACGACGGTCGTCGCCCACCCCGAGGGCCGGCTCGGCGACTACCTCGACTCGCTGCGGCGGCTCCGCTCGCTCACCGTCGACGACGGTGTCCACACGGTCCTGCCTGGCCACGGGCCCGTGCTCGACGACGCCCAGGGCGCGGTCGAGTTCTACCTCGCCCATCGGGCGAGCCGCCTGGCGCAGGTCGAGACGGCCGTCGAGGACGGCTTCACGACGGCACCCGAGGTCGTCGCCCAGGTGTACGCGGACGTCGACCGGTCCCTGTGGCCGGCGGCGGAGCTGTCGGTACGGGCGCAGCTGGAGTACCTGCGTGAACACGGTCTGATCGGACAGGGCTGACCCCAGGGGGCGTCCGGCGGATCCCGGCCGAATCGCCGGACAGGCCCGTGGCCACGGGGGCCGCAACCGGACACCGCCCGCCCGCGTCCCCACTCCCGGTGATGCTTTACGCTCCGCTTACTTTGCGCTTCGCGACATCCGTCACTGGGGGGATCAAGCCGTGTTCGTCCTGTTCATCATCCTCGTCATCGCCGCCGCGGTGATGTACGCCGTCGCCCGCGGCGGCGACAACAGGGGTCTCAAGATCGGCGCCCTGGGCGCCCTGCTCGCCGGGCTCTTCTCGGGCGTGGCCAGCTGTGTCCACGTCGTCAGCGCCTACGAGGTCGGCGTGCCGGTCACGTTCGGCAAGGTCGGCTCCCCGTTGACCTCCGGCGTGAACCTCACCTCGCCGTTCACCAGCGTCACCACGTTCTCCACCCGGCCGGTGGACCTCAATCTCTCGGACAAGGACGTCGTCGAGGTGCGCTCCTCGCAGGGCGGCGTGATGTACGCGGAGCTGACCGTGAAGTGGGCGGTCACCCCGGCGAAGGCCGTCGAGCTGTACCGCCTCGCGGGCAGCGAGGACGCCATCCAGCAGCGCCTGGTCTTCCCCGACAGCCGCGAGATCGTGCGCAACGTCTTCGCCCGCCACACCAGCGAGGAGGGCTACACCTCCGCCCGCGAGAAGATCAACGCCGAGATCGGTGAGCTGATCAAGGAGCGGCTGGCCCCGCGTGGCATCGACGTCACCACGGTCAACCTGCGCAACGTGAAGCCCTCGGAGAAGCTGCAGGACCAGATCGACCGCAAGATCCAGCAGCAGCAGGCCACCGAGCGCGCGACGGAGGCGGCCCGTACGGCCAAGGCCGAGGCCGAACGCCGCCGCATCGAGGCCGAGGGCATCGCCAAGGCCAACCGCATCCTGAGCGAGTCGCTGAGCGACAAGGTGCTGACCAACCAGTGCATCGAGGCGTTCCGCGAGGCGGCCGCGAAGAACCCGGTCTACGCCGTCCCGTGCGGCTCCGGCACCGGCAATCCGCTGATCGTGGACGGCACCAGGAACTGACGCCGTACGCATGCGAGAGGGCCGCCCGCGCGATGCGGGCGGCCCTCTTCGCAGGTGCGGCAGGTGTCAGCGCGAACGCTTGGCCAGGCGCTCCACGTCCAGCAGGATCACCGCACGCGCCTCGAGGCGCAGCCAGCCGCGCTGGGCGAAGTCGGCGAGCGCCTTGTTCACGGTCTCGCGGGAGGCGCCGACGAGCTGGGCCAGCTCCTCCTGCGTGAGGTCGTGGACGACGTGGATGCCCTCCTCGGACTGCACGCCGAAGCGGCGCGACAGGTCGAGGAGCGCGCGGGCGACACGGCCCGGGACGTCGGAGAAGACCAGGTCGGACATCTGGTCGTTGGTCTTGCGCAGTCGGCGTGCGACCGCGCGCAGCAGTGCGGTGGCCACCTCGGGGCGCGCGTTCAGCCAGGGCTGGAGGTCGCCGTGGCCGAGGCCGAGGAGCTTCACCTCGGTCAGCGCGGTGGCGGTCGCGGTGCGCGGGCCGGGATCGAAGAGGGACAGCTCGCCGATGAGCTCGCCCGGGCCGAGGACGGCGAGCATGTTCTCGCGGCCGTCGGGGGACGTGCGGTGGAGCTTGACCTTGCCTTCGGTGACCACGTACAGGCGGTCGCCGGGTTCGCCCTCGTGGAAGAGCGCGTCGCCGCGGGCGAGCGTCACCTCACTCATCGAGGCGCGGAGCTCCGCGGCCTGCTCGTCATCGAGCGCCGCGAAGAGCGGGGCGCGCCGCAGAACGTCGTCCACGAGTTCTCTCCTTGTCGACCTGCTCAGGGGACGTTGTCCCCATGATGCCGGACCGTCGCCGTGCTGTTCCGGGGACTCGGTGCCCCACGGCGGCATCGTCGGGGATCGGGACCCCGGTAGTAAACAATCGTGCGATCAATCACAACAAGTTTGACTCACTGGCGCGCCCAACCGTGCGGCAGGGGCCCGATTGGGTCGTGATTCCGGGGGACCGGCCCGGATGTCGGTGGCGGCCCTTAGGCTGGCCGGGTGTCCAATTCGCCGGTGAGAGCGCAGGCCAAGGGGGCTGGAAGCGTGTCCGGAAAGCAGAATTCCGCTGTGGGCGAACAACTGCCGCCCACCCCGGGCAAAAGGAAGAAATCGGACAAACCGGAATCGCGTCTGGCCATGGTCCGCCGCGCCCGCCGGATCAACCGCGAGCTCGCCGAGGTCTTCCCGTACGCGCACCCGGAGCTCGACTTCGAGAATCCGTTCCAGCTGCTGATAGCGACGGTCCTGTCGGCGCAGACCACCGACCTCAGGGTCAATCAGACGACCCCCGCCCTCTTCGCCAAGTACCCCACGCCCGAGGACCTGGCCGCGGCGGTCCCCGAGGAGGTCGAGGAGCTCATCCGCCCGACCGGTTTCTTCCGGGCCAAGACCAAGTCGATCATGGGGCTGTCCAAGGCCATCCGCGACGACTTCGGCGGCGAGGTCCCCGGGCGGCTGGAGGACCTGGTCAGCCTCCCGGGAGTGGGCCGCAAGACGGCCTTCGTCGTCCTGGGGAACGCCTTCGGCGTGCCCGGCATCACCGTGGACACGCACTTCATGCGCCTCGTGCGCCGCTGGAAGTGGACCGACCAGGACGACCCGGTGAAGATCGAGGCCGAGATCGCCGCGATCTTCCCCAGATCGGAGTGGACGATGCTCTCCCACCGCGTCATCTTCCACGGCCGCCGCATCTGCCACGCTCGCAAGCCCGCCTGCGGCGCCTGCCCGATCACCCACCTCTGCCCGGCCTACGGCGAGGGCGAGACCGACCCCGACAAGGCCAGGAAGCTCCTGAAGTACGAGATGGGCGGCCAGCCCGGCCAGCGGCTCAAGCCGCCGCCGGACTATCCGGGAAAACCGGCCCCGGCCCTGGGCGCGATCGGGTGAACGCCCCCCACGAGGAACGATCCAAACGCCCCGGGGCGTTGAGCACCAGGGGGTGTCCATGACGCGCGCAGGCGAAGAGACCTACAGGACGTACGAACAGTCCGGCAGGCACGAAGAGGTGTCCGTCAGCACCGCCGGTCTGCCCGACTGGCTCGACCCCGTGGTGCGCGCCGCCGACACCGTCCAGCCGCACCAGCTGAGCCGTTTCCTGCCGCCCGAGAGCGGCCGCGGCCGGCAGTCCGCCGTGCTCGTCCTGTTCGGCGAGGGCGCGCGGGGGCCCGAGCTGCTGCTCATGGAGCGCGCCGGCACCCTGCGCTCGCACGCCGGGCAGCCGTCGTTCCCCGGCGGCGCCCTCGACCCGGAGGACGGCGACCCGGCCACCACGGGGCCGCTGCGCGCGGCACTGCGGGAGGCCGAGGAGGAGACCGGTCTGGACCCGTCGGGGGTCCAGCCCTTCGGCGTGCTGCCCAAGCTCTACATCCCGGTGAGCGGATTCGTCGTCACGCCCGTACTGGGATGGTGGCGCACCCCGAGCCCGGTCGGAGCGGTCGACCCCGCCGAGACCGCGCGGGTCTTCACCGTGCCCGTGGCGGATCTCACGGACCCGGACAACCGCGCGATGGCCCTCCACCCGAGCGGTAACGCCGGGCCCGCGTTCCTGGTGGAAGGCGCTCTGGTCTGGGGTTTCACCGCCGGGGTGATCGACCGGCTCCTGCACTTCGCGGGCTGGGAGCGACCATGGGACCGGACCAGGGAGGTCCCGCTGGACTGGCGCGCATGACACGCTGATCCCGTACGAAGCGCACCCCGGGGCGCACAGACGAAGCGGCCACGCCGCGGACCCGGACCGACCAGCCGGAAGGAGCACCCGGCGACGACACTGCGAGGCTATTGACGGTGAACGTGCTGGACATCCTGTTGCTGGTCGCCGCCGTCTGGTTCGCGATCGTCGGCTACCGCCAGGGCTTCGTCGTCGGCATCCTCTCGGTGATCGGCTTCCTCGGCGGCGGGCTCGTCGCGGTCTACCTGCTCCCGGTCATCTGGGCGGCGCTCACCGACGGCGCCGAGGTGTCGACCACGGCCGCCATCGTCGCCGTGGTGATCGTGATCGTCTGCGCGTCGGTCGGCCAGGCGTTCACCACCCACCTCGGGAACAAGCTGCGCCGGCACATCACCTGGTCACCCGCCCGCGCCCTCGACGCCACCGGCGGCGCCCTGGTCAACGTCGTCGCCATGCTGCTGGTCGCCTGGCTGATCGGATCCGCGCTCGCCGGCACCTCGCTGCCCACCCTGGGCAAGGAGGTGCGCAGTTCCAAGGTGCTGCTCGGCATCTCCCGGGTGATGCCCGATCAGGCCAACACCTGGTTCGCGGACTTCACCTCCGTCCTCGCGCAGAACGGCTTCCCGCAGGTCTTCAGCCCGTTCGCCAATGAGCCCATCACCGAGGTCCGGCCCCCGGATCCGGCTCTCGTCGGCAGCCCCGTCGCCGCGCGTGCCAAGCAGTCCATCGTCAAGGTCGTCGGTACGGCGCCCACATGCGGCAAGGTCCTCGAAGGCACCGGCTTCGTCTTCGACCAGCGCCGGGTCATGACCAACGCCCATGTGGTCGGCGGCGTGGACGAGCCGACCGTCCAGATAGGCGGCGAGGGCCGGCTCTACGACGCCAAGGTCGTGCTCTACGACTGGGAGCGCGACATCGCGATCCTGGACGTTCCCGACCTCAAGGCCCGTCCGCTCGAGTTCGCCGAGGACGACGCCCGCAGCGGAGACAGCGCGATCGTCGCGGGCTTCCCGGAGAACGGCTCCTACGACGTCCGCTCCGCCCGAGTCCGCGGCCGGATCAGCGCCAACGGCCCCGACATCTACCACCGCGGCACCGTCCGCCGCGACGTCTACTCACTGTTCGCGACCGTGCGCCAGGGCAACTCCGGCGGCCCGCTGCTCACCACCGACGGCAAGGTCTACGGCGTCATCTTCGCCCGGTCCCTCGACGACGCGGACACGGGCTACGCCCTGACGGTCGACGAGATCCGCGACGACATCACCCGTGGCCGGGCGGCCAACCAGCAGGTCGACAGCCAGGGATGCGCCCTGTAGGGATGCGGCCGGCCCGGGCCGTCGCCGGCTCAGGCCCGCGGATGCCGCAGTCGGGCGGACACCCAGCGTGCACGGCGCCGGAGGATGCGCGAAATGCCCATCCCCTGCCCCGGATGCTCCTGGCCCTGATGCTCAGAGCCGCCGCTGTCGTGGGAAATCGGCCCATTGGCCGAGCGGCGGTTGCGTGCTGCGTCACCGTAGTCGTGCGTCCAGCCCATACCCGGACGTCTGCCCGGGCCCCATGGTCGGTAACCGTCTCCGGACCCGCCAATTGGCCTATGCGCCGGGCATGTGGCCGTTCGTAGGACAACCGTTCCACCGGTTCGCCCGTACAGCCCCCGCGACCTCGCGCGGCCGCGGCGGGACGGCTCAGCGGTCGGGTTCCGGGTCCTTGAGCCAGCTGATGAGCTCGTTCGAGAAGGCCACCGGGTCCTCCTCGTGGGGGAAGTGGCCCAGACCGTCGAACAGCCGCCACCGGTACGGGGCTTCGACGTACTCGCCCGAACCCGCCGCGCTGCGCGTGCGCATCGCCGGATCGAGTGACCCGTGCAGATGCAGGGTCGGCACCCGCACCGGACGCTTCATCCGGCGGTTGAACTGGATGCCGTCGGGCCGGGCCAGCGAACGCACCATCCAGCGGTACGGCTCGATCGAGCAGTGCGCCGTCGAAGGGATGCACATCGCGCGCCGGTAGACGTCCACCGCCTCCTCGTCGAGCGGCTGCGGACCCGACCAGTCCTCGATCAGGCGGCCCACCAGGGCGGCGGCGTCGGCGACCAGTTGACGCTCCGGGATCCAGGGCCGCTGGAAACCCCACACGTACGACCCGGCACGGCTCTGCGCGAAGTCCGACAGCATCGCGGAGCGCCAGCGCCGCGGGTGCGGCATCGACGAGACCGCCAGACGGCGCACCAGCTTGGGACGCATCACGGCCGCTGTCCACGCCAGATAGCCGCCCAGGTCGTGTCCGACCAGCGCGGCGTCCGGCTCTCCCAGGGACCGGACCACGCCGGTGATGTCGAGTGCGAGGTTGGCGGGGTCGTAACCCCGCGGCGTACGGTCACTGCCGCCCACCCCGCGCAGGTCCATCGCCACCGCCCGGAAACCCGCTTCGGCGAGCGCGGGCAGCTGGTGCCGCCAGGTCCACCAGAACTGCGGGAACCCGTGCAGCAGCATCACCAGCGGCCCGTCACCCATCTCGGCGATGTGGAAGCGGGCACCGTTGGCCGCGACGTCGCGGTGGGTCCACGGACCGTCGAGACGTACAGGACCGCCGGGGCTGGAAACAGGTGCCGTCATGCTGATGAGCGTGCCACACCCGCGGACCGGCCGTTCGCCACTCCCCGGCCGGCGGCGCCCGCGCCGGTCCTCCGCGTCACACCGTGACCTTGTCCTGCCGGGAGCCGGCCGGGAGCTCGGGCTGCGCGGGGCGGCGCGGATGCGGCTTGGCGTTCTGCAGCACCGCCGCGGTCTCCTTGGCCGAGGCGACCGTCTTCTGCGGGCCCTTGCCCTTCTTCGCCTTCTTCACGAAGACCAGGCCGATCAGCGCCAGCAGTCCGGCGACGAGGACGTTGACGGCGAACGACAGCAGGAAGCAGACGGACAGGTGCCAGCCGGTCCAGAACTGGAAGCCGTAGGCGAGCGCGAAGCTCAGCATCGGCAAGGAGAAGAGCAGCACCGCGCCGGCAGCGGTGAACGCACCACCGCCGATGCCCGCCTTCTTCACGTCCCGGCGCAACTGTGCCTTGGCCAGCGCGATCTCGTCGTGCACCAGCGCCGACATCTCGGCGGTCGCCGCGGCGACCAGCTGACCGAGACTGCGGTCGGCGCCGACAGCGTTCGCCGTGGTGTTGCCGCGGTCGCTCATCGCTGACTCCCTCTCCAAAGTTCTACGGTCCGATGTCAGATCATGCCGGACTGTCGCCGCCGTCGCGCGACGCCCCCGCCGCTTGAGCCCTCCTGCGGTGCTCCGCGGCCTTCTCGTCGTAGATGGCGGCCATCCTCAAGTGGTACGCGGGGTCGTCCTGCTCGTAGATGTCGGGGATCCCGGACATGTCCTCGTCGCGCTCCTCCTCGGCCGCCAGCGCCTGGTAGGTGCGTACCCGCAGTTTGAGGAGTATGCCGGAGATGATTGCGGCGATCAGGGAACCGATCAGGACCGCGGCCTTCACCTCGTCGGTGAGAGTGGCGTCCCCGGTGAAGGCGAGTTCACCGATCAGCAGGGAGACGGTGAAGCCGATACCGGCGAGCGAGGCCAGCGCGAAGACGTCCGGCCAGCGCAGGTCCTCGTTCAGCTCCGCCCTGGTGAAGCGCGCCGTCACCCAGGTGCCTCCGAAGATGCCAACTGCCTTGCCCACCACCAGACCCAGCACGACGCCCAGCGTCTCGGGCTTGCTGAAGACGTCGCCGAGGGACTTGCCCGTGACGGTGACTCCCGCCGAGAACAGCGCGAACAGCGGGACGGCGATGCCCGCGGACAGGGGACGCACCAGATGCTCGATGTGCTCGCCCGGGGACTGCTCCTCGCCCTCCCGGCGGCCGCAGCGCAGCATCAGGCCCATCGCGACACCGGCGATGGTGGCGTGGACGCCGCTGTTGTACATCAGCCCCCAGATGACGAGGGCGAGCGGCACGTACACGTACCAGCCGTGCACGCCCGTGCGCAGCAGCAGCCAGAAGAGGGCGAGTCCGGCGACGGCGCCGCCGAGAGCCGCGAAGTTCAGGTCGTTCGTGAAGAAGATCGCGATGATCAGGATCGCGAAGAGGTCGTCGACGACCGCCAGGGTCAGCAGGAACGCGCGGAGCGCGGCCGGCAGCGACGTGCCGATCACCGCCAGGACGGCCAGGGCGAAGGCGATGTCCGTGGCGGTGGGGACCGCCCATCCGGCCGTGGAACCGTCGCCGAGCGTCGTGACCGCCAGATAGACGAGGGCGGGCATGATCATGCCGCAGAGAGCGGCGACGACGGGCAGAGCAGCGGCCTTCGGGTCGCGCAGCTCTCCCGCGACCAGCTCCCGCTTGAGCTCGATGCCGGCGACGAAGAAGAAGACGGCCAGCAGACCGTCCGCCGCCCAGTGCTGGACCGAGAGGTCGAGGCCGAGTGACGCGGGGCCGATGTGGAAGTCGCGCACGGAGGCGTAGCTGTCCCCGAGAGGAGTGTTCGCCCAGATCAGTGCCACCACCGCGGCGAACAGGAGCAGCACACCGCCGACCGTCTCCGCGCGCAGCGCGTCCGCGACGAAGTTCCGCTCGGGCAACGACAGGCGGCCGAAGAGCTTGGGAGTGGTCTTGAGCGCGGCCACGGTGCGTAACCTCCGGTCGGTCGGACACGACAAAAACTGTTGCCGACCAGACTTCCCGGCGCACCTGAGATCGTTCCTGCGCCCTCTGACGCGTTCTTTACCCTACCCAACCCTGCGGGTCCTCGCGGGCGTACGGACGGCGGTCGGCCGCCCACCGCATGGGCAAGGCCCCGGCGTGGACACGCCGGGGCCTTGGGTGCCCGGTGGACCAGGCGCGAGCCGTCCCTCGAACGGTGCTGCGCGCCGGTCAGTCCTCGCTCGGGGCGCTGGGCAGGCGGGACTGGATCAGGTCCATCACGGAGGAGTCCGTGAGCGTGGTGACATCGCCGAGCTGGCGGTTCTCGGCGACGTCGCGCAGCAGGCGGCGCATGATCTTGCCGGAGCGGGTCTTCGGCAGCTCGGCCACCGGCAGGACCCGCTTGGGCTTGGCGATCGGGCCGAGCGTCGCCCCGACGTGGTTGCGCAGTTCGTTCACGAGGCCGTCGTCCTCGCTCGCGGTGCCCCGCAGGATGACGAAGGCGACGATCGCCTGACCGGTCGTCTCGTCCGCGGCGCCCACGACGGCGGCCTCGGCGACCTTGGGGTGCGAGACCAGCGCCGACTCGACCTCGGTGGTCGAGATGTTGTGGCCGGACACGAGCATCACGTCGTCGACGCGGCCGAGCAGCCAGATGTCGCCGTCGTCGTCCCTCTTGGCTCCGTCGCCCGCGAAGTACTTGCCCTCGAAACGGGACCAGTAGGTGTCGATGAACCGCTGGTCGTCGCCCCAGATGGTGCGCAGCATCGAGGGCCACGGCTCGGTGAGCACGAGGTAGCCGCCGCCCCCGTTGGGCACCTCGTTCGCCTCGTCGTCGACGACGGTGGCGGCGATGCCGGGCAACGGGCGCTGCGCGGAGCCGGGCTTGGTCTCGGTGACGCCGGGCAGCGGCGAGATCATCATCGCGCCGGTCTCGGTCTGCCACCAGGTGTCGACGATCGGGGTCCTCCCGGCGCCGATGTGCTCCCTGTACCAGATCCATGCCTCCGGGTTGATGGGCTCACCGACCGAGCCGAGGACGCGCAGGCTGGAGAGGTCGAACTTGGCGGGGATGTCGTCTCCCCACTTCATGAACGTGCGGATCGCGGTCGGCGCCGTGTAGAGGATCGTGACGCCGTACTTCTGCACGATCTCCCAGAACCGGCCCTGGTGCGGGGTGTCCGGCGTGCCCTCGTACATGACCTGCGTCGCACCGTTGGCCAGGGGGCCGTAGACGATGTACGAGTGGCCGGTGACCCAGCCGATGTCCGCCGTGCACCAGTAGACGTCGGACTCGGGCTTGAGGTCGAAGACGGCGTGGTGCGTGTAGGCCGCCTGGGTGAGGTAGCCGCCGGAGGTGTGCAGGATGCCCTTGGGCTTACCCGTGGTGCCGGAGGTGTAGAGGATGAAGAGCGGGTGCTCGGCCTCGAACGCCTCCGGGGTGTGCTCGGCGGACTGACGGCCGACGATGTCGTGCCACCACACGTCGCGGCCCTCGGTGAACGCCGTCTCCTGGCCGGTGCGCCGCACCACCAGCACGTGCTCGACCTGCGGGCAGCGGGAGACGGCCTCGTCGATCGCCGGCTTGAGCGCGCTGGGCTTGCCGCGGCGGTAGCCGCCGTCGGCGGTGATGACGAGCTTGGCGTCGGCGTCCTGGATGCGGGAGGCAACCGCGTCGGCCGAGAAGCCACCGAAGACGACCGAGTGGGCGGCGCCGATCCGCGCGCAGGCCAGCATGGCGACCGCGGCCTCGGGGATCATCGGCAGGTAGACGGCGACGCGGTCGCCCTTGCGGACACCGAGTTCGGTCAGCGCGTTGGCGGCCCTGGAGACCTCGTCCTTGAGCTCGGCGTAGGTGATGGCGCGGCTGTCGCCGGGCTCGCCCTCGAAGTGGATGGCGACGCGGTTGCCGTGGCCGGCCTCGACATGGCGGTCCACGCAGTTGTACGCGACGTTGAGCCTGCCGTCCGCGAACCATTTCGCGAAGGGCGGGTTGCTCCAGTCGAGGGTCTCGGTCGGTTCGGCGGCCCAGTCGAGCCGCCGTGCCTGCTCGGCCCAGAAGCCAAGCCTGTCCGCGGCGGCCTGTGCGTACGCCTCCGAGGTCACATTGGCGTGCGCGGCCAGCTCGGCCGGAGGTGCGAACCGCCGCTCTTCCTTAAGAAGGTTGGCCAGGCTTTCGTTGCTCACGACATCTCCCTTTCTCAGGGCGTCTTCTGTGCGTATGTGTCCCAGGCCATAGCTCATCAGCCAGAAGGCCGGGTGACAAGGGCCTCCGGGAAAATGGTTTAGACCTGTGGGCGACCCCTCGGCCCCGGGCGGTGGGGAAGAGGAGCCACCCGTTCCCACGGACGCCGCACAGCGGCGGTTCAGCCGTGTGATGTGCGCTCGGTCACGAGGCGTGCACTCCTGTCCCGAGTCCACAGGTGCATGTGATCAGACGCGGGCCTTCTCCAGCACGGACGGGGTGGGAGCGACCCGGTCGAATACCTGATCGACATCCAGGTCGGTGGCGCTCGTGAGCAGGTACGCCTGGGCCTCGCCGACATGGAAGTACATGCCGTGCAGTTGCAACCTGCCCTCGGCGAGCCGGCGGGCGACCGACTCATGGGCCCGCAGATGCTCCAGCTGCTGCACCACATTGGTCAGGCACAGCTGCTCCACGGCGTCCGCGGGCATCCGCCCCGAGATCCTCGCCGGCACATGCCGACGGCTGCGCATGCGCTCCAGGCTGGGCATACCGTGCCGCAGCCAGCGGCGCAGCGGCGTCGGCGTGCCCTCGGGCGGGCTGTTCAACAGGGCCTGCATCGCCCCGCAGCCCGAGTGGCCGCAGACCGTGATGGACTCCACCCCCAGCACGTCCACCGCGTACTCGATGGCGGCCGCGACCGAGTCGTCGCCGCTCTCCTCGCCGGGCAGCGGAACCAGATTTCCCACATTGCGCACGGTGAACAGGTCACCGGGGCCGCTCGCCGTGATCATGCTGGTGACCAGCCGGGAGTCGGCGCAGGTGAGGAACAGCTGGGACGGCTTCTGGCCCTCACGGGCGAGGCGCGCCAGCTCGTCGCGGACCAGGGGGGCGGTGTTGCGCTGGAACGCGCTCAGCCCGGTGGCCAGTTGGTGGGGCTCGGCCGGCTGTGGGGGCCCGCCGCAGTGGTGGTTGCGCCAGGGCGTCCAGGGGCGGCAGCAGCCGTGCGTCTCGTGCACGGGCTCGCTGATCCGCGCCCCCGACCGGCCCGTGAACTCCACGGTGCCGCCTTGCGCACTGTGCGACGTCTGCCAGTCGTGCAGCGCCTCGTACGCCGCGTGGTCCATGAACGAGCCGTCCAGCTCGACCACGCAGTCGACGCCGTGCGGCACCTGTCCGAGGACACGGCTCAGCCGGGGAACGGCCAGGAACGTCAACTGCCCGCGTACACGCACACGGTGGACGCCGCCTTCCTCCTCCATGGTGATCCGGGTTCTGGTGAGCCGGTGCAGCGCGACGGTGACGGCGACCGCGATCCCGATCAGCACGCCTTCGAGTACGCCGGTCAGGACGACAGCGCTCACGGTTGCCGCGTAGACCAGGATCTCGCGGTTGCGCTTGACGCTGCGCAGGTGCGTGATGTTGACCATCTGCACGCCGACCACCATGACCAGCGCGGCGAGCGTGGCCAGCGGGATCAGGTCGAGGACGGGCACGAGCAGCAGCGCGGCCACAGCGATCCACAGCCCGTGGAGCATGGTGGAGTGGCGGCTGACCGCTCCTGCGGAGACGTTCGCCGAGCTGCGGACCGCGACGCCGGTGATGGGCAGTCCGCCGAGCGCGCCGGACACGACGTTGGCCGCGCCCTGACCGGCGAGCTCGCGGTCGAGGTCCGCGCGGGGGATGCGCACGTCCGGCTGCTTGCGGGCGGCGGCGAGCCTGTCGATGGCGACGGCCGACAGCAGTGACTCCACGCTGGCGACGAGCGTGATGGTGAGGACGGCGGCGATCAGCCCGAGCACGGGCCCCTCGGGAAGTTCGGGGAGCGCGTGCGAGCGCCAGGAGGGCAGGTCGACACGCGGCTGGTGGAGCTGCGCGAACGTCGCGAGCGCGGTCGCGGCGGCGACGGCTGCCAAGGCCGCCGGAACAGTCCGCACGATCCGTCCCGTTCGCCCCGGGATACGCGGCCACGCCAGCAGGACGGCGACGGTCAGGACGCTGACGGACAGTGCGGCCGGGTGCAGACGCGCCAACTGCTCCGGCAGCGCGCCCACGTTGGCGATGGCAGAGCTCTGCGGGGTGCCCCCGAGGACGATGTGCAGCTGCGCCAGGGCGATGGTGACGCCGATGCCGGCCAGCATCCCGTGGACGATCGCGGGGCTGACGGCGAGGGCGGAGCGGGCCACCCGCAGGGCGGCGAGGCCGAGCTGACACAGGCCGGCGAGGACCGTGATGGCGCAGGTCGTGCGCCACCCGTATCGCTGGATCAACTCGGCGGTGACGACGGTCAGTCCGGCGGCAGGGCCGCTGACCTGGAGCGGGGATCCGCCGAACCGGCCCGCGACGACGCCGCCCACGGCGGCGGCGACGAGGCCGGCCTGGAGCGGCGCCCCGGTGGCGAGCGCGATGCCGAGGGAGAGCGGCAGGGCGATCAGGAAGACGCAGACGGACGCGGACAGGTCGGCGCCCGCGATGCGGAAGCGCCTGCGCGGTCCGGTGGGTGGCGGGCTGTGCGGGCTCTGGGAGCGGGCGGCCGGGGACGTCGGCGGGTGATCGACATCGTCGGTGCGGGTGGGGACGCAGGACATTCCCGTCTCCTCCAAGGTGGCGCGGTCGCGGAACGGTGGGGGCGCGGCCGTGGGGCACGGCATGCAGCGGCGGGATGCTCGAATCGCACGAGCGCTCAACGTTAAGTAAATGGATCGTAATGCAGAGTAAAGACTCAGGCATGATTTTCTGGGCAAATGGGGCAATCAATCACCTGATGCAGTGATTAATCATTTCATCGCGGCCTGTCGGGCCGCCCTCCCCATCGCTGGCGAGCGACCGTGTCGGCTCCATCGCAGTCAGATAGTCGTATCGCCATACGAAAGAGGGTGGGTGGATGCCGGCCGTCACGAAGAAGGCCGCCGCCGTCGGTGCGGTCGCCACGGCACTGATCGCAGGACTCGCCGGCTGCTCGGGCAGCGGTGCGGGGGGCTCGGGCGGCGCGGGCACCGAGCACGGTGCCCCGGCTCAGAAGAAGGGCGGAGTCCGCCTCATCGGCGACGGCTCCACCGCCTTCACCGGTCCCCAGCCGGGTCTGCTCACGCCTCGACGGCTCAAGCCCGGTGAGAAACCCCCGCAGTTCGTGGTGTTCTCATGGGACGGCGCCGGCGAGGACAGCCAAAAGCTCTTCTCCCGCTTCCGCAAGGTCGGCAAGAAGTACGACGCGACGATGACGTACTTCCTCAGCGGCGTCTATCTCCTCCCCGAGAAGAAGCGGCACCTGTACGACCCTCCCCAGCACGCCGTCGGCCGCTCCGACATCGGCTTCAACGACATCCGGGGAATCAAGGACACCGTGCGGGAGCTGCGCGGCGCCTGGCAGGACGGCAACGAGGTGGGCACCCACTTCAACGGGCACTTCTGCGGCAAGGACAGGGGGGTGGGCTCCTGGTCCGTCGAGGAGTGGAAGAGCGAGATCCGCCAGGCCAAGTCCTTCGTGAAGAACTGGAGGACGAACGCCGGCCTCGCCTCGGCCGAGCCGCTCCCCTTCGACTACGACAAGGAACTCATCGGGGCCCGCACCCCGTGCCTGGAAGGCCGCGACAACTTCCTGCGGGCGGCGCGCGACCTGGGCTTCCGCTACGACGCCAGCGGGATCAGTGAACAGGTCTGGCCCAAGAAGGAACTGGGCCTGTGGGACCTCTCCCTCCAGATGGTCCCCGTCCCCGGCCGCGCCTTCGAGACGCTGTCGATGGACTACAACTTCATGGTCAATCAGTCGGGCACGTCCAGGGGCAAAGCGGCGATGCACACGTACTGGGGCAACCAGATGCGCGACGGCCTGCTGCGGGCATTCGACCGGGCCTACAAGGGCAACCGCGCGCCGCTCATCATCGGCAACCACTTCGAGTCCTGGAACGGCGGAACGTACATGAAGGCGATCGAGCAGACGATCGCCACGGTGTGCGTGAAGAGCGAGGTGAAGTGCGTGTCGTTCCGCCAGCTGGCCGACTGGCTGGACGCCCAGGACCCGCTGGTTCTCGAGAAGCTGCGGCAGCTGGAGGTCGGTGAGGCGCCCAAGGGCGGGTGGTCCTCCTTCCTCTCGAAGCCGCCGGTGGCCCCAGCCGGTCCGCGCGCCGAGCGGGACGCCGGGAAACGCGCGTCGCAGCGCTGAACGCGGCATGACGCGGGGCGGTCCGGGCCGGCCGGGCCGCCCTCGTCGCGCGGATCAGCCCGGCTGCGGCACCGGCGCGTGCTCGCCGAGCACGAACGCGGGGTCCACCTGGGCGGCCAGGTCCGCCCCTGTCTTCGCGTTGCCCCAGCTCTCCGCGTTCTTCAGGTGGAAGTGCACCATCTGACGGGTGTAGCGCTCCCAGTCCCGGTGCGCGTACGAGTCCTCGACCGCGTCCTGCAGGGTCTGCAGCGCCGTCCGATTGGCGGCCTCCAGCAGCTCGAACCGAGGAGGCCGGCCCTTCTCCATCGCCCGGACCCAGTCCGAGTGGCCCACGGTGACGAGCAGGTCGTCGCCCACCTCGTCGCGCAGGAACTCCAGGTCGTCCGGGCCCTGCACCTTGTTGCCCACGACCTTCAACGACACCCCGAAGTCCCGGGCGTACTCCTTGTACTGGCGATAGACCGACACCCCCTTGCGGGTCGGCTCGGCCACCAGGAAGGTCATGTCGAACCGGGTGAACATGCCGGAGGCGAAGGAGTCCGAGCCCGCGGTCATGTCGACCACGACGTACTCCCGGGGCCCGTCCACCAGATGGTTGAGGCACAGCTCGACCGCGCCGACCTTGGAGTGGTAGCAGGCGACGCCGAGGTCGGACTCGGTGAACGGCCCCGTCGCCATGAGCCGGATCTCGCCGTCGTCGAGCCGTACGGTGCGGGCGCACGTCTCGTACACCGGGTTGTCCTCGACGACCCGCAGCAGCCGGGAGCCCTCGCCGGGCGGGGTGGTTTTGATCACCGTCTCGGCCGAGGTGATCCTCGGGTTGGTGCCGCGAAGGTACTCCTTGATCAGCGGTAGGTGCGCGCCCATCGCCGGCAGGGCGGCGGCCGCCGCGTCGTCGAGACCGAGCGCGGCCCCCAGGTGCTGGTTGATGTCGGCGTCCACCGCGATGACAGGGGCTTCGGCGGCGGCCAGGTGGCGGATGAAGAGCGAGGACAGAGTCGTCTTGCCGCTGCCGCCCTTCCCTACGAAAGCGATCTTCATGTTCACCTAGGGTAGTGCCGTGAGGGCGGACCGTTGGCGACGGGCGTGAAGAAGACCACTCAAAGGTGGGGCGCGGGCCGGGGGCGCGTAGCCTCGCTACCTATGAGTACGAACGCCTCGCCGGCCGACCCTCTCGCCACCCTCGGCACGCTGCCGGGCGTCGCCGACTCCGTGGACTCCGTACGCAAAGCCGTCGACCGGGTCTACGGGCACCGGGTCATGCGGCGGCGCAGCAACGAGATCACGTCGGAGGCCGCGCTCCGGGGCGCCCGCGCCTCCGCCGCCCTGTCCGGCGCCGACTGGGCGCTGGAGGAGGTGCGCAGGCGCACCGACTTCGGCAGTGAGCCCGAGGCGCGCACCGTGGGTGCGGCGCTGCGGCTGACGGCGGAGGCGGGCCAGCTGCTCTCGATCTGGCGGCAGTCGCCCCTGCGGGTGCTGGCCAGACTGCATCTGGTGGCGGCGAGCGGCAGCGACGCAGCCGAGGCGGTGGGCAGGCCGCGCCTGTCCGGCGAGCCGGTCGACGAGCCGCTGATCGAGGCGCCGCTGCCCGGTGCGGCCGAGGTGGCCGGGCGTCTGGACGGGCTCGCTGAGCTGATCATCACGGGCAGTTCGGCACCTGCCCTGGTGACGGCGGCGGTGGTGCACGGCGAGCTGCTCGCGCTGCGCCCCTTCGTTTCCCGCAACGGTCTGGTCGCGCGGGCCGCCGAGCGGATTGTGCTCATCGGCAGCGGCCTCGACCCGAAGTCGATCTGTCCGGCCGAGGTCGGACACGCCGAACAGGGACGCGCGGCCTACATCGCGGCCTTCGAGGGCTACCTGTCGGGGACGCCGGAGGGCATGGCGGCCTGGATCGCCCATTGCGGACGGGCCGTGGAGCTGGGCGTCAGGGAGTCGACGGCGGTGTGCGAAGCGCTGCAGCGCGGTGCGGCCTGAGGGGGACGCCCCTGCGGGCGAAAGGCCCGAATTCCTGCCGAAAAGGGTTGCGGCGGTACCAATTGGTACCGCCGCTGGCATGTCCACCCAGTTACCATGCGTCCTCGAATGTTGCCCATCAGGTCGGGAACTTTGCCCGTCACCTGGTGCGGCTGGCCCGTAATCGACGGGTCGACGTCGCGTGGGTGCTCGGCTTCCATGCTTCGGTCCGTGGGGCCTTCTCTGCGTTTAAAGGTGATCCTTTCGGATGTCCTCGGTCTCGCGGGCCGTTGCATCCTTTGTACTACCGCAGGCCGGGAAGGGAAAGGCCTGCGCAGACTTCTTTACTTTTAGGTTCAAATACGGGCGAAGCGGGTGACGGCTGGGGTCGTCGCACGGGCCGCGCGCGCCGCTCCCCGGCGGCGGTTGGCGTACCAGACGAGCCCGGCGGTCGCGGCCGCCGCACCGACCGCCGCGGCGGCCATCAGCGCCGGACGGGGCGGTATCGAGAAGGCCGGCAGCCGCTGCTTCAGCCGCACCGGCTTGTTGAAGACGAGAACCGGCCAGCCCCGTACCGCCGCCTCGCGGCGCAGTGCGCGGTCCGGATTCACGGCATAGGCGTGGCCCACCGCCGAGAGCATCGGGATGTCGGTCGCCGAGTCGCTGTACGCGTAGCAGCGGTCCAGGTCGTAGCCCTCCGACGCGGCGAGCTCCCGGACGGCCTCTGCCTTCGTCGGCCCGTACGCGTAGTACTCCACCTCGCCGGTGAAGCAGCCGTCGTCGCCGACGACCATGCGGGTGGCCACGACGCGGTCCGCGCCGAGCAGCTCGCCGATGGGCTCCACCACCTCGGCGCCGGACGTGGACACGATGACCACGTCCCGGCCGGCCATGTGGTGCTCCTCGATGAGGGAGGCGGCCTCGTCGTAGATGATCGGGTCGATGAGATCGTGCAGCGTCTCGGCGACGATCTCCCGGACCTGCTGCACGTTCCAGCCCTTGCAGAGCGCGGACAGGTACTCGCGCATCCGCTCCATCTGGTCGTGATCGGCGCCGCCCGCGAGAAACACGAACTGGGTATAGGCGGTGCGCAGCGCGGCACGCCGACTGATCAGCCCGCCTTGGTAGAAGGACTTGCTGAAGGTCAGCGTCGAGGACTTCGCAATGACCGTCTTGTCCAGATCAAAGAAGGCGGCTGTGCGCGGCAAGGAGTGGTTTTCCACGGGGTGAGCATATGTGCCCGCCATTCGGCGTACGCTGGGCGCGTGGGTTTGCCTGAGAAGGCTCTCGGGTACACCATGGAAGTCACGGATCGTTCGCGACCGTGCTAACCCGGTCCGGCTCCTCCCCCCCCGAGTCGGCCGGAGAGACGACCCCCGCTCTCCCCCCCGGCGGGGGTCGTCGCATGTCCGGGCGGCTTTCTCCTTCATCTTCGCGGCCGTGGTCGCCTGCTGCCCGCCTCTGTGGCGCTGGACAGACATGGAAGACGCACCCTCGGATTCATCACTGAGGGTAGTTGCGGCGCTGCGCTCCGGGAACTTTCCGCGGGTCACCGGTTCGGGCTACGGAGATATTCACAACTGGCCGGTTGTCCACAGTTTTTCGGCAAGATCCACACGGTTTTTCGGCGAGCTGCACCGTGATTCCAGCCGCGAAGTTCGCGGGCCGAAGGAATCACGGATCTCGCCGTGTGCGAGATCGCCGGGAGAGGGGTGGAGATCGTGGCCGGATCCATCACATCGGAGCGTCCCCGCACGGCGGAGGAGCGCCGCGGTGGGCCTCTGATCGTCACGGAGGACGTGGAGCTGCTCGACGACCTGCTGCGGCTGTGCGCGGCGGCGGGGGCCGAGCCGGACGTCCACCACACGGTCCCCGATCGCAAGGGTGTCTGGGAGGGCGCGCCGCTGGTCCTCGTCGGGGACGACGCGGCCGAGCGGTGCCGCGGGGCCACCCGCAGGCAAGGGGTGCTGCTCGTGGGCCGCGATCAGGACGACCCGGACGTCTGGCGGCGGGCCGTGGAGATCGGTGCCGACAGTGTTCTTCGCCTGCCCGACGGGGAGGGCTGGCTCGTCGACCGGATCGCCGACGTCGCCGAGGGCGTCGGACGGCAGGCCCTGACGGTCGGAGTCATCGGCGGGCGGGGCGGCGCGGGGGCGTCGACGCTGGCCTGCGCCCTCGCCGTGACGGCCGCTCGCGCCGGCCGGCGCACCATGCTCGTCGACGGGGACCCACTGGGCGGTGGCTTGGACGTTCTGCTCGGCGGCGAGCAGACGGAGGGCAGACGATGGCCCGATTTCGCCGCCTCGAAGGGCCGCGTCGCCGGCGGTGCACTGGAGGAGTCGTTGCCGGAGCTGCACGCGCTGCGGGTGCTCAGCTGGGACCGCGGCGACTGCGTCGTCGTCCCGCCCGAGGCGATGAGGTCGGTGCTCGCGGCGGCGCGCCGCCGGGGCGGGGTGGTCGTCGTCGACCTGCCGCGCCGCGTCGACGAGGGCGTGGCCGAGGCACTCGCCCAGCTCGACCTGGGCCTGCTCGTGGTCCCCGGTGAGCTCCGCGCGGTCGCCGCCGCGAACCGGGTCGCCTCGGTGGTGGGCATGGTCCTCTCGGACCTGCGCGTGGTCGTCCGCGGCCCGTACGCCTCCGGGCTGGACGATCAGTGGGTGGCGTCCGCGCTCGGCCTGCCGCTCGCGGGTGAACTTCCCGTGGAAGCAGGACTGTCGGCGGACCAGGACGGCGGAGCGCCGCCCGGAGCGAGCGGACGAGGGCCGCTGGCCAGGTTCTGCGCGGCGTTCTGGGAGAGGGCGCTCGCCGGGGAGACGGTCTCATGAGCACCGGGCTGCTGGAGGCCGTGCGGCAGCGGCTGGCGGAGAGCGGCGCCGAGCCGACACCGGCGAGGGTCGCGGCAGCTCTGCGTGCCCAGGGGCGCCTGCTCGGGGACGCCGAAGTGCTGGGCGGTACGGAGAAGTTACGGGGCGAGCTGGTGGGCACCGGACCGTTGGAGCCCCTGCTGTCCGACCCGTCCGTCACCGATGTGCTGGTCTCCGCGCCGGATCGGGTGTGGGTGGACCGGGGCAGGGGGCTGGAGCTCACGGAGGTCACGTTCCCGGACGCGGCGTCCGTGCGCAGGCTGGCGCAGCGGCTCGCGGCGGTGGCGGAGCGCAGGCTCGACGACGCCCGGCCCTGGGTGGACGCCCGGCTGCCGGACGGGACACGGATGCACGCCGTCATTCCCCCGGTGGCCGTCGGCTCGACGTGCCTGTCGCTGCGAGTGGTGCGGCCGCGGGCGTTCTCGGTGCGGGAGCTGGTCGTGGCGGGGACGGTTCCGCCGGGCGGGGACCGTGTGCTGCGGGCGCTCGTCGCGGCCCGGCTCTCCTTCCTGATCAGCGGCGGGACCGGTTCGGGGAAAACGACCCTGCTGAGCAGTCTGCTCGGACTGGTGGGGGAGCGGGAGCGCATCGTGCTCGCCGAGGACTCGGCCGAGCTGAGGCCCGACCATCCCCACGTGGTGCGGCTCGAATCGCGCACCGCCAACCAGGAGGGCGCGGGACGGGTCACCTTGCGCGACCTGGTCCGCCAGGCACTGAGGATGCGGCCCGACCGGCTGGTCGTCGGAGAGGTCCGGGGCGCCGAGGTCACGGAATTGCTGGCCGCGCTCAACACCGGTCACGAAGGGGGCTGCGGCACCGTGCACGCGAACGCGGCGGCGGACGTGCCCGCACGACTGGAGGCGCTGGGGACCGCGGCGGGCCTCGACCGGGCGGCACTGCACAGCCAGTTGGCCGCGGCCCTTTCCGTCGTCGTCCATCTCGCACGGGACGCGGACGGCCGGCGGCGCATCGCGGAGGTGCACGTGCTGGAGCGGGATGCGGCCGGGCTGGTGGTGACGGTTCCGGCGCTGAGGTGGGGCGCGGAGGCATTCGCGCGCGAGGAGGGCTGGCCGCGGCTTCGCGCCCTGATCGGGGAGGCGCTGTGAGGGTCACCGAGTCGATGTGCGCCGCGGCGGTCTGCGCCGGGGCCGCCGCCTGGCTGATCACGGGCCACGGCCAAGGACCGCGCCGGGCGCGGCTGCTTCTGGCGGGCGGGGGTGCCGTCGCGGAACCGCCGTGGTGGGCGTGGGAGCGCCTGCTGCCGGTGGTGCGGCTGCACAGGGAGTGGCTGTGCCTGCCGGTGGCGCTCCTGGTCGCCGTACTCGGGAAGTCCGTCCTGCCCCTCCTCGCGGGAGCGGCGGCGGTGCCGTTGGTACGGCGGCGGCTGCGGGGCCGGGAGCAGAGGAGGGAAGAGGACCGCACGGCCGAGAGGGTGGTCGCGCTCTGCGGAGCGGTCGCGGGAGAACTGCGGGCGGGCCTCCAGCCGGGGCAGGCCCTGTTGTTCGGCGCCCGGTCCACCAGGGCGCTCGGCCAGGAGGAGGCCGCCGTCCTGGCTGCGGCACGGTTCGGCGGTGATGTGGCCGGGGCGCTGAAGGCGGCTGCTCGGCAGCCCGGCGCGGCGGGGCTGGCCGGATTCGCCGCCTGTTGGCGGGTCGCCGTGGACAGCGGTGCGGGGCTGGCGGCCGGTCTGGACCGGCTGGAGGCTGTGCTGCGTGCGGAGCGGGACCAACGGGAGGACCTGGCCGCGCACTTGGCGGGCGCATGGTCGACCGTCGTGCTCCTCGCGCTGCTGCCTGTCGCCGGGCTGGGCATGGGCTGGGCGCTCGGCGCGGACCCGTTGGGCGTGCTGCTCCACACGCCGGGCGGTCTCGCATGCCTGGCCGCCGGAGGGCTGTTGGAGGCGGCCGGATTGTTCTGGGCCGGGCGGATCGTGCGGGCGGGTGAGGGGACATGAGCCCGGACGCCCTCCACAGGCTGGGGGCGGTGCTGGCCGGCCTGGCGGCGGTGAGCTGTGTCGGGTCGCTGATCGCGGCGCACCGCCGTGGCAGGGCGGCGCGTGGACGGATCGAGGCCCTGCTCTCCGTCGAGCGGGAACAGCGCCGCAGCAGAGCACAGTTGGCGGCGCGGGCGAGGACGTGGGCGGCGCCGTTCGGCGCGGCGGCCCTGTGTTACGTCCTGATCGGCGGTGCGGCCGGCGCCGCTGTGGGGATCGCCGCGGCACTCGGCGTACGGCACCGGCTCCGGCGTCGGGAGCGTGCCGCGGCGGTGGTGGCCGACAGGGAGGGAGCCGATGGCGGACAGGAGGCGGCACGCCAACTGCCGCTCGCCGCGGACCTTCTGGCCGCCTGTATCTCGGCCGGCGCGGGGCCGCGTGAGGCGGCGGAGGCCGTGGGCGAGTCGCTGGGCGGTCAGCTCGGCGAGCGACTCGCCAGGGCCGCGGCCGAGCTGAGGCTCGGTGGCGAGCCGGCACACGCCTGGGGCTGGTTCGGCGCGACAGCGGGTGCCGGACCGCTGGCCCGCTGCCTGGAGCGCGCCGACCTGACGGGCGCACCGGCTGCGGAGCAGGTGACGCGGCTGGCGGAGAGGCTCCGGGCGGACCGCGCCCGTGAGGTGGCGGCACGCGGTCGGAAGGCACAGGTGCTGATCACGGCACCCGTGGGCCTGTGTTTCCTGCCCGCCTTTCTCGCCGTCGGCGTCGCACCGGTGGTGATCGGGCTGGCCGGCCAACTGCTGGCCACCGACTGACCGCACCGATTTCTCATCCGTACAAGAGCACTACGAGACCAGGGGGTCCAGCATGTGGAAGACGTTGTGGCACCGGCTGTGCGAGAGCAGGGCTGACGGAGGCGGGCCGCTCGGCGGCCGGCTCGGCGGACTGCGCCGCCGGCTGGCAGGGCTGCGGACGGACAAGGGCATGACCACGTCCGAGTACGCGGTGGGGACGATCGCCGCCTGCGGCTTCGCGGCCGTTCTGTACAAGGTCGTCACGAGTGACGCGGTGTCGAAGGGGCTCCAGGCGCTGATCGGCAAGGCTCTCGATGCCCAGTTCTGAGAAGCCGGGCGCGCCTCCCGACGGGCGAGGCGACCGGGGGTCGGTGACCGCCGAGGCGGCAGTGGCGGTTCCCGCGCTGGTCCTGTTCGCCATGGCCCTGGTCTGGGCGCTGATGGCCGCGTCCGCGCAGATCCAGTGCGTGGACGCGGCACGGGCCGGGGCACGGGCGGCTGCCAGGTCGGAGCCGCGTGCGGCGGCGCTTGCAGCCGCACGCTCCGCGGCTCCTTCCGGCGCACGGGTCACCCTGTCCAGGGCAGGCGATCTGTGGCGGGTACGGGTGCAGGCGGACACGCCCGGACCCGGTGCGCTGGGGCTGACGCTGAGCGCGGAGGCGGCGGCCCTGGCCGAGGACACGGTGGGGCAGGGCACGGACGACGCCTCGGGAGGCGGCGCCGCAGCCGTCCGGCCCGACGGGGCAGGGGTGAGCGCGGTGCGTGCTCCGGCCTTGGCCGGTGCCGCCGTGCCGGGCCGTGCGGCGGTGGCGCCATGAAGCGCGACCGGGGCTCGGCCACCGTCTGGGTGGCGTCCGCCACCACGGTGCTGTGTGCGGTCTTCGCGCTGGTGCTGGCGATGGGACAGGTGGTCGTGGCACGGCATCGGGCCGGCGGGGCTGCCGACTTGGCGGCCCTGGCCGCGGCCGATCGTGCCCTGAGCGGCCCGGACGCGGCGTGCGCCGAGGCGGCCGAGGTAGCCCGTGCGCAGGGGGCGGAGGTCACGAGGTGCGTGGTGCGGGGCGAGATCGCCGACGTGAGCGCCCGCTCCCGCTTCGGGCCGTACGCACACGAGGTCCGGTCGAGGGCGGGGCCGCCCGAGGGGGTGGCCGACGGAGAGACCCGTGCGACGCGGAGCCGGCCGCCCGCGCCGTCCCGTCGCCGGGCCCCACCGCTCCTTACGACGGGTCGCGGGGCGGCCCCTCCGCCACCGGCCCGGTCGTTTCCTACGAAGGCCGTCCCTCCGGCCCGCCCTCCGGGGCCTTCGCCGGTCCGTACGCCGGCGGGCCGAAAGGTCCGTCCGCAGGCTCGCCCACCGAGTCACCCACCGGTTGGGACGCCTGCTCCTGCGCCGGCTCTCCCGCGGTCTCCTGACCAGCCGCGTCCCGGGGCTCGCCCAGGGGCCACTCTCCCGGCGCCTGGGCCGGAGCGCCCCGGAGCAGTTCGGTGAGCAGGCGGACCGCGCCGCGCTTGTGCAGCGGGTCGTTGCCGTTGCCGCACTTGGGGGACTGGATGCACGAGGGGCAGCCGGCCTCGCACTCGCAGGAGGCGATGGCCTCGCGCGTCGCGGTGAGCCACTCGCGCGCCGTGTGGAAGGCACGCTCGGCGAAGCCCGCGCCCCCCGGATGCCCGTCGTACACGAAGACCGTGGGGAGCAGGGTGTCGGGATGGAGCGGGACGGACACACCGCCGATGTCCCAGCGGTCGCAGGTGGCGAACAGCGGCAGCATGCCGATGGAGGCGTGCTCGGCGGCGTGGAGGGCTCCGCCGAGCTGTTCCACACCCACCCGTGCGGCGTCGAGCTGGTCCTCGGTGACCGTCCACCACACGGCCCGGGTGCGCAGGGTGCGGGGCGGGAGGTCGAGCTTCGACTCGCCGAGCACCTCGCCGGTGATGAGCCGGCGGCGCAGGAAGGAGACGACCTGGTTGGTGACCTCGACGGAGCCGTAGCACAGACGCCCGTCCCCCCACGCGACCTCGATGTCGGTGTCGAGCACGGAGATGGAGGTGGTGTCGCGTGCGGTGGTCGAGTACGGCGGATTGGCCTCCTCGACCAGGGCGACCGAGTCCTCCAGATCGAGCTGTTCGACCACGTAGGTGCGGCCCTGGTGCAGGTGGACGGCGCCGTCGTGGACGGCCGTGTGGGCGGCCGCCTCGTCGACGGTGCCGAGCAGGCGGCCGCTGGAGGCCTCGACGATCTGGACGGGACGCCCGCCGCCGCCGCGGATGTCGGTGAGATCGGCGGCCCGCTCCCGGCGCGTCCAGTGCCAGCCGGACGCGCGCCGGCGCAGCAGTCGCGCCGCCTCCAGCTGGGGCATGAGCTCGGCGGTGGCGGGCCCGAAGAGCTTCAGGTCGGCTTCGGTGAGCGGGAGTTCGGCCGCGGCGGCACACAGGTGCGGAGCGAGGACGTAGGGATTGTCCGGGTCCAGGACGGTGGACTCGACCGGCCGCCGGAACAGCGCCTCGGGGTGGTGGACGAGATAGGTGTCCAGCGGGTCGTCGCGGGCGACGAGGACGGCCAGGGCGCCCTGGCCCGAGCGTCCGGCGCGGCCGGCCTGCTGCCACAGGGAGGCACGGGTGCCCGGGTATCCGGCGATGACGACCGCGTCGAGTCCGGAGACGTCGACGCCGAGCTCGAGTGCGGTGGTGGCGGCGAGGCCCAGGAGGTCGCCGGAGTGCAGCGCGCGTTCGAGGGCGCGGCGTTCCTCGGGGAGGTAACCGCCCCGGTAGGCGGCGACGCGCTGCGGCAGCGAGCGGTCGACCTCGGCGAGGCGCTCTTTGGCGATCACGGAGATGAGCTCGGCGCCCCGGCGGGAGCGGACGAAGGCGACGCTGCGCACGCCCTGCACGGTCAGGTCGGTCAGCAGGTCGGCGGTCTCGGCGGTCGCGGTACGGCGGACCGGCGCGCCCTTCTCGCCGTGGAGTTCGGTCAGCGGCGGCTCCCACAGGGCGAAGACGAGTTCGCCGCGGGGTGAGGCGTCGTCGGCGACCTCCCGGACGGGCAGGCCGGTGAGACGGCCGGCGGCGACGGCCGGGGCCGCGGCGGTGGCCGACGCGAGCAGGAAGACGGGGTGTGCCCCGTAGCGGGCGCACAGGCGGCGCAGGCGGCGCAGCACCTGGGCGACGTGGGAGCCGAAGACGCCCCGGTAGGTGTGGCACTCGTCGATCACGACGTAGCGCAGGGAGCGGAGGAAGGAGGACCAGCGCGGGTGGGACGGGAGTATCCCGAGGTGCAGCATGTCCGGGTTGGTGAGGACGTAATTGGCGTACTGCCGCACCCACTCGCGTTCCTCGACGGGCGTGTCCCCGTCGTAGACGGCGGGGCGCACGCGGTTGCCGAGGGGCGCGGCGAGCTCCCGGACGGCGCGGAGCTGGTCGGCGGCGAGGGCCTTGGTGGGGGCCAGGTACAGGGCGGTGGTGCCGCGGCCGTTCGGGGCCTCGGCGCCGTCGAGGAGGGTGCTCAGGACGGGGGCGAGATACGCCAGGGACTTGCCCGAGGCAGTGCCGGTCGCGATGACCACGGACTCGCCGTCCAGGGCGTGCTCGGCGGCGGCCGCCTGGTGGACCCAGGGGTGGTCGATGCCGGCCTCCTGGACGGCGGCGATCACTTCCGCGCGGATGCGGTCGGGCCAGACGGCATGCCTGCCCGGTCGCGGGGGCAAGTGCTCCGTATGAGTGATGCGCGCAGCCCGGTTCGCCCCCGTGGTGAGCCGGTCGAGGACCGCACCGGGGGAGGGGCGGGTTTCCCCGCTCTCGGGTGGTCGTCTGGGACGGTGATTCTTGGCCATCGGCACCGAGTGTGTCACTGGCGTGACGGACAATGGTCCCAAGGCGTCGTGCATGGCTGCTGGTAAGTGATTGAATGCCATCGCGGCTGGCGACTGTCCTCCGGCTCCGTCGGGGAGACCTGAGAGGGCGGCCGCTCGATAGCAAGGTGCTGGAGGATCCGTGGACCTGTCCCTGTCGACTCGCAATGTGTCCGGCCCTGGTGGCGACCGCACGGTCGTCGAGGTCGGTGGCGAGATTGATGTGTATGATGTGTATACCGCGCCCAAGCTGCGCGAGCAGTTGGTCGAGTTGGTGAACGACGGCAGTTACCACCTGGTCGTCGACATGGAGGGCGTGGATTTTCTCGACTCCACCGGCCTCGGCGTGCTCGTCGGCGGCCTGAAGCGCGTGCGCGCGCACGAGGGCTCCCTGCGCCTGGTGTGCAACCAGGAGCGCATTCTCAAGATCTTCCGGATCACTGGTCTGACCAAGGTGTTCCCGATCCACACCACGGTCGACGAAGCCGTCGCGGCGACCGACTGACAGTCGGCCGGAGACCGCCGGAAGCAGTGAGGGGCACCGGGCATCCAGCCCGGGCCCCTGAGAGGCACGCCCGTATGTCCGAGGGGGATCTGCATGGCCACCGTTGAGCTCCGCTTCAGCGCTCAGCCCGAGCACGTCAGGACGGCCCGGCTGGTCGCCGCTGCCGTGGCACGCAGGGCCGGGGTCGACGAGGCGGTGCTGGACGAGGTCCGCCTCGCCGTCGGCGAGGCGTGCAGCCGCGCGGTCGGACTGCACCGCAGCCACGGCCTCACGGCGCCCGTGCGGGTCGTGCTCTCCGAGGAGGAGAAGACCTTCTCGATCGAGGTCGGGGACGAGGTTTCCGGCTCGGGCGGCGGTGCGGGCGGGCATGCAGCCGATGAGGAAGCCGAGGGCGAGGACGAGATGGGCCTCGCGGTGATCAGCGGCCTCGTGGACGACATGGAGGTCTCGTCCTCCGAGGACGGCGGCGTGATCCGGATGCGCTGGCCCGCGGCACCGCCTCCGGCGGCCACCTGACCCGTCGGGCCGGCTGTCCTTCCACCCCGTCCCTCCGCCCCTTTCTCCGTCGGCCAGGGCTCGCCATGACCCGTTCGGCCCATCGCGGGCCGACAGATTCGACGAGCCTGCCCGGGCACCGGGAGGCCGTCATGACGGACCGGCCAGATTCGCCGGGCGGTGCCCTGCGCATGCTTGACCGCCGTCCGGGTGATCGATCTTCCGATTCCCCTCTCATTGTTTCGCGAAAGAGGCCCTGCTGAGCAGGGCCTCTTTCGTATTTTCTAGATCATCGATCAAGGGTCAATGCTTTTGCCCCATTACCTCTTTCGGGCACGTTTTCAGAACGCGATCATTTGCTGAGTAGCCGGTGAAGGTCAATTGCATTTGCCGCACCCTGTTTTGATCAGGTTCCGCTACCTACAATCCGTCCACATCTTGAGCTCTGAACGTCAAGGAGGACGAATGGCGGGGCTCTTCAACCCACAAATGACCGATCATCCCACTTCCTACGCTGCCGCGGTGCTCACGGACGACAACCGGATGATCGTCGTGGTCATCGCAGCTGTCGCACTGGTGGCCCTGGTCGTCGCCCAATTGCTCGTGCGCCAGGTCCTCGCCGCGGGCGAGGGCACCGATTCCATGAAGAAGATCGCGGCGGCGGTGCAGGAAGGCGCGAATGCCTATCTCGCACGGCAGCTGCGCACCCTCGGCGTCTTCGCCGTGGTGGTGTTCTTCCTGCTCATGCTTCTTCCTGCGGACGACTGGTCGCAGCGTGCGGGGCGTTCCGTGTTCTTCCTGGTGGGCGCGATCTTCTCGGCGGCCACCGGATACATCGGCATGCGTCTCGCGGTGCGGGCCAATGTCCGGGTGGCGGCGGCCGCGCGGGAAGCGACACCGCAGGAAGGAGAACCGGAAAAGGATCTGACGGCAGTCGCGCACAAGGCCATGAAGATCGCGTTCCGTACGGGTGGCGTGGTCGGCATGTTCACGGTGGGCCTCGGGCTCCTCGGTGCCTCCTGCGTCGTGCTCGTCTATGCGGCCGACGCGCCCAAGGTGCTCGAGGGCTTCGGCCTCGGCGCCGCGCTGATCGCCATGTTCATGCGTGTCGGCGGCGGCATCTTCACCAAGGCGGCCGACGTCGGCGCCGACCTCGTCGGCAAGGTCGAGCAGGGCATTCCCGAGGACGACCCCCGCAACGCCGCGACCATCGCCGACAACGTGGGCGACAACGTCGGGGACTGCGCCGGCATGGCGGCCGACCTTTTCGAGTCGTACGCCGTCACGCTCGTCGCGGCCCTCATTCTCGGCTCGGCGGCCTTCGGCGACGCCGGGCTCGCCTTCCCGCTGATTGTCCCGGCGATCGGCGTGGTCACCGCGATGATCGGCATCTTCGCGGTCGCCCCGCGGCGCGCCGACCGCAGCGGGATGACCGCCATCAACCGGGGGTTCTTCATCTCCGCGGTGATCTCGATCGTCCTGGTGGCCATCGCGGTGTTCGTCTACCTGCCCTCTTCGTACGCGGAGTTGGACGGTGTCGGGGACGCCGCTGTCCGGGCGCACGAGGGTGACCCGCGTGTCCTGGCGCTCGTCGCCGTCGCCATCGGCATCGTGCTGGCGGCCCTGATCCAGCAGCTGACGGGCTACTTCACCGAGACGAACCGGCGTCCGGTCCGGGACATCGGCAAGTCGTCGCTGACCGGCCCCGCCACCGTCGTCCTGGCCGGTATCTCGATCGGCCTCGAATCAGCGGTCTACACAGCGCTGTTGATCGGCCTCGGCGTCTACGGCGCGTTCCTGCTCGGCGGCACGTCGATCATGCTCGCCCTCTTCGCCGTGGCTCTCGCCGGAACCGGCCTGCTCACCACGGTCGGCGTCATCGTCGCCATGGACACCTTCGGACCGGTCTCCGACAACGCCCAGGGCATCGCGGAGATGTCGGGCGACGTCACCGGCGCGGGCGCGCAGGTCCTGACCGACCTGGACGCCGTCGGCAACACCACCAAGGCCATCACCAAGGGCATCGCCATCGCCACGGCCGTGCTCGCCGCTGCCGCTCTCTTCGGCTCGTACCGTGACGCCATCGGGACCGCGGCCAGGGACGTCGGCGAGAGGCTCGGCGACGGCGCCCCGATGAACCTGGTGATGGACATCTCCCAGCCCAACAACCTGGTGGGTCTGGTCCTGGGCGCCGCGGTCGTCTTCCTCTTCTCCGGGCTGGCGATCAACGCCGTGTCCCGCTCTGCGGGAGCCGTGGTCTACGAAGTGCGGCGGCAGTTCCGCGAGCACCCCGGGATCATGGACTACTCGGAGAAGCCGGAGTACGGGCGCGTCGTCGACATCTGCACCAAGGACGCGCTGCGGGAACTGGCCACGCCCGGTCTGCTCGCGGTGATGACGCCGATCGCGGTCGGCTTCTCGCTCGGGGTCGGCGCGCTCGGCGCGTTCCTCGCGGGGGCGATCGGCACCGGAACGCTGATGGCCGTGTTCCTCGCCAACTCCGGTGGTGCGTGGGACAACGCCAAGAAGCTCGTCGAGGACGGCCACCACGGCGGCAAGGGCAGCGAGGCCCATGCGGCGACGGTGATCGGCGACACGGTCGGTGACCCCTTCAAGGACACGGCCGGTCCGGCGATCAACCCCCTGCTGAAGGTGATGAACCTGGTGGCGCTGCTGATCGCGCCGGCGGTCGTCCAGTTCAGCTTCGGGGACGACTCCAGCGCCGGCGTGCGCGCGCTGGTCGCGGCGATCGCCATGGTGGTCATCGTGGGAGCCGTCTACATCTCCAAGCGGCGCGGTATCGCGGTGGGCGGCGACGGGGACGGCCGGACCGAGCGCAGCGCGAAGTCGGCCGATCCCGCGGCGGTGTCCTGACCTCGCACCAACACATGGGCGGGCGCTGCGTACTGACGTGGCGTCCGCCCATTCGCGCGTGTGGGTGAGTCTTGTCTCCCTTGGTGCAAATGGCTGCAAAAGGTGATGAGCAGGGCGTACGACATGCGTTTGTCGCCCACTTGGCGTGTATGTTCCGGGGCCGAGAGAGCCTTGGAAGGGACCAATCCGGTGAACAAGAAGCTTGCGGCCGCACTGTCCGGCGGTGCGGTACTGGTACTGGCGCTGTCGGGATGCGGGGACGACAGCGAGGAGAAGGTGAACAACTGGGCCAAGAAGGTCTGTGACCAGGCCCAGCCGCAGATCCAGAAGAGAGCCGACGCCCAGCAGGCCATCATCTCGACGGCCGCGGACGGCAAGCCCGCCGACATCCAGGCCGCCGACTCCAAGGCTTTCGCGGACATCGCCGCAGCGGACAAGGCACTTGCCAAGGCCGTCAGGGACGCCGGTGTCCCGCCGGTCGAGAACGGCGAGAAGCTCCGCACCGACGCAGTGAACGAGCTGGAGGCAACCGCCAAGGAGTACCTGGCGCTCAAGCAGAAGGTCGACGCCCTCGACGCCAAGGACCAGCAGAAGTTCGCCGACGGCCTGCAGGAGGTCGCGGACGGTCTGAAGAAGATCGAGCGCATGGACCAGCAGGCGCTGGCCAGGCTCCAGGCCGGCGAGTTGGGCCGGGCCATGGCGAAGCAGCCGGGCTGCCAGAGGGCGAAGACGTCGAGCCCCGCCCCGGGCGCCTCCGCGTCGCCCAGCAAGGCATGACCGGGGCTCCCGCGCAGGGCAACAAGGCTGTGTGAGGCCCCACTCGGCCCGCGGCCGGCGCGTGCCGCCCCGCACGGGCACACCGCACGGGCACACCGCACGGCCGGCCCCGGGGTCGGGGCCGGCCGTGCGGCGATTGTCAG
Source organism: Streptomyces sp. NPDC049597 (assembly GCF_040675505.1). Lineage (NCBI taxonomy): Bacteria > Bacillati > Actinomycetota > Actinomycetes > Kitasatosporales > Streptomycetaceae > Streptomyces > Streptomyces sp. NPDC049597. The sequence continues at coordinate 93,397 of NZ_JBFAOY010000009.1, forward strand.
GGGCGGCCGCCACAATGGGTTTCGTGAGTACGACCAGTCTTCCCGCGCCCGGCCACGCCCCCCGACTCCGTGAGGCCTTCCTCGCCGCCGGTTTCACCGCCGACGGGCTGCTCGACCTGCTCGGAGCCAGCGCCTACGCGGCGCTCGCCCGCAGCGAGACCGTGCCCGCCCTGCGTGCCACCCGTGGCGAGGGAGCGCTGGAGACGCTCGTCCGGCTGTTCCTGCTGCAGCGGCCCGTGGCGTACGGGCGGGCGCGCGACGCGCTGCCGGTCGACGCCGCCTCGGCGGACGGCTGGGTGGTGCGCGACGGCGACGAGGTCCGGGCCACCGTGGACGTCCGGCCCTACGGGGGGCCGGAGGGCCAGGACTGGTTCATCGTGTCCGACCTCGGCTGCGCGGTCGGCGGCGCGGGGGGAGCCGGGGGACAGGGCGAAGGGGTCGTCCTCGGTGTCGGCGGCGCCTCCACCACGCTCGCCGGCATCACCGTGCGCACGCCGGTCGCGGCCGCGCTCGACCTCGGCACGGGATCCGGCATCCAGGCGCTGCACGCCGCCCAGCACGCGACGAGGGTCACCGCCACCGATCTCAATCCCCGCGCCCTGCACTTCACCCGGCTCACGCTCGCGCTGTCCGGCGCACGGGAGGCCGACCTGCGGGAGGGCTCGCTGTTCGAGCCGGTCGCCTCGGACACGTTCGACCTGATCGTCTCCAATCCGCCCTTCGTCATCTCCCCCGGCGCCCGGCTGACCTACCGGGACGGCGGGATGGGCGGGGACGATCTGTGCCGCTCGCTCGTCCAGCAGGCGGGGGACAGGCTGAACGAGGGCGGCTTCGCCCAGTTCCTCGCCAACTGGCAGCACGTCGAGGGGGAGGACTGGCAGGAGCGGCTGCGTTCCTGGGTGCCGCGCGGCTGCGACGCCTGGATCGTGCAGCGCGAGGTGCAGGACATCACGCAGTACGCGGAGCTGTGGCTGCGCGACAGCGGCGACCACCGCGGCGATCCCGCGCAGTACGCGGCGCGGTACGACGCGTGGCTGGACGAGTTCGAGGCGCGGAAGACCACTGCGGTCGGCTTCGGCTGGATCACGCTGCGCAAGTCCGGTGCGGACCGGCCGTCGATCATGACGGAGGAGTGGCCGCACCCCGTCGAGCAGCCGCTCGGCGACGCCGTGCGCGCCCACTTCGAGCGGCAGGACTACCTGCGGACGCACGACGACGCGGCGCTGCTCGCCGACCGCTTCCGGCTGGCGCCCGAGGTGGTGCAGGAGCAGGTCGGGCTGCCGGGCGCCGAGGACCCGGAGCACGTGGTCCTCCGCCAGAACCGCGGCATGCGGCGGGCGACCAAGGTCGACACCGTCGGCGCGGGCTTCGCGGGGGTGTGTGACGGGACACTGAGCGCCGGGCGGATCCTGGACGCCATCGCCCAGCTGATCGACGAGGACCCGGTGCTCCTGCGTGACCGGACGCCGCAGGCGCTGCGGCTGCTGGTGGAGGAGGGCTTCCTCGAACCGGCCGGTCCCGGCGCGACGGCATAGCCGCCCGCACGGTTCACGCCGCCGGATACGGGCAAACCGGCCAATGTTCGCTCAGCGCTCCCCGGCTCCCGCGACCGTGCGCGCGCCGGCCCCGAGAACGATCAAAGGGGAGTGATCGATGAGACGGAGAAAGAGGAGGAGATCCCTCCGGAAAATCCGCTGAGGCGATCGCGCGAGTGAACCTACGCGCCGTTCACCCGGAATTCGTGCGGACGACGCCTGGGGGTGCCAGCCTCGGCATCCGGACATCCATGGCGCCAGGGAAGGGCCGGGTACGGGCATGGAGAGCGGGCCAGCGATCTTCGCAGGGACGGCATTCGCGCTGTTCGGAGCCGTACTGCTGCTGTGGACGGGAACACGGCTCGCACACCGCGCACCGGTCGCGCACGGAGTGAGCCCCGCCACGGCCGGCACCTTCGGGATCTTCTTCGGTGCGGCCTTCCTCACGCTCGGCGTGTGGTGCTTCGCTCGTATCTGAGGCGGCGCACGGGCGCCGACGTGCCGGTCCGGGCGGCAGAAAAGGCTGGACTCGGGTTACCGTTCGAGTGGCCGTTGCGGTCTTTTGCCGTTTGACACGGGGGCGGGTTGTACCGTCACACTCCGCAGCGACAGCAGCGCCACAGCTGTGCCGTAACGCCGCACCACCGCGTACCGCACCGCAGTGAGCGCCCATCGAATGTCGACCGGAGAGAAGAGCGAAGTTGTCCCCGACCAGCGAGACCGCACAGGGCGGCCGCCGACTCGTGATCGTCGAGTCGCCTGCCAAGGCGAAGACGATCAAGGGCTACCTCGGCCCTGGTTACGTCGTCGAGGCGAGCGTCGGGCACATCCGCGACCTGCCGAACGGCGCCGCCGAGGTGCCGGAGAAGTACACCGGCGAGGTGCGCCGCCTCGGCGTCGACGTGGAGCACGACTTCCAGCCGATCTACGTCGTCAACGCCGACAAGCGGGCCCAGGTCAGGAAGCTCAAGGAGCAGCTCGCCCAGTCCGACGAGCTCTTCCTCGCCACCGATGAGGACCGCGAGGGCGAGGCCATCGCCTGGCACCTCCTGGAGGTGCTCAAGCCCAAGGTCCCCGTCCACCGCATGGTGTTCCACGAGATCACCAAGGACGCGATCCGCGAAGCCGTCGCGAACCCGCGCGAGCTCAACAAGCGCATGGTCGACGCCCAGGAGACCCGCCGCATCCTCGACCGCCTCTACGGCTACGAGGTCTCGCCGGTCCTGTGGAAGAAGGTCATGCCCCGGCTGTCCGCCGGCCGCGTGCAGTCCGTCGCCACCCGGCTCGTCGTCGAGCGGGAGCGCGAGCGCATCGCGTTCCGCTCCGCCGAGTACTGGGACCTGACCGGCACCTTCGCCACCGGCCGCGCCGGTGACACGTCCGACCCCTCGACCTTCACGGCCCGTCTCAACACGGTCGACGGGCAGCGTGTCGCGCAGGGCCGCGACTTCGGTCCGGACGGCCGGCTCAAGAGCGCACAGGTGCTCCACCTCGACGAGGCGAACGCCCGCGCCCTGGCCGCTGCGCTCCAGGACACGTCCTTCGCGGTCCGCTCCGTCGAGTCCAAGCCCTACCGCCGCTCGCCGTACGCGCCGTTCCGCACGACGACGCTGCAGCAGGAGGCCTCGCGCAAGCTGGGCTTCGGCGCCAAGGCGACCATGCAGATCGCCCAGAAGCTGTACGAGAACGGCTTCATCACCTACATGCGTACGGACTCCACCACGCTGTCCGACACCGCCGTCGCGGCGGCCCGGGCGCAGGTGACGCAGCTGTACGGCGCCGACTACCTGCCCGACAAGCCGCGTACCTACGCCGGCAAGGTCAAGAACGCGCAGGAGGCGCACGAGGCGATCCGGCCTTCGGGCGATCGCTTCCGCACGCCTGCCGAGACCGGTCTGACCGGCGACCAGTTCCGGCTCTACGAGCTGATCTGGAAGCGGACCGTCGCCTCCCAGATGAAGGACGCCGTCGGGAACAGCGTGACGGTGAAGATCGGCGGCCGGGCCTCCGACGGCCGGGACGCCGAGTTCACCGCGTCCGGCAAGACGATCACCTTCCACGGCTTCATGAAGGCCTACGTGGAGGGCGCCGACGACCCGAACGCGGAGCTGGACGACCGCGAGCGGCGCCTCCCGCAGGTCGCGGAGGGCGACGCCCTGTCCGCCGAGGAGATCTCGGTGGACGGCCACGCCACCAAGCCGCCCGCCCGCTACACCGAGGCGTCGCTGGTCAAGGAGCTGGAAGAGCGCGAGATCGGCCGGCCGTCGACGTACGCGTCGATCATCGGCACGATCCTGGACCGCGGCTACGTCTTCAAGAAGGGGACGGCGCTCGTGCCGTCGTTCCTCTCCTTCGCCGTGGTGAACCTGCTGGAGAAGCACTTCGGCCGGCTCGTCGACTACGACTTCACCGCCAGGATGGAGGACGACCTCGACCGCATCGCACGGGGCGAGGCGCAGGCCGTGCCGTGGCTCAAGCGCTTCTACTTCGGCGAGGGCGACGCCGCCGGCGCGGCCTCCGAGGCGGGCAACGGCGACGGCGACCACCTGGGTGGTCTCAAGGAGCTGGTGACCGACCTCGGCGCCATCGACGCCCGCGAGATCTCCAGCTTCCCCGTCGGCAACGGCATCGTGCTGCGCGTCGGCCGCTACGGCCCGTACGTCGAGCGCGGCGAGAAGGACGCGGAGGGCCACCAGCGCGCCGACGTCCCCGACGACCTCGCGCCCGACGAGCTGACCGTGGAGCACGCGGAGGAACTGCTCGCCAAGCCGAGCGGTGACTTCGAGCTGGGCGCCGACCCGGCGACCGGACACCAGATCATCGCCAAGGACGGCCGTTACGGGCCGTACGTCACCGAGGTGCTGCCCGAGGGCACGCCGAAGACCGGCAAGAACGCGGTCAAGCCGCGCACGGCGTCGCTGTTCAAGTCCATGTCGCTCGACACCGTCACGCTCGAGGACGCGCTGAGGCTGATGTCCCTGCCGCGGGTGGTCGGCACCGACGCCGAAGGCGTGGAGATCACCGCGCAGAACGGCCGCTACGGCCCGTACCTGAAGAAGGGCACCGACTCGCGGTCGCTGGAGAACGAGGAGCAGCTGTTCAGCATCACGCTGGACGAAGCCCTCGCGATCTACGCGCAGCCCAAGCAGCGCGGGCGGGCCGCGGCCAAGCCGCCGCTGAAGGAGCTGGGCACCGACCCGGTCAGCGAGCGCCCCGTCGTCGTCAAGGACGGCCGCTTCGGCCCGTACGTCACCGACGGCGAGACCAACGCGACGCTGCGCACCGGCGACAGCGTCGAGGACATCACGCCGGAGCGTGGGTACGAACTGCTCGCCGAGAAGCGTGCCAAGGGGCCGGCCAAGAAGAAGACGGCCAAGAAGGCGCCCGCCAAGAAGACCGCGGCCAAGAAGACCGCGGCCAAGAAGACGGCAGCCAAGAAGACGACGGCCGCGAAGAAGACGACGGCCGCCGCCAAGAAGGCACCGGCGAAGAAGACCGCCGCCAAGAAGGCCGCGGCGTCGGCCAACGCCTCCACGGTCGAGGAGTAAGAGGAGCGGCCGGGAGGCGACTCCCGGCCGGACCGGCACAGGCGCTCTGCCGCACGGGGATCTTCACACTCGTGTGACAAAGCGCCTGTGTGTTCGGGCACCCCTCCGGGGAGCAACCCGCTCCGGATAGGCTGGGCGGATGACGCGAGCCGAGCAGCCAGCCGAGCAGCAGGCGGTCATGCGTACCGCTGCAGAGACTGCTTCCGACGCATCTGATTCCGACGCACTCGCCGCGGACTCCCGGGAGCGCGCCGTGCGCGCCCTCCTGCGTCACGCGCCGCTGAGGCGGCTCTGGAACGCCCAAGTGGCCGGCGGGACCGGGGACGCACTGAGTGTCCTCGTCCTGATGCTGCTGGCGTTGCAGGCGGCCGTCGAATCAGGCACGTTCGGGACCGGTTACCGCGGGGCGGCCTTCGCCGTCGCCGCCGTCCTCGGCGCGCGCGTGCTCGCCACACTCCTGTTCGGAGCCGTACTCCTCGGCCCGATGACCTCGCTCACCGCGCCGAGCGGCCCGCTGGACCGGCGCTGGACCATGATCGGCGCGGACGGCGTGCGTGTCGCGCTGCTGATCGTGGCGCCCCTGTGGATCGACTGGATCCCCGCGAACGCGCTCGCGATCCTGCTGATCACCGTCTTCGTGTCCGGTGTCGCGGAACGTTTCTGGACGGTCGCCCGTGACGGCGCCGCGCCCGCTCTGCTGCCCGCGCCGCCGCTGGAGGGCGCGGCGGTACGTCCGCTGCCCGACCACCTCGACGCGCTGCGCCGGCTGTGGCTGCGCACCGGCTTCGCGGTCGTCCCCGCCGCGGCCGCCGTGCTGCTCTTCGCCACGCTGATCGGCAACCTGCTCGGCTCGGGCATCGAGTGGTTCACGCTGCACCAGGCGGCGCTCGCCTCCTACCTCGCGGCCGGCCTGTTCGCCGCGTCCGTGTCGACGCTGTACTTCGTGGAGCTGCCCGCCGCGCAGACGCCCCGGCCGCGTTCGCCGCTGGAGGGCCTGCGCCGCCCCTCGACCGGCAACGGCGTGGACAAGGGCCGCACCGGCAGCATCCCGCTGTTCGTGCTCGCCTGCGCCGCCGTCGCCGCGGCCATCGCGTCCGCGACGGCCGTCGCCGTGCTCCACGCCGTCGACCTCGGCGGCGGCCCGGTGGCCTTCGCGCTGCTCGTCCTCGCCCTGATCGGCGGCACCGGAGCCGGGATCCGCACGGCCGGAGCCGTCCTGCCCTCGCTGTCGCGCCGCCGGCTGCTGGTCCTCGCGCTCGCCGTGACCGGCGTGGCGCTGCTCGCCATGGGCCTCGTACCCGACACGGCCACCGTGCTGTTCATCGCGGCACTCGCCGGCTTCGCGGGCGGTGTGGCCGCGAACACCGGGCACGGCCTGATCGACCAGGAGACCGAGGACTTCCGCCGCCCCCGGATCACCGAGCACCTCCAGGCCGTCGTCCGCGTCGCCATCGGCCTCACCGCGATCGCCGCCCCGCTGCTGGCGGCGGCGATCGGACCGCACCGGCTCGCGAGCGGCGACTTCGTCTTCGCGCACGGCGGGGCCGCGTTCACGCTGATGCTCGCGGGCGCGCTGCTGCTGCCCGTCGCGGCGGTCGTGCTGGCCAAGACCGACGACCGGTCCGGGGTGCCGCTGCGCCGCGACCTGCGCGACGCGGTGCGCGGCGGCGCCGACCCGGCCCAGGTGCCCGCGGCCAACGGCTTCTTCATCGCCGTCGAGGGCGGTGACGGCGCCGGCAAGTCCACCCAGGTCGAGGCGCTCGCCGAGTGGATCCGCGCCAAGGGCCACGAGGTCGTCGTCACCCGGGAGCCGGGCGCCACACCCGTCGGCAAGCGGCTGCGGTCCATCCTGCTGGACGTGTCGAGCGCCGGGCTGTCCCACCGGGCCGAGGCCCTGCTGTACGCCGCCGACCGCGCGGAGCACGTCGACTCGGTCGTCCGCCCGGCGCTGGAGCGCGGCGCGATCGTCATCTCCGACCGCTACATCGACTCCTCCGTCGCCTACCAGGGCGCGGGCCGCGACCTGTCGCCGACGGAGATCGCGCGGATCTCGCGCTGGGCGACGGACGGGCTCGTACCGCACCTGACCGTGCTGCTCGACGTCTCCCCGGAGACCGCACGCGAACGCTTCACCGAGGCACCGGACCGGCTGGAGTCGGAGCCCGCGGAGTTCCACCAGCGGGTGCGCGCCGGGTTCCTGACCCTGGCCGCGGCCGACCCCGGGCGCTACCTCGTCGTGGACGCGGGCCAGGAGCCCGAGGCGGTCACCACCGTCGTACGCCACCGGCTCGACCAGATGCTGCCCCTGTCCGATGCCGAGATCACGGCACGGGAGGAGGCGCGCAGGGCGGCCGAGGAGGAGGCCCGCCGCAGGGCCGAGGAGGAGGCGGCGCGCAAGGCGGAGGAGGAGCGTCTGGAGCGCGAGCGCCAGGAGCAGCTCGCGCGCCTGCGTGCCGAGGAGGAGGAGCGCAAGCGGCGCGAGGAGGAGGAAGCGCGGCAGCGCGAGGCCGAGCGCCAGGCCGAGGAGGCCAGGCAGCGCGCCGAGGAGGCGCGCCGGCGGGCGGAGGCGGAACGCCGCCGTCGCGAGGCCGAGGAGAAGGCCCGCCAGGAGGAGCAGGAGCGGCTGCGCCGCCAGGCCGAGGAGGAGGCCCGGCTGCGGGCCGAGGCCGAGGCGCGCCGGCTGGAGAAGCAGCGCAAGGCGGAAGAGGCACTGCTGAAGGCCGAGCAGGCGCGGCGTGCCGCGGAGGCGGCCGCTGCCGCGGCGGCCGCGGCCTCCGCGCAGTCGGCGAACGAGGTCACGGTGCCGACGCCGGTCGTGCGGCCGGACGAGGGGCCGTCGGCCGGTCCCGACGAGATCACGCAGGAAGTCCCGAGGCCGGGCGCGGCCGCGGGGGACGACGAGACCAGGCTGCTGCGCAAGGTCCCGGACGAGGCGGAGACGTCCGTCCTGCCGGCCGTGGACCCGAGGGCCGAGGAGGAGACCTCCGTGTTGCCGGCCGTGGACGACCGGCGGGCGGCCGACGAGACGGCGGTGCTGCCGCCTGTCCGGGGCGGGCACCAGGACGGGGACCCCGCGGACCGGGTGCCGCCGGGCTTCTTCCGCGACGAGCGTCCCGAGGACGCCGACGGTGGGAACGAGCGCACCCGGGAGCTGCCTCAGGTCGACCCCCAGCAGGCCCGTCGGCGCGGCCGCCCGGACTGGGCGGAGGAGACGCCGCTGGACGACCTGCCGACCCTGGCGGACGAACTGCTCGGCCCCCACGATGACGACGACGACCGCCGAGGCCGCAGGCGCTGAGAGGGCTTCGCACGCGCCGGCTCGCGCCCTCGGCCTGGAAGCCGACGCGTCCGGCTCGCCGAGGACGTTCCCGTGAGGAGTCGGCAACGCGTGGCACGGACTCCGTTGCGCACGGTGCCGGACAGGTGGGGATGGTGAGCTGGGCCGCAGCGGTCGCGTACGGCGGGGCCGTGCCGCGGATCCGCGCGCAGCCTTCCGCAGGGCCGCGGCGGCCGGGCCCGCGGGTGCGGCGGTGGCGGCCTCACGCCACCGGCTCCCGGGTCGGTTCCCTGGCGCGCTGCCAGGCCGGCGGGCACGTGGTGGGCCGGTGACGCGATGGGCGTCCTGGTGATCACGCCGCTCCCGCTGGTGCTGCGCCGCACGGCGGCCCCGCGACACGCGGCCGTACCGGTGGACCGAGGCAACGGCACTGTGAGCCCGCGGGCGTGACGGACGGACCCGGTGCCTCGACTGGCCCACGCCAGGTCCGGCCAGCTGCCGTCACGCCGCCCTTTCCGCCCGGAGGGGGCGCCTGCCCGGGGCCGGGCGGGACGGGATGTCAGAGGGCTCCTCCACAATGGGAGACCGCAGCACGGAAGGGCGGTGACGGCACATGGCCGTTTGGGACGACATGGTCGGCCAGGAGCGCGTTCAGACGCAGCTCTGCGCCGCCGCCCGGGACGCCGACACCCATGTCACCGCCCACGCACAGGGCGCCCCCGCGCCCGCAGCCTCGAAGATGACGCACGCCTGGCTGTTCACCGGGCCCCCCGGGTCAGGGCGGGCCACCGCCGCCCGTGCCTTCGCCGCCGCCCTGCAGTGCACCAGCCCCGACCGCGCCCTCGGTGGCGCCCCCGGCTGCGGGTTCTGCGACGGCTGCCACACGACGCTCGTCGGGACGCACGCCGACGTCGAGGTGATCCGCACGGACCTGCTGTCCATCGGCGTCAAGGAGACCCGGGAGCTGGTGCGCCGCGCGCAGCTGTCCCCCGCCGGCGGCCGCTGGCAGGTGATCATCATGGAGGACGCCGACCGCCTCACCGAGGGCGCGGGGAACGTCCTGCTGAAGGCGGTCGAGGAGCCCGCCCCGCGCACGGTGTGGCTGCTGTGCGCGCCCTCCCTGGAGGACGTTCTCCCCACCATCCGCTCCCGCTGCCGCCACCTCACGCTCCGCACGCCCTCGGTCTCCGCGGTCGCCGACGTGCTGGTCCGGCGCGACGGCATCGAGCCAGAGGTCGCCACGGCGGCGGCGCGGGCCACACAGGGCCACATCGGCCGCGCGCGACGGCTCGCCACGGACGAGCGCGCCCGCGCCCGGCGTGCCACCGTCCTCAAGCTCCCGCTGCGCGTGGAGGACGTCGGCGGCTGCCTCAAGGCCGCGCAGGAGCTGGTCGACGCGGCGGCGGAGGACGCCCAGCAGGTCGCCGAGGAGATCGACGTCAAGGAGACCGAGGACCTGAAGGCGGCGCTCGGCGCGTCCGCGGGCGGCCGCATGCCGCGCGGGACGGCCGGCGCCATGAAGGAGCTCGAGGACAAGCAGAAGCGCCGCAGGACACGGACGCAGCGCGACAGCCTCGACCTCGCGCTCTCCGATCTGACGGGGTTCTACCGCGACGTCCTCGCCCTCCAGATGGGCTCGCGGGTCCAGCTCGCCAACGAGGACGTGCGCGACGCGCTCGACCGCATCGCCCGCGGCTCCACACCCGAGGGCACCCTGCGCCGCATAGAGGCGGTCGTCGCCTGCCGTGAGGCCCTGGACCGCAATGTGGCCCCGCTGCTGGCGGTCGAGGCGATGACGATGGCGCTGCGCGCCGGCTGACACCATGGGCCGACCGGGCGTCGGGACGTCACCTCCACGGTGGGTTGACCAGGTCCCCCGTACGAGCACGGACACGCACCGGCGCTCTGCTGGGATTACGCTCCGGGGATGGACTCCAGGCGCCTGCTCCGCACCTTCGCCCTCCCCCTGGCCGCTGTCGGCCTGCTCGTCTCCGGCTGCAGCGGCGACGGCGGTACGTCTCCCGGTTCGTCGCCGTCCGGCCGGGCGGCACCCTCCGCCGGCCTCGAGCGGTACTACACGCAGAAGCCGGCCTGGCGCTCGTGCGGGGTCCCCGGCTTCCAGTGCGCGACCGTGAAGGCCCCGCTGGACTACGCGGACCCCGAGGGCGAGTCCGTCGACCTCGCGGTCGCCCGCAAGAAGGCCACCGGCCCGGGCGAGCGGCTCGGCTCCCTCCTGGTCAACCCGGGCGGACCCGGCGCCTCGGCCGTCGGCTACCTCCAGAGCTACGCGGGCATCGGCTACCCCGCGCCGGTCCGCGCCCGCTACGACATGGTCGCCGTCGACCCCCGCGGCGTCGCCCGCAGCGCACCGGTCGAATGCCTGTCCGGCAAGGAGATGGACGCCTTCACGCAGACCGACCAGACCCCGGACGACGCCGGCGAGACGGCGAAGCTGGCGGCGGCCTACCGGGACTTCGCCGCGGGCTGCGAGAAGCGCTCCGGCACGATCCTGCCGCATGTCTCCACGGTCGAGGCGGCGCGTGACATGGACGTCGTCCGCGCCGTGCTGGGCGACGAGAAGCTGAACTACGTCGGCGCCTCCTACGGCACCTTCCTCGGCGCGACGTACGCCGAGCTGTTCCCCGACCGGACCGGCCGGCTCGTCCTGGACGGCGCGATGGACCCCTCGCTGCCCGCCCGCGAGATGAACCGCGACCAGACCGCCGGGTTCGAGACCGCGTTCCAGTCCTTCGCCGCCGACTGCGTCAAGCAGGCCGACTGCCCCCTGGGCCGGACGTCCGCCGCGGACGCCTCCGCACGCCTCAAGGCGCTGTTCGAGAAGCTGGACGCCACCCCCGCCCCGACCGGCGAGAGCCGCGAGCTCACCGAGTCGCTGGCCACCACGGGCGTGATCGCGGCCATGTACGACGAGGGCGTGTGGCCCCAGCTCCGGGGGGCGCTGGCGGCGGCCCAGGAGGGGGACGGCGCCTCGCTGCTGGCGATGGCCGACATGTACTACGAGCGGGAGGCGGACGGCTCGTACGCGAACCTGATGTTCGCCAACGCCGCCGTGAACTGCCTCGACCTCCCGGCGGCCTTCGGCACGCCCGAGGCCGTCGAGCCGGCCGTCGCGGAGTTCGAGAAGGCCTCCCCGGTCTTCGGCGAGGGCTTCGCCTGGGCCTCCCTGAACTGCGGCTACTGGCCCGAGAAGGCCACCGGCAAGCCCCACCGCATCGAGGCGAAGGGCGCGGCCCCGATCGTGGTGGTCGGCACGACCCGCGACCCGGCCACCCCGTACAAGTGGGCCAGGAGCCTCGCCGACCAGCTCTCCTCGGGCCGGCTGCTGACCTACGACGGCGACGGTCACACCGCCTTCGGCCGGGGCAGCGACTGCATCGACTCGGCGATCAACGCCTACCTCCTGGAGGGCACACCGCCGGCCGACGGCAAGCGCTGCTGAGGCCGCGGACGGGCGCCGGTCCGGGGTGCGGCAGGAGGTGGTTCGGGGCACCCCCGAGAACCCTGTAGACTTGGCGCCGCTGCTGATGAGAGCGTGTCCCCGCGGGGACGGGTCTCTCGTCCCCGTAGCGCGCCGCCTTAGCTCAGTTGGCCAGAGCAACGCACTCGTAATGCGTAGGTCTCGGGTTCGAATCCCGAAGGCGGCTCCACCGAAACCCCAGGTCGCTCATGGCCTGGGGTTTCTGTCGTTCGTGCCGCCTCGTCCGGGCGGGAGCGTGGCCTGCGGCCTGCGCAGGCCCAGGGTATGAGGACGAGCGCGAGGCGTAGGACTGACGTCGCATGCGCGCATTGACCGGCCGACCGCTGTGGCTCGGCGAGCCGGTGCGAGCCGGTGGAGGTCCCGGCCGTCACCCTTCACGTCGTGAAGACGGAAGAAGGTACCGGTAGGGCGGTGGACCGGACGTCGGGGCGACTGCCGGGTGGGCCGGCCCGAGTCCCGTTGAATCGGCAACACCCTTGTTTTCGCGGGGTTTTGGCAAATCTCCGGGGCACTTGGCACACTACTGACCCTTCGGGTTCGGAGGGTCCGGAGCCGGTGGCGAAGCTGGGGGCGGGGATGGCGGACAAGGCCGAGATGGGGCTGGCCGCGGCGATCGAGGAGCTGCGCCAGGAGCTGTACGCCGCGCAGGACAAGGGCGCCGGTCAGCAGTTCCGCTTCGAGATCGAACAGGCGCAGCTGGAGCTGCTGCTGGAACTGCGCAAGGACACCAAGCTCGGCGGAAAGCTCCGCTTCGGGGTGGCCGACGCCGGCGTGGACCGGACGAGCACCTCCGCCCGGACGCACAAGCTGACCCTCAATCTCAAGATCAAGGACAAGGCGGCCGGGGGCAGCAGCCCTGAGATCAGCCACGAGGAAGAAGCCGGCTCCTGGGACTACCACTGAGATGGACCCGCTCAGGCTGGTCGACGTCCGTGCCGGGGACGCCGAACAGACGCAAAGCTACGGCAGCGGCTACCTGATCGCACCCCGCCTGGTGCTCACCGCCTGGCACGTCACCAGGCGGAAAGGCTCGGGACTGCTGTGGCCGCGCATCCATGTGCATGTCGGCCGTCCTTCCACCGGTACCGTCGAGCACCGCACGGCGGAGGTCTGCTGGATTCATCCCGACGGGCGGGACGTCGCCCTGCTGGAGCTGAACTCTGCTGTCGACGTGCCCGGACAGGTGCTGTGGGGCCGTGCCGGTGGAACGTCCGTACTGTCCTACGACGGTCTCGCGTTCCCGTTCGCGACGCGGACGGCCGACGGGCACCGCAAGGTCGAGCAGCTGTACGGAACCCTGCCGCCTCTCGCCGGCGGTCGCGGCGTCCATGACCTGTATGTCCTGAACCAGGACATCGCCCCGGGTGAACGCGAGGACGGAAAGCAGGTGTGGGCCGGTGCCTCCGGTGCCGCGGTCTTCTGCGACGACCACCTGGTCGGTGTGGTCATCCACGACGACGATGCGTTCCGGAACCATCGCCTGCACGCCTGCCCCACCCACACCTTTGTGACGGACCGCGGTTTCACCGAGCTTCTGCGCGAGCACGACGTCGTACCACCGGCCGCCCTCAGGGTGATCGAGGCCCGTCCTGCCCCCGCCCCGGCGCCGCCGCACGCCCTGCCCGCCTGGCTCTCCCCGCTTCCGTCCGGCCCGTCGGGCAGGTTCGTGGGGCGCGAGGCGGAGCTGCGGAACGCGCGCTCCCTGGTCTCGGGAGGCAGGGTCCTCTCCGTCGTCGGGCCCGAGCACACGGGCAAGTCCGCTTTCATCGGGCGGCTGGTCGAAGACGGAGACTTCCGCCGCGCCCTTGGAGGCAACCGCCCCTGGGGGCTGCTGGAGCTCGACGTGCCCGGGTGCGCCAGCCGGTTCCCGGTGTCCCGGGCGCTGGCCACGCACCTCGACGTCAACCTGTTCACGGACGAGGAGTACGGCGAGGACACGACCTCGACGGAACGCAAGATCAAGCACATGCTGGGCACTCTCTCGGGCGCCGCGCGCGGGCACGACATCGTGACCGTCATCGACTGCGCCCGTTTCGGGGAGGACACCGCCGATCTCGAGGCCGATCTCGACGAGGTCCTCGGCAACTCCGCGTTCCGGCGGTCGGTGGTGCTGATCGCCAGCGTGACGCATCTGCCGGCCGACGGAGGGCAGCAACTGCGCCACATGCCTCCGGTCCGGCTCGGCCCGCTCACCCGGGAGGAGGCCGCCGAGCTCCTCTCGTACGAGCTGAACGAGCGTCAGGTGCGCGTGGACGCACGCCAGGTCATCGACGAGGCCGACGACAGTTTCGTCCAGCGGCCCGTGATCCTTCTGTTCGGCGTCGACCAGCACGTGCGCCAGTACCTCGACGACGGCCCGCACGACCCCGAACCGGTGGCGGTCGCCGTGGACCTTCTCGACGCCTGCCGCGTGACCATCACCAAGGTGTTCGAGGAAGCCGAATGCCGGCTGCTCGACGACTCGGCTTCTCCCGGTGGCCTCGCCCCGCTCATCGTCTGGGCGATGGCCGAGCGCCTCCCGCTGCCGCAGGACGTCCTCGTCGCCGCCGGGGTCGGCCCGGCACTGCTCCAGCGGCTCGCGGCCCACGGCGTACTCCTGGAGCGGCAGCCGTCAGCGGGTCCGCCGGGGCCGCCGCACTACGAACTGAGCCGTGCCACCCGGGAGGCGCTGCGGAACATGACGCTGGTCGCCCTGGGGCTCGACGTGGGACGGCGTCTCAAGCCGGCGGAGGCCGTCGCGCTCGGTCCGGCCGCCCGCGACCCGGAGCTGCTGGACAGGACGCTGCAAGGAGGGGCGCTCGGGGTCTTCGAGGCCGCCCGCTCCCACTTCGAGGACGAGGAGAGCGACGACAAACACCGGTCGCTCCTGTTCGGCGTGGAGTGCACGGCGGGCTGGCTCCGGGCCCGGGCCGACGGTCTGCTGCCCCGGCTGAGCCGGCAGGTGGAGGAGATCGCCAACACGCTGGACATGGAAGCGATCGTCCTGCCGGTCGAGCCGAGCGCGCAGCGGGAGGAGGAGCCGAAGCGCGAAGCCGCCGCCGTCGTCGGCGGTGACGGCGGCATCCGTCCGAACGACGGTTACGAGGCCCTGTACCGGGCCGTGTCGCAGCTGAACGTGAGGATGCGCGAGCCGGTGACGGCACAGGCCGAGGCCCGGTTCGTCGCCGCCTGCGAGCGGGCCGTGGACGCCCTGCGCGCCTGCGCGCCCGGCCTTCCCCCGCAGATGCTGCGGTCGATCGACAACGCCTTGTACTTCGGAGGACGCCGCTACGCGTGCGACGCCGACATGCTGCGGATCCGCGCCGGAGCCGCCGGGATGCTGAGCGAGGACGCCCAGCTGATCGCCAAGGGGCGGGTGAGCCGGCTCGCCTGGACCGTCTCCTGGCTGCTCAACACCGCGGACCTGCAACTGGACGCACAGCAGATGCCCGAGGGCCAGGCCAGTGTCCGGCTCGTCCACGAGCTGCTGGAGCTGCTGCCCCCGCCGAACACGACCGGTGGTGAGGCCACGCAGCTCGGACTGCGCATGAGGGCGAGCCGGGCCCGGGCGAGGACGGCCGACAACGAGCCGGAGCGGCTGGAGGCGTTGGCGGAGGCGGTGCGCCTCGGCCGCGTGGCCCTCGAGCGCTGCGCGCCCACCCCGGCACTGCGGCATCTGTGGACCCGGCGGCTCCTCGAGGCGGCGAAGCACCACGCGTTCGAGCTGCGGACGGACGAGGAGCGGCTCGCGCTGGTGGGTCTCGTCATGGACAGCCTGACCGGCCCGTACGGGCCGGTCACGGCCTGGGGGGTGCCCGTTCGCCTGGCCGTCGCCAGGTTTCTCCGCAGCGTCCACCGGCGTCAGGCCGATCCGGCTCTCCGGCTGGACGGCGCGAAGGCCGCGATGGACCTGCTCCTGCCGCACGCCGACGCCCTCGTGCAGCAGGCGGAGGCGGGCGACACCGGCGGGCTGCTGGAGCTCGCCCGGACGGCCGGGTTCGCGGCGTGGGCGCTGGAGGAGAACGAGCGTCTGCGCGAAGCCACGGTGGAGGCCAGGAAAGCCGAGCGGTACGCGGTACGGGCCGTGGACAGTGCCCCGAGTGCCCACGCCTACCGCGTGTGGCTGGAGTGCCTGCGCCACCGCGAGCAGTTGGAGGGCCACGGCCAGGAGGACTCGGCCACGCGGCGGGACCTGCGCCGCGCGGTCAACAGGACACAGGAGTGGCTCGCCACCCAGGAGGCCAGGAGCGGCCAGCATGCCCAGCTGGCGCGGCTGTGCATCGTGGAGGAGTGGCACCTGCGCGGGCGCAGCCTGTGGAAGGCGGCGGTGGAGGCGAACGACGGGAACCCCGTCATCCGGCTCGATCTGCTGCGGCGGGTGTACACGGAACGGGTCCGCACTCTCGAGGGTCACGAGAAGCGGTACGGGCCGACCATCGGCACGGCTGTGCTGCGCTGCGACCTGCAGCGCGAGTACCAGCGTCTCCTGACGGTGCATCAGCCGGGAGCCGGCAGGGCGGGACGCCGCGTCGACAACGGACCGACCTGGGCTGTCCTCGAGCGGGCGGAGAGCCTGTGGCCGCACAGCATCGAGATCCGGCTGGCCCGGGCGCGGCTCCACCGCTACCTGTGGGAGTACGCGGAGGCGGCCGCGACCCTCGAATCGGTGATCCGCAGCACCCGCAGCGGGCAGGAGCGGCGCCAGGCGCAGATAGACATGGCGGATCTCCTGCTCCGCTACGTCCGTTACGGATCGCCGGATCCGGCGGAGCGCGAGGCCGCGCTCGAACGGGCGGCCGCGCAGCTGGTCGAGCCGCTCGACCACCGCTTCCAGTCGGAGCGGGTGGCCGTGCTGCGCGAGCGCGTCCGTCTGGAGTCCGGCGCGTCGGTCGACCAGGAGCGGATCGACGCGGCGTTCGAGGAGCTCATCGGTCTCGACTACGCGACGAGCATCGGCAGGTACCTGCACAGCAGGCGCTTCGCGGAACCGGCCGCCGAGGACGAGGGGAGCGGGCAGGACGACGAGCCACAGGACCTCACGCGGCTGCTCTACGACAACTTCACCGACATCGACCTCATCAACGGTCTGGGGCAGCTCTATCTGCGGCAGGCCGAGTTGTGGGATCCCGAGGGCGACCCGGACGCGAGGCCCGAAGCCGCCGTAGCCGCGCGGCGGGCGTACGACTGCTTCGACGCGTGCCGGGTGCTGCTGGAGGCGCGGTTCGGCAAGGAGCACCTGGTGAACTGCTTCCAGCGGGCCGAGGCCATCCGGCAGGCGGCCCGGCTGGCCGGAACGGCCAACCCTCTGGCGTGGACGCCGGAAGGCAAGCCGAGCTGGCTGAAACTCGCCGTCGACCTGTTCTAGTCGGCCGCCGGACGTTCCGTGGACACGTTTCACGTGCTGTGCGTCGGGCGCGTCAAGGAAACGCAGCAGCTGCTGAATCGGCTCACCGGCTGAACCGACGCCGTGGGACGGGCGGTGAGAGGACTGGGGCCGCGCACGGCCGACGGCTCACGGCGTGACGGATGGTCCCGCGGCACGGCCGGTGGGCTCACGGCGTGACCGATGGTCCCGCGGCACGGCCGACGGCTCACGGCGCGACCGATGTACCCGCCGCACGGCCGGTGGGCTCACCGCGTGACCGATGGCCCCCGGCGCACGGGGCGCGCCGCACGACCGACGATAGGGCGCGCCCGGGGCCGACCGGCTCACCCGGGCGACGCCGTTCACCGCAGCGTCGCCCCGAGGCTGCGCCGGTTCACCGCAGCGTCGCCCCGAAGCTGCGCCCGTACGCCCGGTGTGTCGTCACCTCGACGCGGGTTCCGCCGGGGGCGGGGGTGACCCGGACCCCCTGGTCCGCACTGACCGGTCGCAGGGTGCGGCCGTGGAGCGTCAGCGTGATCGTCCGGCGCTCGGTCGTCGGGTCCGAGACCGCGAGCGCCGTCGTGCCGTCCGGGGTCCTGCGGACGAGCACCGAGGCCGGGCCGTCGACCGTGAGGCGTTCCACCTGGTGGGTGCCCGGGGCAAAGGTGTTCGCGGCGACGAGGCCCAGGTGCGCGTGCTTCACCGCTTGGGCCTCGGGCGTGTTGGTCAGGACGGTCAGGGGACCGGCCGCGCAGGAGGCCGTCCGGCGGGCGGTGGCGCCCGGGAGGATGGCGTAGGCCATCGCCGCGGGCGGGGCCCCGGCGGGCAGGTCGAGCGAGAGAGTGAAGACCTGCTTCGTCACCGGAGCCGCCGGATTCGCCTGGCGGACCACGCGGCGGCTGCGGGTGACCGACTCCAGGGCCGCCGTGGGGTCGGGGCCGTCGAGGAGGGCGTAGCCGATCGCGGTGCCGCGGGTGGTGTTGGCGTACCGCAGCCAGGCCAGGGGCGCCGTGCCGGTGCCCGACCACGGGGTGCCGTCGTGGAGGCCGCCGGTGAGGGTGACGGTGTCCGACGGGGCCGCGATCCGGGCGTCGACCGTGGTCGTCACCGCGCGGCCCGCCGGGTCGCCCACGCCCGCCGCGAGCACCACGATCTCGTCGTCGAGCAGAAACCACGACTTGGTGGCGCGGGCACCGCGATAGGCGACGAAGTCGTCGGGGAGGGCGCCGGTCTGCTTCGCGGTCCACGGGACGTCGTCGGCCAGGACCATGCCGGCCGTGCCGTAGGCGCCGAGACGGGCGCCACCGGAGAAGGAGTTCGTGGCGCGGGGGAAGTAGACGTAGGTGTTCTGTGACTGTGACGACGCGGTGAAGCCGCGGGCCGGGTTGTCGTACCAGAGGCCGCCGTAGAGCTCGGGGACCGTGCGGCGACTCTCCACGGGGGCGGTGACACCGGCGAGGCGGTAGGGGGAGACCGCGGTGTAGTAGTCGACGCCGTACGCCCCGGTCTGGTCCTCGCCCGAGAGGTAGAGGTAGTGGGCGCCGTCGCCCTGGAACCAGGGCATCAGGTTCTCGCCGCTCATGTACTCGTACTTGCTGATGCGCGCCGAACTGCGCGCGAGGGCGAAGGCGTAGCCGGGCCGGCGGTGGACGGTCCGGTCCATCGCGTTGAAGGCGGTGTGGTGCGCGGCGGGGGTCAGGTCCTTCGGGGGGACCGGTGAGGCGAGGATGTCCGCGTGGCGGGCGATGCTGACCGGTGAGACGAAGCCCGTGGGGTCCAACGGCGCCTTGGACGACCGGTGGACGTGCTTGACGTAGGCCGCGAGCGCGTCGGCGTCGGCGCCGGTGGCGTACGAGGAGAGGTCGACGACGGCCTCGACGACCGCGGCGACGTCGCTGTAGCCGGTGATGGTACGGGAGACCCCGCGGCCCTTGACGATCTCCATCATCCAGCCCTCGAAGATCACCGGGGCGAAGCCGTCGGTCACCCACCGCCGTACGGTGCCGGTCAGGTCATCGCCGGGCGCGTAGGCCGTGCCGTCGAGGATCTTGACGGTCTGGACGACACGGGTGAGCAGGCCCTTGCCGTACGAGCCCGTGTAGGCGACGGAGGCGTGCTGGACGAAGGAGCCGTCCGCGTAGAACCCGTCGGTGACGCCGTGCCGCAGGTCGTACGGGTCGATCGTCGCGAAGACGGTCAGCTGGTCGGCGACGGCCTTGCGGATGCGGGCGTCGTCGCCGAGGACGGCGCCCTGGAGGATCCGGTTCGTCGTGATGTCGGCCAGGTTGGCACCGGTGTGGAACCGCGAGTCGAGGTCGACGTCGCCGTGCTCGCCGTTGCGCAGATAGGCGTCCATCGAGGCGACGTAGGTGGTTGGGAGACCGGGGGCGAGGGCCGTGATGTGGTCCTTGAGGAGGGCGAGGATCCTGCTCACATGGGTCGAAATGCCGATCTCCCAGGTGAACCAGTTGCCGTAGTAGCCCTTCGACTGGTCGCCGTAGTACCTCTCGTGGAGGTGGACCAGGCCGTCGACCACCCGCCGCCGCGTCGCCGGATCGTCGCGCAGCCAGGAGGCGGCGGGGCCGGGGGTGCAGGTGGCGAGGGCGATCTCGTACAGGTACTGGAACGATCTGCTCAGGTTCGGGTCGCTGGTCCCGAGCGGGACGCCCTTGAACAGCTCGCCCGGCCCGGCGTCGTCCATGGCGGCGAGCCGGGCACGGGCCGTGGACTCGATGGAGGCGAGTTTGGGGGCGACCTCCGGCCGGGCGTTGGACTCGGCGGTTCCGGCGAACACGGCGGCGGTGTTGCGCAGCAGCGCGGCGTGGTCGGAGACGGCATCCGCGCTCGCCCGGGCCCGGCGAGGCGCGGCCGACGCCGGTGCCGCGGACGGCAGAGCCGCCGCGGGGAACACGGACAACAGGGCGCGACGCGAAAGATGCACCTGGACTCCAGGGTCAGCCGGGAAAGCGCTTGCCGCGCATACAAGCAACGGCGACCATCCCTGTCAACGGCAGCGGCGGCCCCCTGTCCACGGTAGTTCGGCGCACGGCCGTGGGCCTGGCGTGGGCGCGGTGGCCGGAGGACGCTGGAGCCATGGCCGGTAACCCGCCGATCGTCGTGCACCGGATCTCCCCCTCGGGCGGCCGGCGTGTCACCGTGCGCGGACGGATCATGGGGCTGGCCCACTCCGACGAGGAGGTTCTGGAACTCGTCCGCAGCTCGGGCGAGACCGGGACGGTGGTGCTGGAGGACCCGACGTGGGTGGAGTGGACGGGCGGCAGGCCGCACCAGTACGAACCGCTGGAGCTGCTGCCCTGAGGCGTCCTCACCCGGGCCGGCGCCCCGCGCCTGCGAGGCCGTTCCGGACTCCGCCGCCGAGACGGCGAACGGACGAGAGCCCCGGTGCCCGAGGCGACCGGGGCTCTCTCTGTCCGCGAATCCGGCCGCGGCGGCGACACTCCCCCGAGTGTGGCTTCCCCACGCCGAGCACCAGCGGGCCGGATCCGATGAACCGATCCAAACAGCCTTCTCCAACAGATCGCTAACATGAGCCCGACGCCCACGGACGGGCGGGTACGGGGGAGGAAGACGATGCGGTTCGGCCTGCTCGGCGCGCCCGCCGTGCACGATGCCGCCGGTGAGCCACGGCACCTGGGCAGTGCCAAGATCCGCGTGCTGCTCGCCACCTTGCTGCTGCGCGCGAACAAGGTCGTTCCCGTCGACGAGTTGAAGGCCGCGCTGTGGGGCGACGAACCGCCCGCGTCCGCCCACGCCTCCCTGCACAACCACGTGACCCGGCTGCGCCGCATCCTCGCGGAGGAGGGCCGCCTGCGGGCCGTGGCCCCCGGGTACGTGCTGCGCGTGGCGCCCGGTGAGCTGGACACCGAGGTGTTCGAGGATCAGGTGGGCACCGCGCGGTCGGCGTACGGCCGCGGGGAGTGGGCCGCCGTCGTGGACGCCGCGAGGGACGGCCTCGCGCTGTGGCGGGGCAGCCCGCTGGCCGGCGTCTACGGCCCCGAGGAGGCCGAGCCCGCACTCGTGCGGCGGCTGCGGGAGTCGAGGCTGCTGCTCCTGGAGTGGCGCTACGACGCCGAGCTGGCTCTCGGCCGGCACGACGGGCTCGGGCCCGAACTGGCGGCGCTCGTCGCCGAGTTCCCGCTGCGGGAGGCGTTCCACCGGCAGCTGATGCTGGTGCTTCACCGCACGGGCCGGCAGGCGGAGGCGCTCGACGTGTACCGCTCGCTGCGCCGCACGCTGGTGGAGGAGCTGGGCGTGGACCCCGGACCGGCGGTGCGGCAGGCCCACGAGGAGGTGCTGCGCGGTCCGGTCGTGCAGGAGCCGCCCCCGCAGTCGCTCCCGCCCCAGGTCCCCGAGCTGCGGCCGCCCGCACAACTCCCGCCCGGTCCCGCCCACTTCACCGGTCGCGCGGAGACCGTCGCGGCTCTGCGCACCGCGCTCGCCGGCGGCGGAGTCGTCGTCGTCTCCGGCATGGCGGGGGTCGGCAAGTCCGCGCTCGCCGCCCATGTCGCGCATACGCTGCGCGAGGAGTTCCCCGACGGGCAGCTCTATCTGAATCTGCACGGCGCGACCCCGGGCATGACCCCGCTGGAGGCGCCCCAGGCCGTCGCGGCGCTCCTCAGGGACCTGGGCGTGGGGCCGTGTCAGATGCCGGAGACGCCGGACGCGGCGACCGCACTGCTGCGTTCGGTCCTCGCCCCCACCCGCACGCTCCTCGTGCTCGACGACGCGGCGTCCGCCGCGCAGGTGCGGCCGTTGCTGCCCGCGGGGACGGGGTGCGCGGTCGTGGTCACCAGCCGTTCCCCGCTGACCGCGCTGGACGGCGCCCGGCGCTTTCCTCTCGATCCGCTGAGCGCCGACGACAGCGAGCAGTTGGTGCGCGCCGTGTCCGGGCGCGGCCCGGGCGAGCGGCTGGACCGGCTGGTCGAGCTGTGCGGGCGGCTGCCGCTGGCGCTGCGGGTCGTCGGCGCCCGGCTCGCCGCCCGCAGCGCGCTCACAGCGGACGTGCTCGCCGGGCTGCTGGACGCGGAGGCCGGGCGGCTCGACCACCTCGACTACGACGACCTGAGCGTGCGCGGCTCGCTCGCCGTCGCCCATGACGGATTGGACCCCGACGCGGCGCTCGCGCTGCGCGGCCTGGGCGCGGTGGACCTGCCCGAGTACGGCGTGCCCGCCGTGGCCCGGCTGATGGACACCGACGAACCGCGGGCGGCGGCGGCCCTCGACCGGCTGGTCGAGGTGGCACTGCTCCAGGAGGTGTCGTACGGCCGGTTCGTCCCGCACGACCTCGTACGGGACTACGCCCGTGAGCTGGCCGAGCGGGCCGGCGGTACCGAGGAGGCGGTCGAGCGCGTACTGCGCTGGTACGGCGAACGCGCCCGGCAGGCGGCGCTGACGCTGTCCCCGGTCGGCTCGGACACCGAACTGCGCCTGCCCGAGCCGATCGGTGAGGCGGAACCTTTCTCCTGCGGCGACACGGCGCTGGCCTGGTGCGACTCCGAGGTGGCGAACGCGGTCGCGCTGACCGAGCGGTACGCCTTCGCCTCACGGACCGTCCCCCTCCTCGTCCGCGCCTGGTCCCTCCTGCTGCGGCACCGCGGCCGGCTCCAGGAACTGGCCGTCGTGGGACGGATCGCCCTCGACGCGGCCCGCGCCCACGGCGACGCCGAGTCGGAGGCGAACGCGCTCAGCGATCTCGCCGCACTGCACTACCTCAGCGGCCGCCCGGACCGCGCCCTGCCGCTCAACGAGGGAGCGCTCGCGGCCTGGCGCGCCCTCGGCAACGAGCGCCGCGTGCAGCGGAGCCTCAGCAACCAGGGGCTCCTGCTGGAGGCCCTGGGACGGTACGAGGAGGCGGCCGAGGTCCTCGGCGAGAGCCTGCAGCTCGTCCACCGCATGGACGACGCGTACGCCGAGGGGGTCGTCCTCATCGCGCTCGGCAACCTCTACGAGCACACGGACGCCCGCGCCGCCATCGGCTACCACGAGCGGGCGCTGGCCATCGGGGTGCGGCTCGGCGGCGACGTGCTCGTCCAGACCTCGCACTGCAACATCGGCTACGCGCATCTCACACTCGGCGAACCTGCCGCCGCCCTGCGCCACTTCGAGCAGTGCCTGAGCATCCTCGGCGACGACGGGCCCTGGCACGGCGAGTCCCAGGGCCGTGTCGGACTCGTCCGGGCCCTGCGCGGGCTCGGCCGCGACGAGGAGGCGGCGGTGGAGTGCGCGCGGCTTCTGGAGAGCGCGCAGGCGCGGGCCGACGCGCAGATGGTGGGCCTCGCCCGGCACCAGCGGGGGCTGCTGCTGCGGTCGGCGGGCCGCGTGGGCGAGGCACGGGAGCAGTGGCGCGCCGCGGTGCGCACGCTGGAGGCGTTCGACGGCGCGCACCAGAAGACGCTCGCCGAACTGCGCGAACTGCTGCGCCTGACGGCGTCGGAGCCCGACGCGCCCACGCCCTGGGAGCCCCAGCCGGAGGCCGACCACCGGTTCGCGGACGGGGCCTGACATCTCCGGTGAAACATTTCCCCTGTGCCGTCGCGTCAGGGGGGTGAAGGCGTCATCGAGGGGGAGTGGACAGGGACATGAGAGCGTCGCGAGCGGAGGAGTACAGGGAGTTCGCGACGAGCCGCGCCGCGCACCTCTACCGTTCCGCGTGCCTGCTGACCAGCGGTGACAGTCACCTCGCCGAGGATCTGGTGCAGGAGACGCTCGGCCGGATGTCCATGCTCTGGGGGCGCGTCGCCCGCATCGACAACCCGGCCGCCTACGCGCAGACCGTGCTCGTGCGCTGCTTCCTGACGCACAAGCGCCCGCAGTCCGCCCTCGACCAGCGCGGGCCGGTCGGCGGTACTGGGAGGACCGCAGCATCGAGGAGACCGCGGACGCCATGAACGTCAGCCACGACTCGTGCACGGCCGAGACGCTCCCGGACGGCTCCCGGTACATGCTGCTCGGGTCACCGCCCTTGTCGGTTCCCCATGCCTTTCGAGGACGAACTCGGCCTCCGAGGCGCTCGCCGACGCGGAGCCCCTGCCGGACGCGTGGACGACGTCGCCCTTGACGATGGAGCAGTTGCGGGCCGTCGCGCTCGACGAGAAGTGGCTGCCCCGGGGGTGACGGCGGGAGGGGCGCGCGGGGAGCGCCCGTGCGCCCGGGCATATGACAAGGTCGGCGGCCCTGTCTTGTCCACGGCGCTCGGCCACCGGCAGAGTCGCTGCGCACGAAGCACCGCCGAGTTCCGTGGGCGGGCCGGGGCCTGACCGACCAGGTCCCTCCGGGGATGCCATTCCTCCTCGCCAACGCGCCTGGCTCCACAGTATGTTGATCGTTCGTCACCGATTGTGGCCGCGGGGTCCGGCCCGTCCTCAGTGGGCGGCCGGGCTCCGGTACGTCCGGCAGCCGCCGCGCGTCCACGGGGAAGAAGAACATGATGCGGATGGAAGAGAGCACTGTCCGGCTGCCGCTGAACGAGGCGGCGTGGATCCGGGCCGTACGGACGGACCCGGTCGCCGAGGCGCTGGTGTCGGCCGGGTACGACGTGTCCGTCGACGCGCTGGACGCCGAGATCGGCCCGGCGCCCGAGTGGGCCCTGGGCGACCAGGAGAACGGCGGTGAGGGCGGACTGGGCCTGCGGCTGGGCCTCGGCTACCGGATCGGCGGCACCCTGCTGTGCACGGCGCGGATCTGGCTGCCGCGGGCGGTGTCCGTGCCGCAGGTCCCGGCCCTGTGGCCGCTGCGCCGCTGGGACCAGCCGCTCCAGCTGGTCGACGACCTGCGCTGCCGTATGCCCTACGCCCGGGAGCGTGCCCGCTTCGGGCTGCGTGACCAGGTGCCGGTGCTCGAAATGGAGCGCACCGGTGTGACCCTCACGGGCCGTGTGACCGATCAGATGCTGCTGGTGCTGCCGGCCGACCGGGTCGTCCTCGGCCAGGGCTCGCTGCGCATGCGCCGCTCCGCGGTGCCGGCGGCCTGACCCGGCTCCGGCGAAAAATACCGCCCGTCCTCTTTCCCGAAGGAAAAAGGACGGGCGGCTTTTTTGTGTCCGCACGACCTGACCAGGTAGTGCCGATACTTTCTGGATTCGCCGCCACCTGACACAAAAAGGGACCCACTTTGTCGCGAAAACAGGGCGTCCGCATCACGTGACGAAGTGCGAAGGTCGGTTTTGACCCATCAAATTCCCACCCCGAAACTCGAGTTGGGGTTCGATTCTCGGAAATCCGGGACGGGATGGGAGTCGATACACCGGAGCCGTAGCAACGATGGGGAATTCTCACGATGGAGGTCCTGGGTGACGAGTCAAACAATCTCGGAAAGGCCGACCGGATTCGGAGAAGTGCTTCCTGAGAGCGAGACGCGGCGCTGGCGCAGGCTGCCGGCTCTGCAGCAGCCCGAATGGGAGGACGCGGGGGCCGCTGCCCAGGCCGTGCGCGAGCTCTCCACCCGACCACCACTCGTCGCGGTGGAGGAGATACGGACCCTCGGTTATCTGCTGGCAGAGGTGGCCGAGGGGCTGCTCCAGGTGGTCCAGGCGGGCGACTGCGCCGAGGACCCGCTCGAATGCCAACCCGAGTACGTCATGCGCAAGACGGCGCTGCTGGACGCCCTCGCCGGCGTCATGTCGCTGAACTCGCTGCGTCCGGTCCTTCAGGTGGGCCGGATGGCGGGGCAGTTCGGCAAGCCGCGCTCCAGCTCGACCGAGGTCGTCGGCGGGGTCGAACTGCCGGTCTACCGCGGCCACCTGGTCAACAGCCCGGAGGCCGACCCGGAACTGCGCAGGCCCGACCCGGGCCGGCTGCTGTCGTCGCACGACGCGGCGGCCACGGCGATGGACGCCCTGCGGTCGCGGTCCGTGCGCTCGCTCTCGCCGGTCGACGCACCGGTATGGACCAGCCACGAGGCGCTGGTGCTCGACTACGAGCTCCCGCAGCTGCGCCGCGACGAGGAGGGCCGCCTGGTCCTCACCTCGACGCACTGGCCGTGGATCGGCGACCGGACCAGGCAGCTGGACGGCGCACATGTCGACCTGCTGGCCTCCGTCGCCAACCCGGTGGCGTGCAAGGTCGGCCCCAGCATGGACCGCGACGGGCTGCTCGCGCTGTGCGAGCGCCTCGACCCGGACCGTACGCCGGGCCGGCTGACGCTCATCTCCCGGATGGGCGCCGACCGGGTCGCCGAGCGGCTGCCCGCGCTGGTCCGCGCGGTGCGCGAGGCCGGACATCCGGTCATCTGGCTGTGCGACCCGATGCACGGCAACACCTTCGGATCGCCCGACGGCTTCAAGACCCGCCTCGTCACCACGGTGATCCGTGAGGTCGAGGAGTTCCAGAAGGCCGTCACCGACGCCGGCGGCACGGCGGGCGGACTGCATCTGGAGACCACGCCCGACGCGGTCTCCGAGTGCGTCCACGACGCCTCGCTGCTGGACCGGGTCGGGGACAAGTACACGAGCCTGTGCGACCCGCGGCTCAATCCCCGCCAGGCCCTGGAGGTCGCCGCCGCCTGGCACGTCTAGGCGAACGGCACGAGGAACGGCGCGACCCGCATGACGTGACGGAAACGGCCGGCACGCCTCAGGAGAAACCGCACGGGTCCGGAATTCGTGCGGCAGCCACACCCGTACATCCGCAGCAGGAAATGGCGGCGGGCCGCCGGGATTTCGTGGTGCGGCAATACAGCCCACGGAATCCCGGCGGCTCCGGCCGCCGCAATCCCCGAGCTTTGGGACCACGATGAATGTCGACAAGACGGAAAAGAAGGTAGCCCTCGTCACCGGTGCGGCCGGCGGCATCGGCGAAGCAGTGGTGCGTGCTCTGGCGGCCGACGGCGCCGCCGTCGCCATGGTCGACCGCAATCTGGAGCCACTGGAGGAACTGGCCAAGGAACTGCGCGCGGTGGGGCAGGTGGCCGAGGCCTACCCCGCGGATGTCACGGACAGCGCGGACGTCGATGCCGTGGTGGACGCGGTCGAGCAGCAGCTCGGCGGCATCCAGTACCTGGTGAACGGCGCCGGTGTGCTCCGCCTCGGCAAGGCGAAGACCCTCACCGACCAGGACTGGGCCACGACCTTCGCGGTGAACACCAGCGGCGTGTTCTTCATGTCCCGCGCGGTCGTCAACCGCATGGTCGAGCGCGGCGCCGGCGCGATCGTCACGATCGCCTCCAACGCCGCCGGCACGGCCCGCGTGGACATGTCCGCCTACTCCGCTTCCAAGGCCGCGTCCACCATGTTCACCAAGGTCCTCGGCCTCGAGGTCGCGCGGTACGGCATCCGCTGCAACGTGGTGGCGCCCGGCTCCACCGACACCCCGATGCTGACGTCCCTGTGGGACGACGGAAGCGCGGCGCGCTCCTCGATCGACGGCGTTCCCGGCGCCTTCCGCGTCGGCATCCCGATGGGACGGCTGGCCCAGCCCTCGCACATCGCCGACGCCGTGCTGTTCCTCCTGTCCGACCGGGCAGCGCACATCACCATGCACGACCTCACCGTGGACGGCGGTGCCTCGCTCGGCCACTGACCGCCCCGTACCCATCAGCCGAGAGGAAGATCCCGGATGGCTCTGCCCACGATCAGCCCCTATCCGATGCCCGGTCAGGGGGACATGCCGGAGAACATCGCGCAGTGGACCGTGGACCCGCGACGAGCGGTCCTGCTGATCCACGACATGCAGAAGTACTTCCTGCGGCCGTTCCCGGCCGGGGAGTCACCGGTGACCGACCTGGTCCGCAACGCCACCGCCCTGCGGGAGCGCTGCGCGGAGCTCGGCATCCCGGTGACGTACACCGCCCAGCCGGGCGGCATGACCGACGAGGAGCGCGGCCTGCTCAAGGACTTCTGGGGTCCCGGCATGACCGTGGAGCCGGAGCACAAGAAGGTCGTCGACGGACTCGTCCCCGCCGAGGGGGACACCGTCTTCACCAAGTGGCGCTACAGCGCCTTCTTCCGGACCGGACTGCTCGACCTGCTGCGCAGCAGCGGACGCGACCAGCTCCTCGTCTGCGGTGTGTACGCGCACGTCGGCGTCCTCATGACGACGACGGACGCTTTCACCCACGACATCCAGCCCTTCCTCGTGGGCGACGCCATCGCGGACTTCTCGCTCGAGTACCACCGGATGGCTCTGGAGTACGCGGCGCAGCGCTGCGCCATGACCGTGACCACCAAGACCGTGCTGGACCAGCTGGCTCCGGCGGAGAGCCGAGGGACGCGATGACCGAGCACGGACTCCTGGACCTGGTTCTCGCAGCGGATCCGCCCCCCTTCGCCCTGCTGCACCGCCCCGAGGCGGCGGGCGCCGACCGGGTCGACGTGATCATCGGAGACCTGTCCACCCCGGCCGTCCTCGCGGACGTGCCCTCCAGCGGCGGCGTGCGGATGGCCGGCACCGGGCGCGCCGAGCACGAGGTGCTGGTGGTCGTCCCGTACCGGCAGATCACCGAGCGCGGTTACGCGGCGGCCGACGACGGCGCCCCGCTGATCACCCTGTCCGTGCGCGACCAGGACTCGGTGAGCCTGGGCGAGGTGCTGGACCGGCTGCCGGACCGGCCCATCGCGGTGTCGGAAGGCCGCTTCGACGTCGGCGACGACGCCTACGCGCGGACCGTGCGGGAGATCCTCGCCGACGAGATCGGCACCGGCGAGGGCGCCAACTTCGTCATCCGCAGGTCCTTCGTGGCCGACATCGGCGACTGGTCGCCGGCCGCCGCGCTGACCTTCTTCCGGCGGCTGCTGGAGGGCGAGCGCGGTGCGTACTGGACGTTCGTCGTGCACACCGGCGACCGCACATTCGTCGGCGCCAGCCCCGAGCGGCATGTGAGCCTGCACGGCGGCACCGCCGTGATGAACCCGATCAGCGGCACCTACCGCTATCCCCCGACCGGGCCGACGCTGGAGGGCGTGACCGCCTTCCTCGCCGACCCCAAGGAGGCCGACGAGCTCTACATGGTGGTCGACGAAGAGCTCAAGATGATGGCCAACATCTGCGACGGCGGCGGGCGCGTGGTGGGCCCCTACCTCAAGGAGATGGCGCGCCTCGCGCACACGGAGTACTTCATCGAGGGCCACAGCACCCGCGACCCGCGCGAGATCCTGCGCGAGACCATGTTCGCCCCGACGGTCACCGGCAGCCCGCTGGAGAGCGCGGCGAAGGTGATCGCCAAGTACGAGCCGCAGGGCCGTGGTTACTACAGCGGCGTGCTGGCCCTCATCGGCCGGGACGCCGAGGGCGGCCCGACCCTGGACTCGGCCATCATGATCAGGACGGCGGAGATCTCCGCCAGTGGGCGGGTCACCATCGGCGTGGGCGCCACCCTGGTCAGGGACTCCAGGCCCGAGTCCGAGGTGGCCGAGACCCGGGCCAAGGCGTCCGGGCTGCTGGCCGCGCTCGGCGCGACGGAGTCCGGGCTCGCCCGGCATCCCGACGTCCTGGCCGCGCTGGACCAGCGCAACCGGTCGATCTCGGCGTACTGGCTCCAGGAGCCGGACGCGCGCCGCCGCACGGTGCCCGCGCTGGCCGGCCGGAAGGTCCTCGTCGTGGACGCCGAGGACACCTTCACCGGCATGCTGGCGCACCAACTCCGTTCGCTGGGCATGGAGGTGACGGTGCGGCGCTTCGACCAGGAGTACACCTTCGACGGCTGCGACCTGGTCGTGCTCGGGCCCGGCCCCGGCGATCCGCGCGATGTGGACCATCCGAAGATCGCCCATCTGCACGGCGCGACCCGCGAGCTGCTGGCGCGGGGCCTCCCGTTCCTCTCGGTGTGCCTGAGCCACCAGGTGCTCAGCACCATCCTGGGTCTCGACCTGGTCCGCAGGGACAGGCCCAACCAGGGCGTGCAGCGGAAGATCGACCTGTTCGGCAGGCCCGAACAGGTGGGCTTCTACAACACGTTCGCCGCGCGCAGCGCCACCGAGACCGTGCGGCCCGAGCTCATCGGCGCACCCGTGGGAGTGAGCCGGGACGCGGTGACCGGCGAGGTGCACGGGCTGCGCGGACCGGGCTTCCGCTCGGTGCAGTTCCACCCGGAATCGATCCTGACCGAGGACGGTGTGCGGATCATCGCCGATCTGCTCACCCCGCTGACGGCCGACTGATCCAGGGGCCCTCCCGCCCCGGTCGGCCCGCCGGTCCGGCACCATCCCCCGCCGCCGGACCGGCACGGACGGCGGGCCGCGGGCGCGGTGTCCCCTCCCCCTGCACCGCGCCCGCGGCCGCTGCCCGCCAGACCGCACACAGATCGCACAACAGACCCGACACAGGCGGGTGCTCACCGCCGAGGAGGACAGCCATGCATGCCGTAGTCGTCTGGTGGGAGCTCGAGGGCACCGGCCGCACCATCGCCGAGCTGCGCGACTTCCTCCGGGACGAGGCCGTGGACCGGTTCGCGGCCGTACCCGGACTGGTGCTCAAGACCTGGATCTCCGACGAGGCTCGCGAGCGATGGGGAGCGATCTTCCTGTGGGAGTCCGCCGAGGCGGCCGCCCAGCCGATCCCCACCCGCGCGGCCGAGATCATCGGGGCACCGCCCGGACACCGCCACGCCTTCGACGTGGAGGCCACCGTCCAGGGTGTGCACACCCTGGACTCGCTCTCCGGACACGGCCTTGCCTTCGCGTCCTGAGCGCCGGCCGGCCGCCGTGCTGATCGGCGCGCCCGGCGCGGGGAAGACCACGGTGGGACGGCTGCTCGCGGGTCTGCTCGGCGTCGGCTTCCGGGACACGGACGCGGATCTGGAGGCGTCGGCCGGCACGGCGATCCCCGACATCCTGCACCGCACGGGCGAGGCGCATTTCCGGCTGCTGGAGCGGGCGGCGGTGCACCGCGCACTCGCGCGGCACGCGGGGGTCCTCGCGCTGGGCGGGGGATCCGTGCTGGACGCCTCCGTCCAGCAGGCCCTGCGCTCGCACACGGTCGTCCATCTCGCCGTGCCGCTGGAGCAGTTGCTCGACCGGATCGGCGACGCCGCGAGCCGTCCGCTGCTGGCCGACGACCCGGGCGGCCGGCTGCGCACGGTCCTCGGCGTCCGCACACCGATCTACCGCAGACTGGCCCGCCACACCGTGACGGTGGCGGCCGGGGAGCGCCCCGACGAGGTCGCCGGCCGGATCGCCGCCCTGCTGCCGGGCAGGCCCGCCGGGGCCTTCCCACGAGCGAAGGAGCCCGTGTGAGCACCATGTTCCCAGGTCTCGTGCCCGCCTCTCCCGAAGCGCTCGGCGGGCGTCATCCGCTGCGCGTGAGGGCGGGCGGTGAGCGGCCGTACGACGTCCTGATCGGGCAGAAGGCCGCCTCCGCGGTGGTCGGCCTGCTTCCGGAGACGGCCAAGACGGTCGCCCTCGTCCACGACGAGTCCCTCAGCTGTCAGGTGCGGTCGATCCGCGCGGCGCTGGACGCCGACGGCCGCCGTGTCGCCGTGCTGCAGATCCCGCAGGGCGAGGCGGCCAAGCAGATCGGTGTCCTGGCGGGCGTGTGGTCCCGCTTCGCGGCGGCCGGGATCACCGGCGCCGACGCCGTGGTCGCCTTCGGCGGCGGCGCGACCCTCGACCTCGCCGGCTTCGCCGCGGCGACCTGGCGGCGCGGTGTGCCGCTGATCCTGGTGCCGACGACGCTGCTCGGCATGGTGGACGCGGCCGTCGGCGGTGCCGCCGGCATCAACGTGCCCGAGGGCCGGGAGCTGGTCGGCGTGTGCCGTGCGCCCGCCGGGGTGGTCTGCGATCCGGACCTGCTGGGGACGGTGCCCGAGGGAGGCCATCTCGGGGGGATCGCCGAGCTGGTCAAGGCGGGCTTCGTCGGGGACCCGGTGATCCTGGACCTGATCGCCGCGGATCCGGCACGGGCCGTGCGTCCCGCCGGCTGCGACGCCGCCGGTCTGATCGAGCGTGCGGTACGGGTCAAGACCGCCGCCCTGGACCGGCCGGACGGCGAGGCGGCCTGGAGCCTCGCGTACGGGTACACCCTCGGGCGCGCGATCGAGCGCGTGGGGCACTACCGCGTACCGCCGGGGCACGCCCTGTCCGTCGGCATGGTCTTCGCCGCCGAACTGGCCAGCCTCGCGGGCCGGCTGGACGACGAGTCCGTGGAACGCCACCGCGAGATCCTCGCCGCCGTCGGGCTGCCCACGTCCCATCCGCGCGAGGCGTGGGCCGGGCTGCGGAAGGCCCTGACGGCAGGCTCCGGGGAGGCCGTGGCGCCACTGGTCGTGCTCGACGCCATCGGCAGGCCGGGGCTGCTCCACGACCCGCAGGGCGAGCTGCAGGACGAGGCGTACCGCCGGATCGGTTCCTGAGCCGTGCGCAGGCCGCCCGACCGCCGTCCCCCCGACCGCCGCCCTCCGGCCACCGGCCGGCGCGGGCACAGCACGCGCGGTACGGAAGGAGTGGGCGACGACTTTTCGATGACGCATTGCTGACAAAAAACCGACCACTTCCCTTGTTTGTGAGCCCCGAGAGGTGCCTCTGATGGCAGTCTTCTCGGGGCTCTCATCTGCCCCTTCCTTGCGGTAGCCCTCCTTCCGCCTGCATATGCCACTGGCGCGCTCCTCTGACCTGACGGAGTGTGGGTGGCCTGTTTCGAATAAAAACCGACTGCGTGGTTTGGTATGGTGGTCGAGTTGGCCAGGTCTGGCACTCCGCGCGGTGAGCTGTGCGGTTTCGGCGGACCAGGTCGCATCCAGGGAAGGGGGCCCTGTGGAAGGGACCAGGGACAGGGAAGGACGACCGGACATCGCTTGGGGCGATGTCGACGACGACTTCGTGACCGAGTTCTCGAAGCGCATGCTCACGTCACTGCCGCGCCGGGATCAGCGCGAACGCGGTGAGTGGTACATCTCCGGACTGCTCTCGATCCCCGGGCGCAAGTCCATGCGGTCGATCGCGTCGGTGATCGGCGGCGGCGCGGCCGAACAGCGGCTGCACCACTTCATCAGCAAGTCCTCGTGGGACTGGCTGGCGGTGCGCAGAGCACTGGCCGGCCACCTGGACCGCACGCTGCTGCCGCACGCCTGGGTGGTCCGGCCGATGTACGTGGTCAAGACCGGCGAGCACACGGTGGGGGTCGAGGAGTCCTTCGTGCCAGAGCTCGGACGGGTCGTCAACAGCCAGAAGTCGTACGGAGTCTGGCTGGCCAACGAGGAGCAGAGCGCACCCATCAACTGGCGGCTGATCCTTCCCGCGGACTGGCTGCAGGACAAGGAGAGGCGCAAGCGCGCCGAGATACCCGAGGGCGAGGGCGAGGCCGATCCCGGCGCCGTCGCCCTGCACGCCGTCCTGGAACCGCTGCGCGCCTGGGGGCTTCGCTGCCGTCCGGTCGTGATGGACGCGCGCGACCACGACGCCACCCTGCTCGCACGCAACTTCGCGCGCAAGGGCGTCCCGTTCGTCCTGCGCATCGGCGGCACGACGCTGCTGGTGCCGAGCGAGACGCTGTCCACGGGGCACGGCGAACGCCGGCTCCAGGCACAGCAGTTGATCGAGTGGGTCAAGAAGGCCTCCCGGCAGGTCGGGTGGGTCGATCCGCACAGCTCGATCAACCGCTCGGCGCTCGTGACCGGTACGCGGGTGAGCCTGCCCGCTCCGGGCGGCGGGCTGCCGCTGCAACTGGCGGGCGCCTGGTCGGGATGGGAGCGGCAGCCGGGGGAGCTGTGGCTGACCAACCTGGTCGAGGCGCCGCCCGCCGTGCTGCTGCGGCTCGGCAGGCTCACCGAACGGGTCGAGCGCGATTTCGCCGAGATCAGCACGCGTGTCGGCGTACGGGACTTCGAGGGCCGTACGTTCGGGGGCTGGCACCGGCATGTCACGCTCAGTTCCGTGGCGCACGCCATCGTGTCCCTCTCGGCCGCACGCGTCCGGGAAGAGCGCACCGCACGCAGTCTGATCCGCTCCGCCTGAGCGAGCGGGGCCGACGGCCCCGTGCCGGCCCGCGGCGTTCCCCGCGCTGCGGCCCCGGCGTCTTCGGCACACGGACACGCGCCGGTGCCGGAAGCCGCACCGCTTCCGAAGCCGACCGTGCGCCGAGGTTCCCGCGCGGAAAGCGGCGCTTCGTGGGCTAGGCGGCCCTGAGGCCGATCTCCGCACGCACCGCGCGGCGCATCTCCTCCACCGGCACGTCCGAGCGGCCGGTCATCAACTCCACCTGGCGCACGGCCTGATGCAGCAGCATCGCGTGCCCGCCGACCGCCCGCGCACCGCCGAAGCGGGCGGCCCTCGCGAGCCGCGTCGGCCAGTCCGCGTACACGACGTCGAAGACGTCGGCGCCGCTGCGCGCGATCGCCCCTGCGTACGGATCCGCCGCGCCTGCGGGCAGCGTGGACAGGACGAGGCGCGCGCCGTCGAGTGCGTCGCCGAGCGCGTCGAACGAGTGGTACCGCACGGCCACCCCGAGCCGTGTGGCCGCCGCGCACACCTCCCCGCCGCGGCTGCTCTCGCGTACGACGACCGGGACCTCGGTCTGTCCGAGCTCCTTCAGCGCGGCCAGCGCCGAGCACGCGGTCGCCCCGCCGCCCAGGATCACGGCGTCGGGCCGGCCGTCGCCGCCCAGACCCTCCTCGCGCAGCGCGGCGAGGATGCCGTGGACGTCGGTGTTGTGGCCGTACCGCCGGCCGTCGCGCAGGATCACCGTGTTCGCGCCCCCGACGTCGAGCGCCAGCGGCGTCACCTCGTCGACGAGCGGCAGCACCGCACGCTTGAGCGGCATGGTCAGGGACAGGCCCGCCCACGAGCCGTCGAGCGAGTCGAGCAGCGCGGCAAGGCGCCGCTCGTCGCACTCCATCGCCGTGTAGGACCAGGTCAGACCGAGGGCGGCGTAGGCGGCGCGGTGCAGGACGGGGGAGAGGGAGTGGGCGACGGGCGACCCCAGGACGGCCGCGCGCATTCCGCTGCGGGGCACGTGGCCTGCGGGTTGCCGGGGGGAGAGGCGAGCGTTGCTCATCTCGTGGCTCCTTGTCGGATCGGCCGGGGCGGAAGACGGCGGCGGCGCGGCCGTGGGGGCACCGGATCCGGGTGATCACAAGGGCAACGGCCGCGGGGGACCACCCGGCGGTCGAGGTCCGGGGGTGTACGAGCACGTCCGGGAGGCGGGAGCGACCGCACGGATTGCCGGCTTCCGTTATCTGACACAGGGTGACGCCTGTCACTCGGGAACGTGTATCCAGCACCCGATACTTCGTCAGATGAACAGCGCCGGGCGCGGTGTGCCGTCTTGACAGCGTCGGGCGAATACCCGGGCGCGGAGGCCCGGCGCCACACGTGACGAAATCGACGCGAATCGATTGAGGCCTCAATGACCTCTGCGGGATGGTCAGGTGCGGTTCCCAACCGTCCATGCCCCGCATTCCGACAAGGAGCGCACCACCGTGACGAACGTCGCAGTCATTTACTACTCGTCCACCGGCAACGTCCACAAGCTCGCCCTGGCCGCCGCCGAGTCGGCGGAGAAGGCGGGCGCCGAGGTCCGGCTGCGCCAGGTGGCCGAGCTCGCTCCGGAGGCCGCCATCGCCTCGAACCCGGCCTGGTCCGCGCACCGCGAGGCCTCGAAGGACATCGCGGTGGCGAGCCTGGAAGACCTCGAGTGGGCCGACATCATCCTCTTCGGCACGCCGACCCGTTACGGCCTGCCGGCCGCCCAGCTCAAGCAGTTCATCGACACCACGGGCGGCATCTGGGCCAAGGGCAAGCTGGTGAACAAGGTCGTCTCCTCGTTCACCTCGACCTCGCAGACCCACGGCGGCCAGGAGAGCACGATCCTGGCGCTGAACAACACCTTCTACCACTGGGGCGCGATCATCGTTCCCCCCGGTTACGCGGACGGCATCCAGTTCGACATCAAGAACGGCAACCCGTACGGCGCCAGCCACGTGGGCTACAACAACGAGGCCCCCGGCACCGAGAACCTGGCGGCGATCGAGTTCCAGGCGCGTCGCGCGGTGGAGATCGGCACCGCGCTGAAGCGGGGCCTCGAGGCTGCGGCCTGATCTCCCGGGGCCCCGCCCCACACCCACGCGCCCTCCGGGGCGCGGGCCGTCCGCCTCCCGGTGCCCCACCCGGGGCACCCGCCTTCGGGCCACGCGCCCCGGCCTCCGTGCACCCGGGTCCCCGGGGCACGGGCCCGGGGCTCCTGCCGTCCTCCGGGCGGTGCGGCTTCCCCCGGCTTCGCCGCCCGGCGTGCCCGGCCGGAGGGTTCTGCCGCTGCCCCGGCCATCGCGCCCGCTGCTGCCCAGGGACCGCCGGTCTCCGGCTCGGCCGGAACCGTCCTCCGGGCCCGAGCCGCCCCCGCCTCGCGGGGGCGCACGGCCCGCCTGCCTCGCACCCGAACCGCCCCTCGGGCGGATGGGCGGGCTCCGGCCTTCGCCCGTGCCCTTCCGGCGTCGGCCGTGCCGGGCCACGGCCCGGCCGGCCCCGGCCCCAACTGCCGACACACCACAGGGAGCCATCGCAGTGAAACGCGCCATGTTCCACCTGCCGGCCGTGCTGACGGTCGCCCTCGCCATGGCCCTCGTGCCCGCCGGACCGGTCGGCGCCGAGACCGGAACCCGTACCACCTGGGACGACTTCAGCGGCGGATTCGACCACACCGGTGACGACGCCAAGTGGTCCGTGACGCCGCTCGGGTCGTTCCCCCACGGCGACGGCAGAACCTCCACCTCACCGGCGGGGCTGCGTGTCGTGCCCACGGGGACCGACCCCGTGACCGGCGCGCCCGCCTTCGCGTACACCACGGGCAAGGAGTCCGCCGGCGGCGACGGCGCGCTCGACCACATCAAGTGGCTGGCCCTCGCGAGCCATCGGGCCTCCAGCGGAGTCCTGGGCTTCGACGCCAGTCCCGGGACCGTGCTCACGTTCCACTCCTCGTTCAGCGCCCGGACGTTCGGGACCGAGCGGCATCCGTTCGGCGATGCCGTGGCCGACCCGCACGCCGACCTGCGGCTTGCGGCGGGCGCGATGATCACGATCGACCAGGAGTCGAACATGGTCTTCGACTTCTTCGTCACCAACAGCCGGATCTACGCGCTCTACGAGCGGCTGCCCACCCCGGGCGCCGACCACGTGGCCTTCACCTACGCCCTCCCGGTGGCCCGGCGCTCCAGCCCCGACCAGGCCGACGACCTGGCCATCTCCTACGACCGGGCCGCGGGCACGGTCGTGTGGAAGGTGAACGACCGCGAGGTCCACAAGGTCGACAGGATCGGCTTCCGCCCCACGGACCGCACCCATCTCGTCATCGACCTGGGCGGTCGCGAAGAGCTTGTGACCCCGCGCCAACTCGCGCCCGGCTTCGGGATGTTCACGCTCCTGGACGCCGAGGGGCCGCAGGCCGACGGCGCCCTGGTGAAGCTCACCGACACCACCGCGTACCACGACCCGGATGCGGGTGCGCCGGTTCCGCAGACCTTCGCCGACCCGGACAGCCGGCCCGGCAGCCGGCTCTGGGGGCAGGGGGCGGGGCTGGACGTGCGCCGTCTGAGCGTCACCGGCGCCCGGTTCTGACGACGGGCAGCTGCTCCCGCGCCGAGCCCCGCATTCACTTTCCACGGTCCGCCCGGGAAAGCGAATGCGGGGCTTTCGCATGGTCGCGGGCATATCCCGTCAACTGACGAAGTAGCCGGACGCGCATTGATCGGTGGCCACGGCGCGGCGCAGAGTGAAGGGGACTCCAGAGGTGATTCGCATCGCGTTCTTGCGAACGGAATGAATTGCTCGCGGCAATCCATCGAGGGAAAACCTGTTTCCCGTCCGCCGGGCATCGCCCCTTCAGCCCGCTACCAGGAGAATCCTGATGACAGCACGATTCGCCGGCAAGGTCGCACTCGTCACCGGAGGCGGCTCCGGCACCGGCAGGGCGACCGCGCTGGCCTTCGCCAGGGAGGGCGCCACCGTGGTGGTCGCCGGGCGGGAACCCCGGGACCTGACGGACACCGTCACCCTGATCGAGAAGGAGGGCGGCAAGGCCGACGCCGTCATGGCCGACGTGACGCACGCACTGGACGTCATCCGGCTCGTGAAATCGACGGTGGAACGCCACGGCGGACTGCACATCGCGTTCAACAACGCCTGCTGGGTTCCTCACCCCCATATGATCGCGGAAACCTGCGAAGCCGTATGGGGCGAAGTCCTTTCCACCAATCTCACCGGCGTCTGGCTGCTGATGAAGCACGAGATCGCCCATATGCGGGAAAACGGCGGCGGTGTGATAGTCAATCACTCCACGAATATCAGCGTGAACGGCCGCCGACTCGGATTCGGCGCCTACGCCTCGGCGAAAGCGGCGCTGTCCGCGCTCACCCGCACCGCCGCGCAGGAACACATCGGCGACGGCATCCGCATCAACTCGATCAGCCCCGGCGACGTGGAGGCCACCAACGGCCGCGCCGAGTGGGAGGAGCACGTGAAGACGTCGGCCCCGGCCGGCCGGGTCGCGCGCACCGAGGAGATCGCCGACACCGTGGCGTGGCTCGCGAGCCCCGAGGCGAAGTTCGTCGTCGGTCACGACCTGGTGCTGGACGGCGGGGTGAGCCTCTGATGCCCGGGACACGTGCCCGCGCGGCCCGTATCCCCGGGTCCAAGTCGCTGACCAACCGGGCCCTGCTGCTGGCCGCCGCCGCCGAGGGGACGAGCGTCCTGACCGCCCCCCTGGTCAGCGACGACACGGTCGCCTTCCGCGAGGCGCTCACCGCCCTCGGCGTCGACGTCGACGTGCGCGACGACCGCTGGACGGTGACCGGACTCGGCCGCGCGCCGCGGACCGGGGCCGACGTGTGGTGCGCCGACGCCGGCACCGCGGCACGTTTCCTCCCCGTCCTCGCGGCAGCTGGCGAGGGCGAGTTCCACTTCGACGGCTCCGACCAGCTACGGGCCCGGCCGCTTCGCCCGCTGACCCGCGCCCTGGTCGAACTGGGCGCCCGCGTGGAGGCGGGCGAGGGCGGCGGACTGCCGCTGCGCATCACCGCCCGTGGCCTGGCGGGTGGCGAGCTCGCACTGGACTCCTCCGTCAGCAGCCAGTACCTCACGGGCCTGCTGCTGTCGGCGCCGCTGATGCGCGAGCCGCTGACCGTCGCCGCGCACGGGCTGGTCAGCCGCCCGTACATCGACATGACGACGGCGCTGATGCGCCGGTTCGGGGCCGAGGTCGGCATCGACGCCGAGGGCCGGCTGCGGGTGGAGCGCGGGGGCTACACCGGTACCGGGCTGCGCATCGAACCGGACGCCTCCACCGCCTCGTACGTCTTCGCTGCCGCCGCCGTCACCGGTACGTCCGTCACCGTGCCCCATCTCGGCAAGGACAGCCTGCAGGGCGACCTGCGCTTCGCCGAGGTGCTGGCCCGTACCGGCGCGGAGGTCGAGATCGGTCCGGACGCCACGACGGTCACCGGCACCGGACGGCTGCGCGGCGGCTTCGACGTCGACATGGGCGACATCTCGGACACCTTCATGACCCTGGCGGCGGTGGCGCCGCTCGCCGACGGTCCGATCACCGTCCACGGCATCCGCCACGCGCGGTTCAAGGAGTCCGACCGGATCACCGCGATCGCGGCGAACCTGCGCGCGGGCGGCGTCCGGGTCGAGGAGGGCGAGGACCGGATCACGGTCCACCCCGGACGGATGGCGCCGACCGAGGTCGCCTGCCACCGCGACCACCGCATCGCCATGGCCTTCTCGGTCCTCGGGCTGTGCACCCCCGGGATCACCCTCGACGACCCGGGCTGCGTCGCCAAGACCTTCCCCGGCTTCCACGAGGAGCTGACGAGGCTCTTCGGAGGGCAGGCGAGCTTCTCCCCGCCGGCCGGCTGAGCACCGAGCAGCACCGAGCAGCACTGCGCGGCACGCACGCGCGCGGCACGGCCCGTACGGCATTGCACGGCACAGCAGCGCCCAACGACCAGCAGACACACGTAGCGAGAAATGAGAGCGAGATGTCGGACATCATCATTGCGGGCGGCGGGATCGGCGGTCTGGCGGCGGCCCTGAGCATCTCCCGTCGCGGCCACCGGGTCACCGTCCTGGAGGCCCGCGACACCTTCACCGAGATCGGCGCCGGCATCCAGCTCGGCCCGAACGCCTTCCAGGCCCTCGACCAGCTGGGCGTCGGCGACGAGGTCCGCGCCCGCGCCGTGCACATCGACGAACTGCGCTTCATGGACGGCACCACGGGCGAGAAGGTCGCCACCATGCCGCTCACCGGCGACTACCGCCGCCGGTTCGGCAACCCGTACGCCGTCGTCCACCGCATCGACCTCTACGCGCCCCTGCTGGAGGCGTGCCGCGCCGTCGACACCATCGAGCTGCGCACCGACGCGTCGGTGGTGACCTACGAGCAGACCGACGGCGCCGTCACCGTGCGCCTCACCTCCGGCGAGGAGGTCACCGGTGCGGCGCTCATCGGCGCCGACGGCATCAACTCCTATGTCCGCAAGAAGCTCGTCGGCGACGGCTTCCCGCGCGTGTCCGGGCACACGATCTACCGCTCGGTGATCCCGATGGAGCAGGTCCCCGAGGAGCTGCGCTGGAACACGGTCACGCTGTGGGCCGGGCCCAAGTGGCACTTCGTCCACTACCCCATCGGCGAGGGCAAGTTCCTCAACCTGGCCGCCACCCGCGACGACGGCGCCACGAAGGCCGTCCTCGGCGAGCCGGTGGCCAAGGACCATGTGCTCGGCGAGTTCCCCGAGCTGGGCGACACCGCGCGGCGCCTGCTGAACCTCGGCGAGGACTGGCGCAGCTGGGTCCTGTGCGACCGAGACCCGGTCGACACCTGGGCCGACGGCCGGGTCGTCCTCGTGGGCGACGCCGCCCACCCGATGCTCCAGTACGCGGCCCAGGGCGCCTGCCAGGCGGTCGAGGACGCGGTGGTGCTCGGCGAGCTGATCGGCACCGAGGAGTCCGAGTTCGAGGTGAACTTCCAGAAGTTCAACGCCGAGCGCCGCGAGCGCACGGCCGCGACCCAGCTCGTCGCGCGCGAGATGGGCCGGCAGCTGTACCACCCGGCGGGCGAGGCGGCCAAGGAGCGCAACGCGATGCTGGCCTCCCTGAGCGCCGAGGACATGTACGACAAGGTCGCCTGGCTGCACGGCAGCAAGGTCGGCGTCGCCGGCCACGTCGCCCTGCCCGTGCCCGCCGGACTGGTCTGATCATGGGTGGTCTGCGCTGGCTCACCGCGGGTGAGTCGCACGGCCCGGCGCTGGTCGCGACGCTGGAGGGGCTGCCCGCCGGTGTGCCGGTCACCACGGACGTGGTGGCGGACGCCCTGGCGCGGCGGCGCCTCGGGTACGGACGCGGCGCGCGGATGAAGTTCGAGCGGGACGAGGTGACCTTCCTCGGCGGCGTCCGGCACGGCCTGACCCAGGGCGGGCCCGTCGCCGTCATGGTCGGCAACACCGAGTGGCCCAAGTGGGAACAGGTGATGTCGGCGGACCCGGTCGATCCGGAGATCCTGGCGGATCTGGCCCGCAACGCCCCGCTGACCCGGCCGCGGCCCGGTCACGCCGACCTGGCCGGCATGCAGAAGTACGGCTTCGACGACGCCCGCCCGGTGCTGGAGCGGGCGAGTGCCCGCGAGACCGCGGCGCGCGTCGCGCTCGGCGCGGTCGCCCGCGCGTTCCTCGCCGAGACGGCCGGGATCGAGATCCTGTCCCATGTCGTCGAGCTGGGGGCGGCGCGGACCCCGTCCGGGCTGCTGCCGGTCCCCGGGGACGTGGAGCGGCTGGACGCCGACCCGGTGCGCTGCCTGGACGCGGCCGGGAGCGGGGCGATGGTCGCCGAGATCGACCAGGCCCACAAGGACGGCGACACGCTCGGCGGCGTCGTGGAGGTGCTGGCGTACGGGGTGCCGGTCGGCCTGGGCAGCCATGTCCACTGGGACCGGCGCCTGGACGCCCGGCTGGCCGCCGCGCTGATGGGCGTGCAGGCGATCAAGGGCGTCGAGGTGGGCGACGGGTTCGAGCTGGCCCGGGTGCCCGGCTCCAAGGCGCACGACGAGATCGTGGCCACCGAGCAGGGCGTGCGGCGCACGTCGGGCCGTTCGGGGGGCACGGAGGGCGGCATGTCGACGGGCGAGGTGCTGCGGGTGCGGGCGGCGATGAAGCCGATCGCGACCGTGCCGCGTGCGCTTGCCACGTTCGACGTCCGCAC
This sequence comes from Streptomyces sp. NPDC049597, assembly GCF_040675505.1. Classification (NCBI taxonomy): domain Bacteria; kingdom Bacillati; phylum Actinomycetota; class Actinomycetes; order Kitasatosporales; family Streptomycetaceae; genus Streptomyces; species Streptomyces sp. NPDC049597. The sequence continues at coordinate 135,732 of NZ_JBFAOY010000009.1, forward strand.
CGGTGAGCCGGCGCAGGCGCACCACCAGCGCTCCGACGTGTGCGCGGTGCCCGCCGCCGGGATCGTCGCCGAGGCGATGGTCGCGCTGGTGCTCGCGGACGCCGTCGTCGAGAAGTTCGGCGGCGACAGCGTCACCGAGACCCGCCGCAACGTCGGTTCGTACCTCGACGCGCTCGCGGTCCGCTGACGCCGGCCGAGAGCGAGAGGCGCCGAGGGACCTGACGGAGTATCAGGACGGCGGTTCGGCGCGGGGGCCCGCGAGGGAACACTGGGCGCCGTGAGGCAGGCGGCGGAGGAAGGGCGGCGAGCCCTTCCTCCCGCCGGTACGCGTACCGGCGGGAGGCCACCGTACGGGCCGGCGGACGGGCGCATGCGGCCCCGGCCGGTCCGGGAAGCCGCAGGAACCGGCCGCCGGGAGCGGCGGCATCTCGGAGTGAGTCCGGGCGGAGATGGGATGGACAGCATGCAGTTCGGCATATTCAGCATCGGGGACGTGGGCAGGGATCCGCACACCGGCCGCACGCCCGGCGAGCACGAGCGCATCAAGGCGATGGTCGCGCTCGCCGAGAAGGCGGAGGAGATCGGCCTGGACGTGTTCGCCACCGGCGAGCACCACAACCCGCCGTTCGTGCCGTCGTCCCCGACGACGCTGCTCGGCCACATCGCCGCGCGGACGCGGCGGATCATCCTGTCCACGGCCACCACTCTGATCACCACCAACGACCCGGTGAAGATCGCCGAGGACTACGCGATGCTCCAGCACCTCGCGGACGGCCGGGTCGACCTGATGATGGGGCGCGGCAACACGGCCCCCGTGTACCCCTGGTTCGGCAAGGACATCCGGCAGGGCATCCCGCTCGCCGTCGAGAACTACGCGCTGCTGCACCGGCTGTGGCGCGAGGAGACGGTGGACTGGGAGGGCCGGTTCCGTACACCGCTGCAGAGCTTCACGGCGACGCCCCGGCCGCTGGACGGGGTGCCGCCGTTCGTCTGGCACGGCTCCATCCGTTCCCCGGAGATCGCCGAACAGGCCGCGTACTACGGCGACGGCTTCTTCGCGAACCACATCTTCTGGCCGAAGGACCATTTCGTCCGGCTGGTCAACCTCTACCGGGAGCGTTACGCGCACCACGGGCACGGCGCGCCCGAGCAGGCGATCGTCGGCCTCGGCGGCCAGTTCTTCCTGCGCCGGAATTCCCAGGACGCGGTCCGGGAATTCCGCCCCTACTTCGACAACGCCCCGCTGTACGGCGGCGCCCGTCTGGAAGATTTCATGGAGCAGACACCGCTGAGCGTCGGCTCCCCGCAGGAGGTCATCGACAAGACGCTGGGATTCCGGGAGACGTTCGGCGACTACCAGCGGCAGCTGTTCATCGTCGACGCGCATGCGATTCCGCTGAAAACCGCGCTGGAACAGCTCGACCTGTTCGGCGAGGAGGTCCTGCCGGTGCTCCGCAAGGAGTTCGCGTCGGGCCGCGCCGCCGATGTGCCGGCCGGGCCGACGCACGCGGAGCGGGTCGCCCGCCGGGACACGGAGCGCGCCGCGCGGTGAGCCGCGACGTCCGTAGGTGAGAGGGGCCCGCCGGACACCCGGCGGGCCCCTCCTGCCTGTTGGCTCGGAAAGTGACGAAGTCCCCGCGCGCGCTGCGCACCGCGGCGTGCCGCCGGTCACACTGACGGTGCCGCGCCACGGCCGGCGGCGGTGGTTCTCCCCGGCCTCTGGGCACGGCCCGGACTCCAGGAAAGAGGACCCCTGATGAACCCCTTGGCCGACACTCGGACCCTGCCCGTGACGGCGGACGACTCGCTCTTCTCCTCCGACGCCCGCACCGTGACCGTGTGGTCGGACATCGGCTGCCCCTGGGCCACGCTGGCCCTGCACACGCTGCACGCGGCCGCCGAGCGGCGCGGCACCGAACTCGTCGTGGACCACCGCGTCTTCCCGCTGGAGCTGTTCAACAGCCAGTCCACGCCGAAGCCGATCATCGACGCCGAGGTGGTCGCGATCGGCGCCAAGGTGCCCGCGCTGGGCTGGCGCCTGTGGACCTCGCCCGAGTACACCTACCCGGTGACGACCCTGCCGGCGATGGAGGCCGTCCAGGCGGCCAAGGACCCGGCCGTCGGCGGGCTGCGCGCGTCCGACCAGCTCGACACCGCACTGCGGCACGCCTTCTACGGCGAGGGCCGCTGCATCAGCCTGACGGCCGAGATACTCGCCGTCGCCGCCGCGTGCCCGCTCGTCGACGAGGAGGCCCTCGCCTCGGCCGTCGCGCGGGGCGAGGGGCGTGCCGCGGTGTACCGCGACTGGGAGGTGGCGCGCGGTCCGCGGGTCCAGGGCAGCCCGCACCTGTTCACGGCGGACGGCCTCGACGTGCACAACCCCGGCGCCGACTTCCGCTGGACGGCCGACCCGCAGCAGGGCGGCTTCCCGGACTTCCGCGCCTACACCGCGGACTGGGCGGACGGGGTCCTCGATTCCGTTTCCCTTTCGGCGCAGGCATGATGACGCTCATTCAATTCAATTCGCCGGTCACATGACAGAGTAAATCGGCCGCCTTTGCGGGGTCGATGCGCGGGCACTTGAATGATGTGGACAAGCTGACTTGTTCTTGCTCTTGCTGTTTCCCGAAGGGAGCGCATCGGTGTCCGCCATCGATCCCATTCTCGAGCTGCCGTACGGCGTCACGCCGGACCCGGACGAATTCCTCCGCGCGGCGCTCCGCTGGCATTTCTCGCCGGAAACCGGCTCGCCGTTCTGGCTCGCACAGGCGCAGAAGCTGGAGTTCGACCCCATTGCCGATGTGCGCGGGTTCGACGACCTCAAGCTGTTCCCCAACGTGGCGAACTCGCTGCGCGACGTCCGCGCGGAGGACCTGATCCCCCGGGGCTACGGCCCCCGCCCGAAGGTCGTCGGTGTCTTCGACAGCGGCGGCACGACAGGCGCGCCGAAGCGCGTGGTCATGCTCCAGGAGTGGCTGGAGATGCTGATCGCGCACAGCAACGCGCAGCTCGACGCCCACGGCGTGCCGCGCGACGTGAACTGGCTGCTGTCCATCCCGTCCGGTCCGCACATGGTCGGCGCGACCTTCCAGCAGCTGGTGGCGGCCCGAGGCGGCCTGTCGTTCACGATCGACGTGGACCCGCGCTGGGTGAAGAAGATCATCGCCCGGGGCGCCGAGACCGAGGCCGACCTCTACACCGACCACCTGGTCGACCAGCTCTCCCACGCCCTGGTCTCCCAGGACATCGGCGTCCTGATGCTGACGCCGCCGGTGCTGGAGCGGCTGAGCCGGCGCGACGACCTCGTCGAGCTGATCCGCAAGAAGGTCAAGGCGATCATGTGGGTCGGCACCCAGCTCGACCCCGACACCCGTCATCTGTACCGCACCGAGCTGTACCCGGGCATCCCCCTCTACAGCGGCTTCGGCAACACGATGACCCTCGGCCACGTCAGCGAGCGCCCCGGTCTGAGCGACGACGAGCCGTGCGTCTACGACCCGTTCTCGCCGTACATGACCTACAACGTGATCGACCTGGAGGCCCGCAAGCCCGTCGAGTACGGCGAGCGGGGCCGGGTCGTCATGAACTACGTCGGCAAGAGCCTGTTCCTGCCGAACAACCTGGAGCGGGACTTCGCCACCCGTATCCGCCCGCTGGAGGGCCAGGTCGGCGACTCGGTCGCGGACATCGCACCGGTGCGCGAGTTCGACGACGAGAAGGTCATCGAGGGGGTCTACTGATGACCGCCGAACCGGTCGCCCTGGACGCGCTCGGCCCGAACGGGTCCTACCGGTCCCGCAAGCGGCTCACCATCCCCGACGTGGCAGGCGCCCCCACCGCCGAACTGAGCCTCGTCCCCGCGCTGTTCGTCGGCCGCGCCATGGTCGCGCTGCGCAAGGCGCGTCCGCTGCCGCAGGAGCAGCGGCTCGCCGCCCTCTCCCGCGCGGGCCGCATCTTCCGCGAGGAGGAGGTCGGCGGCCTGTCGTACGGGCAGTACGAGCGGACCGTCTCGCGGATCTGTGGTGTGCCCCTGCAGGCGGTGCGGTCGGCGGCCGACGAGATCGCCGACTCCGCCGAGCGGGTGCTGACCCCGTCGTACAACGCGCGGCCCACGGGCGCCGTCTCCGACTGGCGGCACCCGCTGACCCGCACGGGCCGTGCGGTGTGGACGCGGCGCGGCGAGGTCCTCGCCGTCAACGCGGCGGGCAATCACCCGGCGCCGCACGCCCTGTGGCTGGAGGCACTGGCCCTCGGCTACCGGGTCGCCGTACGGCCCTCGCGCCGAGAGCCGTTCACCCCCCACCGGCTGGTGCTCGCGCTGCGGGCCGCGGGCTTCGGCGACGACCAGGTCGTCCTGCTGCCCACGGACCACGCGGTCGCGGACGAGGTCATGGCCGGCGCCGACCTGAGCATCAGCTACGGCGGCGACGACGTGGTCCAGAAGTACGCGGCCGACACGACGGTGCTCGCCCAGGGTCCCGGACGTTCCAAGATCCTCGTCACCGCGGACGCCGACTGGCGCGAGCACCTGGACACGATCGTGGACTCGGTGGCCCACCACGGCGGCGTCAAGTGCGTCAACACGACCGCCGTGTTCGTCGAGGGCGATCCGGCACCGCTGGCCGCGGCGATCGCCGAGCGGCTGGCCGCGCTGCCGTCGCTGCCGCCCGAGGACGAGAAGGCCGTCCTGCCCGTCCAGCCGGCTGAGACCGCGCGGAACCTCGAGCGCTACCTGCTGGCCCAGGCCGCCGGGACCACCGCGCACCTCGGCGGGGACGGTGTCGTCGAGGAACTGCCGGACGGCAGTGCGGTGCTGCGGCCCGCCGTGCACGAACTCACCGGCACCGACGGCGGTCAGCACCGCGTCGAACTTCCCTTCCCCTGCGTGTGGGTGGCGCCGTGGCGCCCCGCCGACGGCATCGCACCGCTGCGCGAGACCCTCGTGCTCGGCGTGATCACCGGGGACGAGGAGGCGCACGCCGGCCTCATCGACGCGCTGGTGGAGGACCCGAGCATCTGCAACGTCCACCTGGGGGACCACCCGACCCACTGGATGGACCGCAGCGTGCCGCACGACGGCTACCTGGGCGAGTTCCTGATGCGCACCAAGACCGTCATCCGAGGCTGACGGGCGTCGCTCCACAGGCCGGAGGCCCTGTCCATACCCCGGACAGGGCCTCCTCCTTGCGGTCGGTCACGCACCTGACCGACGGGTCGTGCGCTCCTACCACTCGCCCACGGCGGGCGGCCAGTTGACGCAGGACGTGAGGACGCAGCGGAAGGTGAGCTCACCGTGCTGGATCCCGGTCACCTCGATCGCCCTGCTGCCGGGGAGCGCGCCCTGTACGTCGCGCGCCTCGATCCAGCAGGGACTGTCGAACTCCACGTACTTCATGGGCACGATGGAGGTCGACGTCGGCACGAAGCCGTCGGGCCCCGCATGGGCGAACGCCGCCTGGTGGGCGGCCTCGACGAGGACCAGACCCGGCACGTGGTCGACCGGGTGGTCCAGCAGGGCCAGGTGCCCGGTGTCCCCGCGCAGTTCCCACCGGCTGGCCGTGTCGGTGGGGGCGAGCGTCACCTCGTCCTCGGCGCGCCGGCCCACGAGAGCCGGAGCGACGGGGGCCGGGGCACCGGCGGGCCGGGCGGAGGCGTACGCTCCACGCAGCCGTCCGTACACGTTCGCCGGCACCCAGCTGAACGCGGCGCTGCAGGTCACGAAGATCGTGCCCTCGTGCGAGAACACGAAGTGCATGTCCAGGCTGCGGCGTCCGGAGGGGACGCACCGGACGTCGATCTCGACGGCGTCCATGGTCCGGTCCACCGTGGGGTAGGCCGGATCCGAGGAGTACTGGAGCTTGTTCATGAGGTACTGGTCGGCGGTGGGGGTCTCGAACCCCGCGTGCGCCAGCAGCAGACCGGCCTGACGGATGGTCTGCGCCACGAGCATCTCGTTGTGCCGTGCCCTCGGTGCCGGAGCGAAGAAGCCGTGGGCCACCGTCCAGTCGGCGGAGAGGTGGAATCGGTCCTCGCCCAGTCGCGTCCACGAGGTGATCAGGATGTCGTCCTCGGCGACGCGGTGCACGAACTTCGGAGTGATCGGTCCGCTCGGCCGGGTGCCGACCGTGGAGACCACCGCGGAGGTCGGCGACGAAACCGACCGGCGGATCTTGCGCGTGGTCCTTTTTCGGGCATGGATGGACATCTGAGACATAGAACCCCCCAGGCTCGTAGACCTTCTACGTGAGAACGGCTGTCCGTTCCCCTGCTAAGATACGGACTGCCCGGTTTGTTTTGTCAATCGATCCGCGGCAAACTCAAGAAGAACTTGAAAGCGAACGGGGAGTGAGAGGAGGCCTGATGGCACGTCAGGAACGCGCGACCAGGACTCGCGCGACCATCCTTGAGGCAGCCGCCACCGTCTTCGCGGAGCGGGGCTACGAGGCCGCGACCATCGCGGACATCCTGGCCCGCGCCGATGTGACGAAAGGCGCGCTGTACTTCCACTTCTCGTCCAAGGAAGACCTGGCCAGAGGGGTCCTCGCCTACGCGGTGACCACCGAGGGCGTCCCCGAGCAGCCGTCCAAGCTCCAGGAGGTCGTGGACGTCAGCATGGTGCTGGCCTACCGGCTGCCCCGTGAGGTCGTCCTGCGCGCCGCCGCGCGCCTCGCCGCCGACCAGAGCTCGCGGGACCACTTCGGCGCCCCGTACAGCGAGTGGACCGAACTGATCGCGAGCCTGCTCAGCCAGGCCAAGGCGCAGGGCGAACTGCTTCCGCACGTGCTGCCCGAGGAGACGGCCGGGATCCTCGTCGGTGCCTTCACCGGCCTGTCGCTCACCTCGCAGGCGTCGTCGGACATCTCGTGTCTGGAGCGCCAGGTGGGCCTGATGTACGACCACATGCTGCCCGCCATCGCCGTCCCCGGGATCCTCGGCCGGCTGGACACCAGGCCCGACCGCGGTGCCCGGGTGACCGCCCAGGCCGTCGAGAACGGACTGTTCCAGGGGGACGGCGAGGAGGGCGCGGCCCTCGCTGCGGGGGCGAGGGCCTAGGCCTCGCGGCCGGGCCTTCCGGCGGGTTCACGCCCACCGGAGGGCCGCCACACCATCACGCGCGACATCGATCACTTCGAAGGGGAGGGCGGTCGCATGACTGCTTCGGGTGCAAGGGCGGCGCTGGTCACGGGAGCGAGCAGGGGGATCGGCCGCGGCATAGCGCAGCGGCTGGCGAGGGACGGATTCCTCGTCGCCGTCCACTACGGGAGCAACGACGCGGCCGCCAAGGAGACGGTCGAGTCGATCGCCGCGGAGGGCGGGCGGGCCTTCGCCGTACGAGCCGATCTCGCCGCCGGCGACGGTGTGGCCGAGCTCTACGAGGGGTTCGGCGAGGGCATGGCGGCGCAGGGAGCCGAGCCGGGACTCGACGTGCTGGTCAACAACGCCGCGATCGGGCCGACGGCCCGGATCGACGAGGTGTCCGAGGGCGACTTCGACCTGCTGTTCGCGGTGAACGTCAAGGCGCCGTTCTTCCTGGTCCAGCGGGGGCTCGGGCTGCTGCGCGACGGCGGGCGCGTGGTCAACATCTCGTCGGGCGTGACCCGCATGGCGTTCCCCGACGCCATCGCGTACTCGATGACCAAGGGAGCCGTGGACACCTTCACGCTGGCGCTGGCCAAGGAGCTCGCCGGACGCGGGATCACCGTGAACACGGTGGCGCCGGGCTTCGTCGAGACGGACATGAACGCGCCCCTGCGCTCGACCCCGGAGGGGGCCGCCTTCCTGGAGAGCTTCTCCGCCTTCGGCCGCATCGGGCAGCCGGCCGACATCGCGGACGTCGTGGGCTTCCTGGCGTCCGAGGACTCCCGCTGGGTCACCGGGCAGTACATCGACGCCACGGGCGGCTCACGGCTCTGAGAGGGGCCGGCGGCCGCCGTCTCGGCATCCCGGCAGGGGAGGGGCTGCGGTGGGGCGTCAGGGCTCCGCCGCGCGCGGTCCCAGCGGGCACAGCGCGCCGTCCTCGTCCCCGCAGGGGCGGGAGCCGTGCGCCATCAGCACCGGCAGATGCCCCACGGCCGCCACCTCGGGCAGCACGAGCTCCCAGATCCGGCTGAGCCACGCGCGGGGCGGCTCGGGGGGATCGTCGGCACCCTGCGGCGGTACCAGTTCGGCCAGGACGCCGTGGTCGCGCACGGTCGTCTCCAGACCTGACATCAGGTACGCCACGAGGACGGCGACCGTGTGGACGTTCGCACCAGGGATCAGGGACCCGTCGGTCCGGGCGTGGCGCAGCAGCCGGCGTACGGCCTCCGCCCACGCCGCGTTCCAGTGGTGCGGGAGCTCGGTGCTCGCGGGGCGCTCCCGGGCCAGGCGGGCTCCCGCCCGCGCCACGGGGTCCCGCTCCAGCAGGGCGGCGAGCTCGTGCGTGATGTCGATGACGGACTGCAGTGCCGGGCCGGGGCGGCGGCGGACGGCGTCGACGACGGTCCGGGCGGCGAGGTGGGCGGACTCCTGGACGGCGTCCGCGAGTTCGTCCTTGGAGGCGAAGTGGAACGACAGCGCGCCCTTGGACACACCGGCGGCCTCGCTGATCCGGGTGAGGGAGGAGCGCTCGTAGCCGACGTCGTCGAAGGTCAGGGCCGCCGCGCGGATGAGGGACCGTCTGGTCTGTTCCGCCCGCTCCTGCTTGGCCACCGCCGCCACCCCTTCCTCGCGATCCGCAATACGAGGGACATCTCCCACCACAGAAACCTACCATGCGGTTTCTTTACTGGCCCTTGGTGTGCGGGGTCCGACCGGTTTTCGCTCTCATTGGCTGCTGAAACTACCCCGAACCGGGAGGTGGGAGCCCCCTGGAGGCCCAGACATTGTCATCTCCGCAGGTTCACATGAAGAAAGAAACCGTTTAGTCGGTTGTTTATACGTGCCCGTACTCCATCCGTGGACGGGCGCACCGGACAGAAGGGTGGGAATCGAGAGTGCGTGCGATCCAGTTCAGCCGATTCGGCGGTCCCGAGGTGCTGGAGGCCGTCAAGGTGCCCGATCCCGTACCGGGGCCGGGCGAGCTGTTGCTCACGGTGGAGGCGGCCGGCGTGAACTACGCCGACACCCTCGTCGTCGACGGCTCCTACGCCGTAGCGGAATCGCTGCCGCGCATACCGGGCAGCGAGATCGTCGGCCGCACCGAGGACGGGCGCCGGGTGCTCGCCCGGGTGGCGAACGGGTACGCCGAGCTGGCCGTCGCCAAGGAGGCGGCCGTCGTCGCGATACCGGACGACCTCGACGCGGGACAGGCGCTGGCCCTGCTGATGCAGGGCCTGACCGCCTGGCACCTGCTGAGGTCGGCCGCCCGCATCCAGCCGGGGGAGACGGTGGTCGTGCACGCGGCGGGCGGGGGCGTGGGCAGTCTCGCCGTACAGCTGGCCGGGATCTTCGGCGCCGGCCGGGTCCTGGCCCAGGCGTCGACACCCGAGAAGCGTGAACTCGCCCTGAAGCTGGGGGCGGACGCGGTGGCCCAGTACCCGCTCGCGGAGCGTGCGGACGTGATCCTGGACGCGACGGGCGGGGAACTGTTCGCGCAGGCGCTGTCGTCGCTCGCGGACTTCGGCCGACTGGTGACGTACGGGGACGCGCGGAGGGAGGGGCTGCCGCCCGTGGACCCGGCGAGGCTGCTGCGACTGAACGCGGCGGTGGTCGGCTTCTGGCTCCGCCCGACGCTGGCGCGGCCGGGGGCGGTGTCGGGTCCGCTGGCGGAGATGCTGCGCCTGGTGTCGCAGGGCCGCCTGACGCCGGTGACGTCGCCGCCGTACGCGCTCGGCGAGGCCCGCCGCGCCTTCGAGGACCTGCGCGGGCGCCGTACGACGGGCAAGGTGTTTCTGCGCCCGTGACGCGTTGTCGGCGGGGCCGGCGTTCGAGGCCATGTCCGCGGGGCGTGGCCGTGGCGCCGGGGGGTGGCCGGGTCCGCGAGTTCGGCCGGGTCGCCGGGGCTCTGCCCCGGACCCCGCGCCTCAATCGCCGGCGGGGCTGGAATTGGCCCGGTCCGTCGGCGCGGCCGTCCTGCCGGGCTGGGTTGGCCCGGTCCGTCGGCGCTGCGTGTCTGCGGGGCGCGCGTTCCAGCCCGGCGGTTGAGGACATGTCCGCGGGCGTGGCCGTGGCGCCGGGGGGTGGCCGGGTCCGCGACCTCGGCCGGGTCGCCGGGGCTTTGCCCCGGGCCCCGCGCCTCAATCGCCGGCGGGGCTGGAATTGGCCCGGTCCGTCGGTGCGGCGGTCCCGCGGGGCTGGGATTGGCCCGGTCCGTCGGTACGGCGCCGTCTACTTCGCGTCCGCGTAGCGCTCCACCACCGCCACCGTGAACGGGAACCGCACCGGTGTGTCGCCGAAGGCGATCCGGCCCGCGAGCGCGCCGGCCTCGCGGATCGCTCGGGTCACCGCTTCCGTCTCCTCCAGCGGGCAGTGCACGATCACCTCGTCGTGCTGGAAGAACACCAGCTCCGCCCGCATCCCCGCCGTCGACCGCCGCAGCGCCGCCAGCATCAGCAGGGCCCAGTCCGCGGCGCTGCCCTGCACCACGAAGTTCCTCGTGAAGCGGCCCCTCGCGCGGGCGTCGGAGGAGGAGGGGCGGCCGCGCTCCTCGTCGTCCTCCTGGGGGATGCCCGCCTCGTCCGACCCGCTCTCCTCGGCCCCCGGGCTCGTCCGGCCGAGCCAGGTGCGGACGCGGCGGCCCTCCTCTCCCGCCTTCGCCGCCTCGTCCACATACGCCACGGCCCGCGGGAACCGGCGCCGCAGGGCCGCCAGGTTCTTCATGCCGTCACCCGACGTCTGTCCGTAGATCGCGCCGAGCAGCGCGAGTTTCGCGTGCGCGCGGTCGCCGGAGAACGCGCGGTCGGACAGCGCGGTGTACAGGTCGCCGTCGTGACCGGCGACCTCCATCAGCCCCCGGTCACGGGAGATCGCCGCCAGCACCCGCGGCTCCATCTGGTCCGCGTCGGCCACCACCAGCCGCCAGCCCTCGTCCGCGACCACCGCCCGCCGGATCACCTTGGGGATCTGCAGCGCCCCGCCGCCGTTGGTCGTCCACCGCCCCGACACGGTGCCGCCGGGCTGGTACTCCGGCCGGAACCGCCCGTCGCGCACCCAGTCCTGCAGCCAGCCCCAGCCGTGCGCGGTCCAGATGCGGTACAGCCTCTTGTACCGGATCAGCGGATCGACCGCCGGATGGTCGATCCCCGCCAGCTCCCAGCGGCGGGTCGACCTCACCCTGATCCCGGCCCCCGCGAACGCCTTCACCACGTCAGCCGGCAGATCCGGCCGCACCCGCCGTCCGAACGCCGCCGAGACCTCGTCAGCCAGCTCCGCGAGGCGGCGCGGCTCGCCGCCGCCCGCGTACCGCTCGCCGAGCAGTTCGTGCAGGACCTCGCGGTGCACATCGGCCCGCCACGGCAGGCCCGCCCGGTGCATCTCGGCGGCCACCAGCATCCCCGCCGACTCGGCGGCTGTCAGCAGCCGCATCCGCCCCGGGTGTTCGGCGGCGTCGTGCCGTCCGAGCTGCCCGGCGTAGACCTCCAGCAGAGCCTCCAGCGGCAGCGGCGCCGGCTGCGGCTCGAACAGCGGGGTCTGCGAGCCCGGCACGGCCGCGCGCGACGGGGGATCGGGCGGCACGGGCGCGTTCCGCAGGCGCGCCCACGCGGCCGTTGCCGAGCGCGGCTCGCCCAGCCGCCCCTCGTGGCCGAGCAGCAGCAGCTCCGCGTCCTCGATGTCGTAGCACCGGTCGACCCTGACGCCCGCCGCGAGCAGGCGGGGATAGACCTCCGCGGTGGACCGCCACACCCACCGGCCCACGCCGGGCCGGGAGCGGACCGCCTCGACGAGGTCGGGCTCGGTGACGACCGGTCCCGCGGGCAGGCCGTCGGGGCCGAGGGGGACGAGCCGTGCCCCGTCCCCGTCCGCCGCCACGGCCCACCGCTCGCTCACGGGTTCGAGTGTGGCAGCAGGGTCGGACAACGCGCCGTTCCGCCGCCGTCAGCCGCTGAGGCGGCGCACGACGCGGGCCGGGCTGCCGACCGCGAGCACCCCGGCTGGCAGGTCCCCGGTGACGACGGATCCCGCGCCGACCACGGTGTTCTCGCCGATCGTCGCCCCGGGGCAGACGATCACCCCGCCGCCCAGCCAGACGTTGTCGCCGACGGCCACCGGGTCCGCCCGCTCCCAGCCGGCGCGGCGGCGTTCGGTGTCCAGCTCGTGGGTGGGCGTGAGGAGCTGGACGTTCGGGCCGATCTGCACGTCGGCGCCGATCGTGATGGGGGCGGCGTCCAGGAAGACCGCGTTGAAGTTGACGAACGTCCGGTCCCCGATGCGGATGTTGTAGCCGTAGTCGCAGTGGAACGGCGGCCGGATGCGCACCTGCCGGCCCAGGCCGCCGAGCAGTTCGGCGAGGATCCGCTCCCGGTCCGCGGGTGCCGCGCCACCGCCCGCGTTGTACGCCGCGCACAGCGCGAAGCGCCGCTCGGTGTCCTCGGCCAGCTCGGGATCGTCGGGCAGGTACCACTCGCCCGCCAGCATCCGGTCCTTGTTCACGCCCATGCGCGGTCCGCCCCTCGGCTCCGGTCGTCGCCTCCGTACGATTGATCCCTACTACGCGGCCGGTCCGGCCGCGAGCACATTCACAGGGTGGGGATCCTCCGGTGCGAGAAGTGACGCAAGGGCGTGCGCGCGGCGCGGCCGTCAAGGCGGCGACGGCCGTCCTGGTGCTGGGCGCGGTGACCGGCTGCTCGCCGGAGCCGGCGGCGGACGCCGGGGCCGGGGCCAGCAGCACGGCGGACGCCACGGCGACTCCCGCCGCCGCGGGCTCCGTGAAGAAGGGGGACACCATCGGCGGCCCCGGCTCGGCGTGCCCGATGCCCGTCACCTTCGACGTCGCGGCCGACTGGCAGCCCGAGGCGGTCGACAGCGGCGGCGCGGACGACGAGTTCGGCGCTCTTCTGCGGCAGGGCACCGTCACGCTGGTCTGCGAGATCGACGCGAAGCCCGCGGGGAACATCGGCTTCATCCGCGTCTGGGCGGGCGGCACGGCGGGCGACGACATCCGTCAGGCGCTGCGGGCGTTCGTCGCGGACGCGGCCAAGAGCCGCGAGAAGGAGGCGTACACCGCCACGAAGGCGGGCGAGCTGGACGCCGTCGAGGTCACGTACGTCAACACCGACGAGCTCATCGGTGAACCGAAGAAGGAGCGCGCCTTCGCCGTGGCGACGCCCGAGGGCGTCGTGGTCGTGGACCTCGGGGGACTCGACACCCAGGAGCACGAGCAGATGCTCCCCGCGTACGAACTGGCCAGGAAGAGCCTGCGTACCGGCTGACGCCCGATGCCCCGCGGCCGCGGGCCGGTTCTGCCGCCCCGCTGCCGGAATCGGCCCCTTCGCCGTACTCTGACGACCGCGGCCGGCGGCCCCGCCGTCCGGCAAGCGTGGCGGCCTGTGACAGGGCACACTGTGGACCGAGTGCGGGCGAAGGCGACGGGAGGCCGAAACGGTGAACGGCGGCAGCCGCAAACGGCGCCTGACCAGCCGGATCTCGTCCGGGAGCGGCGCATCGGCCCACCGTTACGGCAGTGCGGGCCCGCGATTCCGCCGGGGCAGGGGACTCGTACCGCCCGACCAGTTCACCACCCGCAGCAGGCTAGCCTGGCTGAACTCCGCCACGTCCAGGATCGGTACGACCCTGGACCTGGAACGCACGGCACAGGAACTCGCCGAGTTCACCGTGCCCCGCTTCGCCGACGGGGCCGCCGTCGACATCCTCGAGAGCGTCCTGAGCGGGGACGAGGGCAGCAGGCGGACCCGCACGGGCATCCCCGCCATGCGGGCCACGGCGCTGTGCGCCATCGAGGAGCTCTCCTCCCTGGAACCGACACCGGTGGGAGAGACCTTCGTCCACGACGAGTTGCCGCACGAGACGCTGCTCCACCGGTACTGCCTCCGGCAGGGCAAGCCGGTCCTTCTGAGCCGGATGAACGACGACGACTACGCGCGCGTCGCGCCCACCGCGAGCGCGGCCGTCAAGATGCGCGCCGCGGGAGTCCACAGCTACCTGGCCGTGCCCCTGATCGCCCGGGGGGTGCTGCTCGGCACCGCCGACTTCGTCCGCGGACCCGGCACGCCGCCGTTCTCCTCGACGGACCTCGCCCTGGCGGAACAGCTCGCCTCCAAGGCCGCCGTCTTCATCGACAACGCCCGACTCTACGGACGCGAGCGCGAGCACGTCGTCTCCCTGCAGCGCAGCCTCCTGCCGCGCGCGACCCCGGTCACCCCCGGCCTGCGGGTGCACGCCGAGTACGCGCCCTCCGACGCCGGCCACGGCGTGGGCGGCGACTGGTACGACGTCATGGCCCTGCCCAGCGGGCGCACGGCACTCATGGTCGGCGACGTCATGGGACACGGCCTGCCGGCCGCCGCCACGATGGGGCGGCTGCGGACGGTCGCCCGCACGCTCATGACCCTGGACATGGCCCCGGAGCGGGTCCTCGCCCGGCTCGACCTGGCCACCCGCGACCTGGAGGACGAACAGGTCGCCACCTGCCTGTGCGCGGTCTACGACCCGGCCGACTCCACTTACACGCTGGCCAGCGCGGGACACCTGCCGCCCCTGCTGCTCGATGGGCCGGGCTCGGCCTCCTTCGTGGAGGTGCCGGCCGGCGCGCCGCTCGGCGCGGGAGTGATCCCGTACGACCCGCTGCGGCTGAAGGTCCCGGAGGGCGGCCGGCTGGTCCTGTACACGGACGGACTCGTCAAGTCCCGGACCCAGGACATGGACGTCCAGCTGGAGCGGCTGCGCACCTCGGCGCTGGGTCTCGGCCCCGGGGAGCTGGAGGCGGGCGGCCTGCTGGAGCGCGCACCGGCCACCGCCGTCCGGTTCGACGAGGCCGTGCTCCTCGTCGCCGCGGACTCCTCGTTCCCGCGCACCGATCTGCGGGTGTGGGAGCTGCCGAAGGACGGCCGGGCCGCCTCTGTCGCCCGCGGTCTCGTCACCGGCCAGCTCGCCTCCTGGGGCCTCGGGGAGCTCGCCGACATCTGCGAACTCGTCGTCTCCGAACTGGTCGGCAACGCCCTGCGCTACGGCAACGGCCCCGGCCAGCTGCGGCTGCTGCGAGGCGAACGCCTCACCGTGGAGGTCTCCGACACCGGCCCCGACCTGCCCCAGATCCAGCACGCGGACCTCAGCGACGAGGGCGGGCGGGGCCTCCAGCTGATCAACATGCTCTGCCGCCGCTGGGGTTCGTGCCGCACGGTCACGGGCAAGGTGGTGTGGGCGGAGCAGAACATCGCCCCGTAGGCGCGGGACCACCACCGGCCCGAGCCCGCGCGGGTCCCGCGGCGGTGCGGTGTCCACAGGCTGTGGACGGCCGACCCCGTGCCCCGTGACACCATCGGGTGTGTGAACACGGTCGAGAAGGCGCTGGCGGCGGCGCTGTACGCGGACGGCGACGAATCGCTGGACACCGCCGCCTCCCTCCTCGCCGCCGACCCGTCCGCCGACGCGGAACTGCGCCGATGCGGCGAGGAGTTGCTGCGTCGTGCCTGGGAGCGCGGCTGGCAGCCGGCCGACGTCCTCCGCCTGGTCCGGCGCGACCTCGACGACGCCCACGAGCGCCTGGCCGCCGACCTGGTCACCGCCGAGTCGCGCACCTACGGCGAGCGGCTCGCACCGCGCTGGCGGGCCCAGCTCGCCGACCTCGCCGACCACGAGCCGTACCGGGCCGACCGGTTCACGCACGCGACCTCCCTCCTGGAGCTGTACCGCCTGCTCGCGCGTCTGCCCGGGATCGAGCCCGTCGCCCCGCCGCCGGGCACGCCCCTGACGGCGAGGGCCTCCGCGCACGAGCCGCGCATGCTCACCCGGGTCCGCGCCCTGCTGGCCAAGGCCGAGGCGACGGAGTACCCGGAGGAGGCGGAGGCGCTCACCGCGAAGGCGCAGGAGCTGATGGCCCGCCACAGCATCGACGAGGCCGTCCTCGCCCACGGCGCGCACAGCAAGGACGCGCCGTCCGCCTGCCGCATCGGCGTGGACGCCCCGTACGAGACGGCCAAGGCGGTCCTGCTCGACGCGGTCGCCTCCGCGAACCGCTGCCGCGCCGTCTGGAACAGCGCCTTCGGATTCAGCACCGTCGTGGGCTTCGAGGGCGATCTCGAAGCGGTCGAACTGCTCTACACCTCGCTGCTCGTCCAGGGTGCCGGAGCCATGACGAAGGCCGAGTCCGCCCAGCGGGCGGGCGGGCGCAGGCGCACGAAGACCTTCCGGCAGTCGTTCTGGACGGCGTACGCCTCCCGCCTGGGCGAGCATCTGACGGCCGTGGCCGAGGAGCAGGTCACCGCCGACCTGCTCCCGGTCCTGTCCACCCGCGAGGTGGCGGTCGCGGACCACGCGGACCGCATGTTCCCGGAGACGACGAGGACCCGCGTCCGCGGCGCGACGGACATCGACGGCTGGCGCGACGGCACGTCGGCGGCCGACCGGGCCCGGCGGGAGCCGCACGAGCCCCGCAAGCCGCTGCGTTAGCCGGACGCCCGGTCCGCCGCGCCCGCGATCGGACGCCCTGGTCCGCCGCGCCCGCGATCGGATGCCCCGGTTCGCCGCGCCCGCGATCGGACGCCCCGGTTCGCCGCGCCCGCCGTCGGGCCCTTGTTCGCCGCGCCCGCGATCGGACGTCTCAGACGTCGGTACGCACGATCACGTCCAGGGCGCGCGGACCGTGGACGCCCTCCACACGCTCCAGCTCGATGTCGGAGGTGGCCGACGGGCCGCTGATCAGCGTGGTGGGCCGTCCCGGCACGAGCCGGGCGAGGGCCTCGGGGACCCCCGCCTCCACCGTGGAGAGGTCGACCACGCAGACGTGGAGGTCCGGTACGAGGGACAGTGCCCGGCGGCCCTGGTCCGGCGAACCGTCCAGGAAGACGGTGCCGGTCTCCGCGCAGCCGCCGGCGGACGCCGTGACCACCCCGTCCAGCGCGTCCAGTCCGGCCGCCGGCACGTCGGCGGAGTCGACGCGCACCTCGCCGTCGTGCCCCGCCAGCCAGCCGGGGTCGAGACCCGCGGGGACGCCGATCGCGCGGGCGCCCCGCTCGCGCAGAACGCGCGCGACGACCTCGGCGGTCCGGTCGGCAGTGCAGGGGTGGACCCGTGCCCGGTAGTCGGTCAGCCGGTCGGTGAAGAGCGCCAGGCGCTCCCCGTCGGGCAGGGTGCGGCCGGTGCGGTAGTCCCGGGACACCGTCACCTCGCCGCGGGGCGCGAGCGCGAGCGCGTCGCGGACCCGGCCGAGCACGATGTCGCGGGCCGATGGCCCGGTGGCCGGTGCGGTCACTGGTCCTCCTCCGGCTCGACGCGGCCGGCCGGCCGCCGCTGTTCGCCTTCGCGGGCCGCCTCGCGCAGGGCCTCGACGCCCTCCCGCGAAGCGAACCAGGCACGGAACGTCTGCTTCGGCGGGGCGGGTGTGTCCCGGCTGTCGCTCCAGCCCGAGAACGGCGGCGGAAGACGCCGGATCGTGCCGTCCCGTCCGGCGGCCACCCGGCCGAGCCGGGCCGCCTTCTGCGCGGCGGTGTAGAGCGCCGGCCGCCTCATCACGGCCGCGGCCGCCTTCATCGCCAGCCGCTCCCCGCCGCCCCGCGACTGCTCGGTCTTCTGGTGGCGCAGCTCGACCAGCAGCGACGGGATGTCGATCTTCACGGGACAGGCGTCGAAGCAGGCGCCGCAGAGGCTGGAGGCGTACGGCAGCGAGGCGTTCGGGTCGTCATCGGCGGCGTGCATCCCGGCGAGCTGCGGGGTGAGCACCGCGCCGATCGGTCCGGGATACGTCGATCCGTAGGCGTGCCCGCCGACGCGCTCGTACACCGGGCACACGTTCAGACAGGCCGAGCAGCGGATGCAGTTGAGCGCCTCGCGGCCCGTCCGGTCGGCGAGGGCGGCGGTGCGCCCGTTGTCGAGGAGGACGAGATGGAAGTCCTGCGGCCCGTCGCCCTCGGTCACACCCGTCCACAGCGACGTGTACGGGTTCATCCGCTCTCCGGTCGAGGAGCGCGGCAGCAACTGGAGGAAGACCTCCAGGTCCTGGTGGCGCGGCAGGACCTTCTCGATTCCCATGACGGTGATCAGCGTCTCGGGCAGGGTCAGGCACATCCGGCCGTTGCCCTCGGACTCCACGACGCACAGCGTGCCGGTCTCGGCGATGCCGAAGTTGGCGCCGGACACGGCGACCTTGGTCGTCATGAACTTGTGCCGCAGGTACGCGCGGGCGGCGGCCGCCAGGTGCTCGGGCACGGAGTCGAGGTCCGGGTCGACGCCCGGGATCTCCCGCAGGAAGATGTCGCGGATCTCGTCGCGGTTGCGGTGGATCGCGGGGACCAGGATGTGCGAGGGCCGGTCGTGGCCGAGCTGCACGATCAGTTCGGCGAGGTCCGTCTCCCAGGCGGTGACGCCCTCGTCGGCCAGGTGCTCGTTGAGGCCGATCTCCTGGGTGGCCATCGACTTGACCTTGATGACCTCGTCGCTGCCGGTCGCCTTGACCAGGCGGGTGACGATCGCGTTGGCCTCGGCGCCGTCGCGGGCCCAGTGGACGGTGCCGCCCCGTTCGGTGACCTTCCGCTCCAGCTCCTCCAGCAGCTCCGGGAGCCGGTTCATGGTGTCGGTCTTGATCGCGGAGCCCGCGTCGCGCAGGTGCTCCCAGTCCGGCAGTTCACCGGTGACCGCGAGCCGCTTGGCGCGGATGGTGCGGTTGGCCCGGCCGAGGTTGCGGCGCAGCTGCGCGTTGCGCAGCTCCCCCTCGGCCGCCTCGGGGAAGGGGGCGTCACCGCGCAGGTTTCCGGTGCCGTAGGGGACGCGCGGCGGCCTGGCGGGCATGCCGAGGAAGGTGCTGCTGCTCATCGGGCGGCCTCCGTCGGGGCGTACGGCGAGGTGCGGGTGGCGGCGAGGATCTGGGCGAGGTGCAGCGTGCGCGTGCCTGCCCCGGTACGGGAGAGCCCGCCGCCGATGTGCATCAGGCAGGACGAGTCACCGGCGGTGCAGACGTCCGCGCCGGTCGAGACGACGTGGCCCACCTTGTCCTGGAGCATGGCGGTGGAGGTCCCGGCGTTCTTCAGGGCGAACGTCCCGCCGAAGCCGCAGCACGCGTCGGCCTCCGGCAGCTCCACGAGGTCGATGCCCTCCACGGCGCGCAGCAGTCGCAGCGGCTTGTCGCCGACGCGCAGCATCCGCAAGGAGTGGCAGGTGGGGTGGTAGGTGACGCGGTGCGGGAAGTACGCCCCCACGTCCGTGACGCCGAGCATGTCGACGAGGAGCTCCGACAGCTCGTACGTCTTCGCCTTCACCCCGGCGACAGCCGTGACGAGCGCCGGGTCGCCGTACCGCCGGGCGACGGTCTCGTGCTGGTGGCGTACCGATCCGGCGCACGAGCCGGACGGCATGACCACGGCGTCGACGGAGGAGTCGCCGAACCGGTCGGCGAAGTTCCGTACGAGCGGGAGGGTTTCGCGCTGGTAGCCGGTGTTGATGTGCATCTGGCCGCAGCAGGTCTGCTCGGGCGGGAAGAGGATCTCGTGGCCGAGGCGGGCGAGCAGAAGGGCGGTCGACCGCACCGCGTCGGGGAAGAGCGTGTCTCCCAGGCAGGTGGCGAAGAGTCCGATGCGCATCGAGCGAGCCCTTCCTCGAGTATGGTCCGACCATACTAACGACGGGCCGTTCAGGGGGACAGCTGTGGGTCCTCCCCGTCCGACGCGTCGACCAGGGAACCGTGGAAACCGCGGATGTGCCGCTCGGCGAGATCGGCGGCCGCACCGCCCTCGCCCTCCCGTACCAGCCGCAGCAGCTCCGTGTGCTCGGCGCTCAGCGCGGCGGCCGTGGCGGGCCAGTCGTCCACCGCCTCCAGGGCGCGCAGGATCAGCGGCCGCACCGACTCGCGCACGGCCGAGGTCAGCGTCGAGGTGAGCCGGTTGCCGGAGCCGCGGGCGATCAGGACGTGGAAGCGGGTGTCCAGGTCGTTGAACTCGGCCACGTCGATGTCCGGCTCCCGCAGCCGGGCCAGGATGTCCTCCGCCTCCGCCAGCAGCTCCCGCGAGGCGTGCCGAGCCGCCGCCTCGAAGCTGGAGCGCTCCAGGACGACCCGGGCCTCCAGCATGTCCTGGAGGGTGTAGCTGCCGAGGGCGAAGTGCAGCCGCAGCAGGCGGCCGAGGGCGTCGTCCGGGTTGCGCACCATCCGGGCGCCGGAGTCGGGGCCCCGTCCGGCCTGTGCGGACAGCACTCCGATCGTCTCCAGTACCCGCAGCGCCTCCCGCAGCGCGGACCGGCTGACCCCGAGCACGGGGGCCAGCTCGCGCTCGGGCGGCAGCCGGTCGCCGGCCTTGAGCTCGCCGGAGAGCACCCGCTCCTCGATGCTCTCCAGGACGAGCTCGTGCGTGCGGGACTGCCGTACGGGCCGCCACTCGGCAGTCATCGGTTGGCTCCTCGGCTCGGTGACAGGGGTGGTCACCACGCTATGGCACACCCGACCGATGATCCGACCGCTCCCGCTCCCGCTCCCGCTCCCGCTCCAGCCGCGCGGCCCGGTCGCGGTCGCCGGGGCGGGTGCGTCCCTGAGAGCGGCGGAAGGCGGTCCGGGAGCACGGGGCCCAGGCCGGGGCCCGGCCCGCGACGCGCTCGCGGCGTGGGCGATGCCGCCGGATCGGGGCCCGGAGGCGACCCGGGCGGCCGGGACTCCCACGGCCCCGCACGCTGTCCTGCGCAGCGGGGGGCGGGCAGTCCGCGACGCGCTCGCTGCCTGGGCGATGCCGCCGGACCCTGGAGGCCGCCCCGTGCGACAGGGACTCCCGCGGTCCCGCACGACGCTGTCCTGCGCGGCGGGGGCGGGCGGCCCGCGACGCGCTCGCGGCGTGGGCGATGCCGCCGAGTCAAGGCCCGGAGGCGGCCCCGGGCGGCTGGGACTCCCGCGGTCCGGCACGACGCTGTCCTGCGCAGCGGGGCGGCTGTGCTCCTCCCCGCGCCGGAGGACGTCCGAAGTCCTGGACGACGAAGGGCCGCGGACCCGTGAGGAGTCCGCGGCCCGGGAGCGGCGCCCGGCACTTCGCGCGGGACCGCCCCCGACCCGTGCGCCGGAAGGCGCGGCAGCCCGGCCGCCGCGCGGGAGTCCGCGTGTCAGGGGGCCGGTACGCCCGTCGGCAGACCGGTGGGCAGACCCTCCGGCGGCTCGCCGGCATCGCTCTTCCTCAGCGTGTCCTTCCTGCCCGCGCCCCAGGAGATGACCAGCGTCGTCCCGTCGTTGGACTCGACCGAGCCCGTCGTGCGGTCGGTGTTCCCGTCCGCGCACGTCAGCGACAGCGTCTGCCCGCCCGTGTCCTGCACCTCGCCGGTGCAGGCGTGACCGTCGGCGAGCAGCGCCGCCTTGCCCTGCGTGACGGACAGGGCCACCGGCTTGCCGTCGCTGAGGCCCGTCCAGGTGCCCTCGACGTCGCGGGGCCTGCCTTCGCCGCCGCCGGTGTCGGCGGTCTCGGTGGGCGCGGCCGACGCCTTGTCGCCGCCACCGGTGTCACCACTCTCACCGCTGCCGCAGCCGGCCAGGGCGAGGGCGGCGACGAGGCCGGCCGCGGCGGCCGACATGCGTACGAGCTTGTGCACGGATCTGTCCCCTTGCTGCCACGGGTCAACACGCCCGCGGACCCGGTCGGTTGCAAGACCGCGCCAAGCTACCAGGACGCCTTGCGCACGCCCGGGAGGAAACCGGCGTGGGCCTGCTCGCGCATCCGGACCCTGGAGATCCCGAACTTCCGCAGGTGGCCGCGGGGCCGTCCGTCGACGCCGTCGCGGTTGCGCACCCGCGTCGCGCTGGCGTCCCGGGGCTGACGCCGCAACTCCGCCTGGGCGGCGGCGCGTTCGTCGTCGGTGCTGGAAGGCCTGCGGATGATCTCCTTCAGCTCCGCGCGGCGCTCGGCGTACCGCTCGACGACGCTCCTGCGGTGCTCGTTGCGGGCGATCTTGCTCTTCTTGGCCATCAGACCTTCACTCCCCGGGCGCGGATGCGGGCCACGGCGGCCTCGATGCCGATGGTGTCGACCGTCTTCACGGCCCGGGCGCTGAGCGTGAGGCGCACATGGCGTCCCTCGCTCGGCAGCCAGTAGCGCTTGCGCTGGATGTTGGGGTCGAAGCGGCGTGATGTGCGCCGGTGGGAGTGGGAGATCCGGTTGCCGAAGCCGGGCTTCGACCCGGTCAGCATGCAGTGGGCGGACATGGGTGAGGCACCTCTCGTCTGGGTCATTTGGTAATGGAAACCATTTCCATATACTACCGGCATGGCTCGCAACGAACTCCGCCCGGTCATCAAGCTCCGCTCCACCGCGGGCACCGGCTACACCTACGTCACCCGCAAGAACCGCCGTAACGACCCCGACCGCCTGACGCTGCGCAAGTTCGACCCGGTCGCCGGCCGCCACGTCGACTTCCGTGAGGAGCGCTGAACCCGATGAAGCACGGCATCCGTCCCCTGCCTTCGGCGGGGAGGCCCCATTCCCCGTACGCACCGGTCGTCTTCCGTGACAAGGTCGCGAACTTCGCGATCCTCACGCGCTCGACCGCCACCAGCGACAAGACGATCGACTGGGAGGACGGCAACACCTACCCGGTCATCGACGTCGAGATCTCCTCGGCGAGCCACCCCTTCTACACGGGCCAGGCGCGCGTCCTCGACACCGCCGGACGCGTCGAGCGTTTCGAGCGCCGCTACGGCCGTCGCGAGGCCCGCTGATGCTGTCCGTCGCGATCGTCGCCGGACTGCACGCCGACGCCCGCCGCGAGACCGTGGAGCGGCTGCTCGCCTCGGTGACCGGCAGCGTCGCGCTCCACCACGACCTCTCCACGGCCGAGCGGGGCACCGTCGTGCGCACGGTGCGCGACGCGTTCCGTGTCCGGGACACCGGCGAGACGCCGCTGGTCAACGACTGCGCCTGCTGCGCGCTGCGCGAGGACCTGGTGCCCGAGCTGGTGCGGCTCGCCGAGGACGGGGCGACCCGCCTCGCGATCGTCGAGCTGTGGGACTCCGTGGAGCCCAAGGCCATGGCCGAGGTCGTCGCCGCGCACGGCGGTGAGCGGCTCGCCGTCACCTCCGTTATGTGCGCCGTCGACCCGGCGCTGCTCCTGCCGTACCTGGGCAACGGCGACGACCTCGCCGAGGCCGGGCTCGCCGCGGCCGCGACGGACCAGCGCACGATCGCCGACACCTGGGCGCGCCAGCTGGAGTACGCGCCCGTGATCTCCGTGGTCGAGAGCGAGGACGCCGACGAGGAGGACCGCGCGCTGCTCACCCAGCTGCACCCGACCGCCCGCCGTGTCCTCGTCGGCTCGGACGAACTCGCCGCCGCGGCCGTGGCGGGCTTCGACGTGGAGGCGGCCGCCGCCGCCCAGCACCCCGCCTGCGCGCTGCTGCCGCAGGAGGCGGACGACTGCGGTGTCACCACGTACGTCTGGCACCGCGCACGCCCCTTCCATCCGGGGCGGCTGTACGCGGCGCTGGAGGACCTGACCTGCGCGGCCGCCCGCAGCCGCGGCCGGTTCTGGCTCGCCGACCGGCCGGACACCCTGCTCGCGTGGGACGCCGCCGGCGGCGCGTTGTGCGTCGAGAGCGCGGGCCCCTGGCTCGCCTCACTGCCGGACGCCGCCTGGGAGATGGTGCCGCCGGTGCGCCGGGCGGCCGCGGCCCTCGACTGGCATCCCGAGCACGGGGACTGCTGCCAGCACCTGGTCTTCACCTCGCCGGGCCTCGACCGCGACGGCCTGGAGCTGCTCCTCGAATCCTGTCTGCTGACCGACGCCGAGTACGCCGCGGGCCGCGAGGCCTGGAAGCGGCTTCCGCCCGCCTTCGACTCTCTTCTGGAGGTCTGACATGTCCCCACGTCGCACCGACCCGCGCAAGCCCGCGAAGTCCCGGCCTAATCCCCTGGACCACGCCGGAATCACCTACATCGACTACAAGGACACCGATCTGCTGCGGAAGTTCATCTCCGACCGTGGCAAGATCCGCAGCCGCCGGGTGACCCGGGTGACGGCCCAGCAGCAACGGCTGCTGGCCCGCGCGATCAAGAACGCCCGGGAGATGGCCCTGCTGCCGTACTCGTCCACCCGCTGAGACCACCGCGCACCGCACCCCAGGGGCCGGCGCGAGAGGGTTCCGTAGTCGGGGGAACACCGCCCGTGCACGTGCATCTGCCGGTGCATCCGCCCATGCATCGGCATATGAACACAGCTATGATCCCGGACAGTTGACACCTGCACCATGCACCCCGGGAGCGACTTGTGCACCACGTGTACAACGGCATGACCGCCACGGAGCTTCAGGGAGTCGTCTGGCAGAAGAGCAGACACAGCAACTCCCAGGGCTCCTGTGTGGAATTCGCCAAGCTGCCCGGCGGTGATGTGGCGATGCGCAATTCACGGCACCCGGACGGTCCCGCACTCGTATACACGCCCGCGGAGATAGAAGCGTTGCTTCTGGGGGTCAAGGACGGGGAATTCGACCACTTGGTCGCGTGAGTGGCCGGGGCGGGCCGGCCCCCGATCCGGCCCGCCCCCGCGAGGTCAGCCCAGACGGAACAGCGCCCAGACGACCTTGCCGCGCAGCGAACCGGCGAGCGGGTGCCAGCCCCAGCCGTCGCTGAAGGAATCGACGAGGAACAGACCGCGCCCCGATTCCGCCGAGAAGTCCTCCTCGGACTGCCGGGCCGTGGGCCCGTCGTGGCTGGGGTCGCGCACCGCGCACACCAACCGGCCCGTCCAGCGCATCAGATGCAGCCGCACAGGCGGTTCGCCGGCACTCTCGCGCGGCGCCGGGTCGGAGGGCAGCGCGTGGCGCAGGGCGTTGGTCACGAGCTCGGAGACGACCAGGGCGACGTCGTCGAAGCGGTGGTCCAGATCCCACTGGCCGAGCGTGGACCGGGTGAACCGGCGTGCGCCGCGCACCGCTTCGTAACGGGACGGCAGAGCGCAGGACACGGAGCTGGAGACGGCCGAGGGATCGATCGGCGGAAGGCCCTGCCGTAACGGCTCGAGCATGGTCGATCCATTCGTCCCCATGCGAGGCACTCCCGGGAATCGCGGCTGTGACGCTACAACACGAACGAGCACGCAGGTGCGGCGAGCACCATGGTTCCCAATGCGCAGGGCGGATGCAAGGGCAGATGCACGTGCACGCGCCGGACCTGTCCAGCCCCGTGCCGGTTCTTGCTCATTTCTTCCACGAGTTTCTTCGGTTCCGCGTTCATCGCCTTCTCATTTCCGTAACCGGACGAGTACGGGGTGAAGCGTTTTGGTGGCAGAATCCGGCTCTTGGGTTCGGGGGGACCCTCGTGCAGGATCGGTCTGCGCCGAAAGCGGCGTGGAGTGGGAGGGGTTGGAGTCGTGACGGCAGGCGAGGCGGCGTCGTGGGGACACCCCGGCGGTGAGGGTCCGGGCGGAGGCTCGGTGGTACGGCGGATCCTGCTGGGCTCCCAGCTCCGAAGGCTGAGGGAGTCCCGCGGCATCACCCGGGAGGCCGCCGGATACTCCATCCGCGCGTCCGAGTCCAAGATCAGCCGTATGGAGTTGGGCCGGGTGAGCTTCAAGGCGCGGGACGTCGAGGACCTGCTCACGCTCTACGGGGTGACCGACGAGGCCGAGCGCAGGTCCCTCCTCGGCCTCGCCAAGGAGGCCAACGTCGCCGGCTGGTGGCACAGCTTCGGCGACGTGCTGCCCGGCTGGTTCCAGACGTACATCGGCCTCGAAGGAGCCGCCTCCCTCATCCGCATCTACGAGGTGCAGTTCGTCCACGGGCTGCTGCAGACCGAGTCGTACGCGCACGCCGTCGTCACTCGCGGCATGCCCGACGCCCCCGCGGCCGAGATCGACCGCCGTGTCGCCCTGCGCCTGGAGAGGCAGAAAGCCCTCGTCTCCGAGCACGCCCCCCGCCTCCACGCGGTGCTCGACGAGGCGGCGCTGCGCCGGCCCTACGGCGACCGCGCGGTGATGCAGGCACAGCTGAGGCATCTCATCGAGGTCTCCGAGCAGCCGAACATCACGCTGCAGGTGATGCCGTTCAGCTTCGGCGGGCACGCGGGCGAGAGCGGCGCGTTCACGATGCTGCGGTTCCCCGAGTCGGACCTCTCCGACATCGTCTACCTGGAGCAGCTGACGAGCGCCCTCTACCTGGACAAGCGCGAGGAAGTGGCCCACTACGAGCGGGTGATGAAGCGGCTCGAGGAGGACAGCCCGGACGCGGCGGAGACCCGTGATCTTCTCCGGGGTCTCCTTCAACTCACCTGAAACACAAGTACGATGACGCCACATCAGTCCCGGACCATCTGACTTCTGTGCTTCTGCCGGCCACCGCCGCGTATGCCTCTGGAGCGATCACATGTCCTTCTTCAGTGAACTGGCACTTCAGTACATAGACGGCGAGTGGAGGCCGGGCAGCGGTTCCTGGGACATCATCGACTTCAACCCGTTCGACGGCGAGAAGCTGGCGTCCGTCACCGTGGCCACCGCGGCCGAGGTCGACCAGGCGTACCGCGCCGCCGAGCGCGCGCAGGAAGCCTGGGCCGAGACCAACCCGTACGCCCGCCGGCTGGTCTTCGAGCGCGCCCTGCGGATCATCGAGGACCGCGAGAAGGAGATCACCGAGGCGATCATCGCGGAGCTCGGCGGCACGCATCTGAAAGCGGGCTTCGAGCTGCACCTGGCCAAGGAGTTCCTGCGCGAGGCGATCCAGCTCGCCCTGCGCCCCGAGGGCCGCATCCTGCCCTCGCCGGTCGACGGCAAGGAGAACAGGGTCTACCGCGTGCCGGTCGGCGTCGTCGGTGTCATCAGCCCGTTCAACTTCCCGTTCCTGCTCTCCCTCAAGTCGGTCGCCCCGGCGCTCGCGCTCGGCAACGCCGTCGTCCTCAAGCCGCACCAGAACACCCCGATCTGCGGCGGCTCGCTCGTCGCCAAGGTCTTCGAGGACGCGGGCCTTCCGGCCGGCCTGCTGAACGTGGTCATCACCGACATCGCCGAGATCGGCGACGCCCTGCTGGAGCACCCGGTGCCCAAGGCGATCTCCTTCACCGGCTCCGACACGGTGGGCCGCCACGTCGCCACCGTCTGCGCGGCCAACTTCAAGCACGCCATCCTCGAACTGGGCGGCAACAGCGCGCTGATCGTCCTCGACGACGCCGACATCGACTACGCCGTCGACGCCGCGGTCTTCAGCCGCTACGTGCACCAGGGCCAGGTCTGCATGGCGGCCAACCGCATCCTGGTGGACCGCTCGGTGCAGCAGGAGTTCACCGAGAAGTTCGTCGCCAAGGTGAAGACGCTGAAGGTGGGCGACCCGGCCGACCCGACGACCCACATCGGCCCGCTGATCAACTCCTCGCAGGCCGAGGCGGTTTCGTCGGTCGTCGAGCAGGCGGTCGCGGCGGGGGCGACCGCGCTGCTGCACGGTGCGACGGACGGCAACCTGGTCGCGCCCTCGGTCCTGACCGACCTGCCGGCCGGCTCGCCCGTCCTCGGCCAGGAGATCTTCGGCCCGGTCGCCCTGGTGATCCCCTTCGACGGGGAGGACGAGGCGGTACGCATCGCCAACGACACCCCGTACGGCCTCAGCGGCGCCGTGCACACGGGCGACGTCGAGCGCGGTGTCCGGCTCGCCAAGCGTGTGCACACCGGCATGATCCACATCAACGACGGCACCGTGCACGACGAGCCGATCGTCCCCTTCGGCGGCGAGAAGCAGTCGGGCGTGGGCCGGCTGAACGGCGAGGCGATGCTCGCCGCGTTCACGACGCAGAAGTGGATCTCGGTGCAGCACGGCCGCTCGCAGTTCCCGTTCTGAGCCTTCCGGGCCTGCAGGCCCGCGGGCCCGCGGCTTTCGCGTGCCGTGACGTCCTGCCGTGCGGTCCTGCCGTGAGATCTTTTCCGCCCGGAGCGGCCTTGCGGACACAAGTTGTCCGCAAGGCTCCGTAGCGTAGGGCGTGTCGAAGGGGAGAGCCGCTCTCCCCGCGGACCCGGAAGGCGGACATCATGGTCACTCACGTTCCCGCGGAAGCACATGGCGACGAGCGCGGAGCACTGCTCGCCTTCGTGGCGGAGCAGCGGGGCGGAGTCCGCCGCGCGGTGCTCGGCCTGACCGAGGAGCAGGCGGCGTCCCGCCCGACCGCCAGCACACTGTCGCTGTCCGGGCTGGTCAAGCACGGCGCCGAGGTCGAGCGGAACTGGCTGCGGTTGGCACAGCAGGTGCCCAACCCGGACGGGCGCACCCAGGAGAGCTGGGCCGAGGGCTTCCGCCTGTCCGGTGACGAGACGGTCGCCGACATGCTGGCGCTCTGGGACGAGGTGGCCGGGGAGACCGAGGAGTTCATCCGGTCGGTGCCCAGCCTGGACGACACCTTCCCGTTGCCGCCCGCGCCCTGGTTCCCCAAGGACGGCAGGGTCTCCATGCGCTGGCTGCTGCTGCACCTGATCCGCGAGACCGCCCGCCACGCCGGACACGCGGACATCATCCGGGAGTCCATCGACGGCAAGGGCGCCTTCGACCTGGTGGCCCTGGAGCAGGGACGCGGCCCGGAGGCGTAGCCCCGACATGTGCCCGCCGTCGTGTCGGCACACCCTGGAAGCATGGCCAATGACGAGAGGGTCTCGATCGTCGTCCACGCGGTCACACCCGCCGATCCGCCGTTCCGCCTGGTGGAGATCAACGGCACCGTGGCCGGGACCGCCCGTGACCTGCTGGACGTGGTCCATCTGGCGCACGAGGCCGGTCTGCCCCACGTCGACCTCGACGATCCCGGGGTCGTGCGGTGGGTCGGCGGCGGCAAGTACAAGTGGACGCGCTGACCGGCGGAAACGGCGCCCGCGTACCCTGGTCGCACCTGAACGGGAGGGACGCGGATGTCGGCGATCCGGCTGCTGGTCCTGGGGGCCGTGCGCCAGCACGGGCGGGCGCACGGCTACCAGGTCCGCAACGACCTGGAGTACTGGGGCGCGCACGAGTGGTCGAACGCCAAGCCCGGATCGATCTACCACGCCCTCAAGCACATGGCGAAGCAGGGGCTGCTGCACGCGCACGAGACGGCGCCGTCGACCGCCGGCGGCCCGCCGCGCACCGAGTACGAGATCACCGACAAGGGCACGGAGGAGTTCTTCGCCCTCCTGCGCGCGTCCCTGACCGCCTACGACCAGAAGCCGGACGTGCTCGCGGCGGCGCTCGGCTTCGTCGTGGACCTGCCGCGCTCCGAGGCGGTGGAACTGCTCCGGCAGCGGGTGCGGAGCATCGAGGAGTGGCGCTCGTCGGTCACGGACTACTACACGCCCGATGAGGGGCCCGAATCCCTCGGGCACATCGGCGAGATCATGAACCTGTGGGTGACGCAGGCCGACTCCGGCGCCCGGTGGACGCGGGGGCTGATCGAGCGGATCGAGTCCGGCGCGTACACGTTCGCGGGGGAGGGCGCCCCCTTCGTCGGCGTCCTGGCCGAGGGCGAGGAGAACCCGTACGCGACGGGCGAGCACCACGAGGGCGACGCGCGCTGAGGCGACAGCTCCGTGACGCCAGCTGACGCGCCCCCTCAGTGGTGGAAGGCCGTCGCCTTCGCCGTGTCCTTGTCCAGCGGCCCGGTCTGCTCCCGCAGCTCCGGCAGGAGCATCCGCAGATCCTCGAGCAGCAGCTCCGCCAGGTCCTCCGAGAAGCCGTTGCGGCACACCACCCGCAGCACCGACAGGTCCTCCCGGTTCGGCGGGAAGGTGTACGCGGGCACCAGCCAGCCGCGCTCCCGCAGCCGCCGCGACACGTCGAACACGTCGAAGCGCGTGACGCCGGGCGCCGTCGTGAACGCGAACACCGGCAGTTCGTCACCCTGCGTCAGCAGACGGAAGTCGCCCAGCTCCCCGATCCGCCGCGCGAGACCCCGCGCCACGTCCCGCGCCGCCTGCTGCACCGCCCGGTACCCCTCCCGGCCCAGCCGCAGGAACGTGTAGTACTGGGCGACCACCTGCGCGCCCGGCCGTGAGAAGTTGAGCGCGAAGGTCGGCATGTCGCCGCCCAGGTAGTTGACCCGGAAGACCAGCTCATCCGGCAGCTCGGCCGGCGAGCGCCACAGCGCCCAGCCGACGCCCGGGTAGACCAGTCCGTACTTGTGCCCGGAGGTGTTGATCGAGGACACCCGGGGCAGCCGGAAGTCCCAGACCAGCCCCTCGTCGAGGAACGGCGCCACCATCGCCCCGGACGCGCCGTCCACGTGGACGGGGACGTCGAGGCCCTCGCGCTCCTGGAGCGCGTCCAGCGCGGCGCAGACGTCGGCGACGGGCTCGTAGGACCCGTCGAAGGTCGAGCCCAGGACGGCGACGACCCCGATGGTGTTCTCGTCGCACAGCGCGGCGGCCGCCTTTGGGTCGAGGTGGAAACGGTCGCCCTCCAGCGGCACCTGCCGCGCCTCCACCTCCCAGAAGGTGCAGAACTTCTCCCAGCAGACCTGCACGTTCGCACCCATCACCAGATTGGGCTTGGCGCTCGCCGGATAGCGGTCGGCGTTCCGCGTCGCCCAGCGCCGCTTGAGCGCCATCCCCGCGAGCATGCACGCCTCGCTCGACCCGGTCGTCGAGCACCCCACGGCCGAGGCCGGGTCCGGCGCGTGCCACAGGTCCGCGAGCATCGCCACGCAGCGGCGTTCCAGCTCCGCCGTACGCGGGTACTCGTCCTTGTCGATCATGTTCTTGTCCCGGCACTCGCCCATCAGCACCCCTGCCTGGGGCTCCATCCAGGTGGTGACGAAGGTGGCGAGGTTGAGCCGGGAGTTCCCGTCCAGCATCAGCTCGTCGTGCACGAGCTGGTACGCGGTGGAGGGCGGCAGCGGCCCGTCCGGGAGGCGGTGCGTGGGCGGGGCCGCGGTCATGCCGGCGACCGGATCCGCCTCGCCGAAGAACGGGTTGAGCGACAGCCTGCGCCGTTCCGGTCCGCCGTCACCGGACGCGCCCTGATGGAGTGCCATGGGACTCAGGCTCACCCGGGCTTGCACCTCACGCAACGTGAGGCAGCAGCCTGGACGCGTCACGGAAACGAAGGAGCGGAAGGCGATGAGC
Source organism: Streptomyces sp. NPDC049597 (assembly GCF_040675505.1). Lineage (NCBI taxonomy): Bacteria > Bacillati > Actinomycetota > Actinomycetes > Kitasatosporales > Streptomycetaceae > Streptomyces > Streptomyces sp. NPDC049597. The sequence goes on from NZ_JBFAOY010000009.1 coordinate 166,836, forward strand.
TACTCCGTGGGACAGGTCGCCCGTTTCGCCGGCGTCACGGTGCGCACCCTGCACCACTACGACGAGATCGGCCTGCTCGCACCGGGCGGGCGCAGCCACGCGGGTCACCGGCGGTACGACGACGCGGACCTGGACCGGCTGCAGCAGATCCTGTTCTACCGGGAGCTCGGCTTCCCGCTCGACGAGGTGGCGGCACTCCTCGACGACCCGGACGCGGACCCGCGGGCCCACCTGCGGCGGCAGCACGCGCTGCTGACCGCCCGGATCGCCAGACTGAAGGAGATGGCCGCGGCCGTGGAGCGAGCCATGGAGGCGAAGAAGATGGGCATCAACCTCACGCCCGAGGAGAAGTTCGAGGTGTTCGGGGACTTCGACCCCGACGTCCACACGGAGGAGGCCGAGCGGCGCTGGGGCGGCACCGACGCCTACCAGGAGTCGGCTCGGCGTACCGCGTCGTACACGAAGGAGGACTGGCAGCGGATCCAGGCCGAGGCCCAGGAGATCACCCGGCGTTTCGTGGCGCTGATGGAGGCCGGTGAGCGGCCGACCTCCGAGGCCGCGACGGACGTCGCGGAGGAGCACCGCCGGTGGATCTGCCGCAACCACTACGAGTGCACCCACGAGATGCACAGCTGCCTGGCGGAGATGTACGTCTCCGACGAGCGCTTCACCCGCAACATCGACCGGGCGAAGCCGGGGCTGGCGGCCTACGAGCGGGAGGCGATCCTCGCCAACGCCGCGCGGCGCGCCTGACCGGGCCGCCGGACGTCCACCCGGCCGTCGCCCGCCGGCCATGTGCCCCGGCCGTGACTTTGTCCCGGCCGGGGCACAGTGCATCCTGGGCGGGCCGGTGGAACGCGGCCGGGTCCCGGTGCGTTGATAGCTTTGGCTCGTCCCCGCACGCCGTACGCCGCCCGGCGCATCGCCCGACTACCGACTCAGGAGCCCGGACCTCGTGAACACCCTTGCGCTCGGACCGAGCTGGCTCGACCCGGACTACCTGATCACCACCTTCGGGCTGATCGGCGTCCTGGTCATCGTCTTCGCCGAGTCCGGCCTGCTGATCGGATTCTTCCTGCCGGGCGACTCGCTGCTGTTCACCACGGGCCTGCTGGTGACCACCGATGTGATCAAGCAGCCGCTGTGGGTGGTCTGCACCCTCGTCGTGCTGGCCGCGATCCTCGGCGACCAGGTCGGCTACCTCTTCGGCCGCAAGGTCGGCCCGGCCCTCTTCAAGCGCCCCGACTCCCGGCTCTTCAAGCAGGAGAACGTGGAGAAGGCGCACGACTTCTTCGAGAAGTACGGCCCGAAGTCCCTGGTCCTGGCCCGCTTCGTGCCCATCGTGCGGACGTTCACGCCGATCATCGCCGGTGTGAGCCGGATGAACTACCGCTCGTTCATCACCTTCAACATCATCGGCGGCGTGCTGTGGGGCGCCGGAGTGACGCTGCTCGGCGCGGCGCTCGGCAAGGTGGAGTTCGTCCACAAGAACATCGAGGCGATCCTGATCCTGATCGTGCTGATCTCGGTGCTGCCGATCGTGATCGAGTTCCTGCGGGCCCGCTCCAGGAACAAGAAGGAGGCCGCCGCCTCCGCCGACGCCGCCGAAGCGCCGTCGACCACGCGCGGCCGCCACGCCAAGCGCTGACCCGCGCCCCGGGCCGGGACGACCGCCCGGGGGTGACGTCCGCGCCCAGGGGCCGACCGACCGCCCCGCCCGCTCACACCATCAGAAGCCGCGCGTCCGCTTGGCCGCGCGGCGGCCGCCCGGGGCCTCCGCGCCCGGCAGGCCCGCGGCTCCGGGCACCCGCAGGAAGAGCCGCGAGATCTCCGCCCCCAGGTTCACCCCGATCGCGATGGCGAGCGCCAGTGCCGCCGCCTTGCTGAGCGAGGCGAGTCCCGTGTTCAGCTCGCCCCGGGCGATCGACAGCAGCCCGAAGTACGTGGCGCTGCCCGGCAGCAGCGGCCCGATCGCGGCCGTCACGTACGGCAGGGCGGAGGCGAAGCGGTAGCGGGAGAGCATCTGGCCGAACAGGCCCACCAGCCCCGCCGCGGCAGCCGTCGCGGCGACCGGCGAGACGTCGGCGGTGTCCGCGAGGGCCGCGTAGACGACCCAGGCCACCCCGCCGTTGAGGGTCGCCAGCCACACCGTGTGGCGCTCCTGCTGGAGCATCATGGCGAAGCACAGGGACAGCGTCATCGCCGCCAGCGTCTGGACCACCGGGCGCTCCACCGTGTGGATGGCCGTCTCCGGCTGGAGCCCGGCGTCGAGCGCGAAGCCGAGGTACAGCACGCTCAGCACGCCGACGACGATGCCGACCACCAGGTAGCCGACCTCCAGCAGACGGGCCGCGGCCGTGATGTAGAAGCCGGTCAGACCGTCCTGCACACCGGCGACGAGCGCCCGTCCCGGGATCAGCGCGAACAGCCCACCGGTGATCACCGCCGACGCGCGCACCTCCAGCGGCGACAGCGTCAGCGCCACGCCCACCGCGGCGGACGGCATCGCCGCCGCGACGAACTGGTAGAACTCCGGCAGCCCGCGCCCGGCCGCCAGCCAGGCGAGCCGGTCGCCGAGCATCGCGCTGACCGCGGCCGCGAGGAACACCACGAGGTCACCGCCGACCAGCACGGAGGCCGCACCGGCCAGCACGCCCCCGGCCAGCGTGAGCGCCCAGCCGGGGTACGGGTGCCGGTTCCTGCGGATCTCCGCCAGCCGCCGGTAGGCCTCCTCCAGCGTGACGTCCGACTCGTCGACGCTGATGTCGTGGACCAGCCGGTAGACCGCGGCGAGCCGGGTGTAGTCGGTGCCCCGCCGCCGCACCGTGCGGTTGGCCGTCACGGGATCGTCGACGAGGGACGGCTGATACGTGATCGACAGCAGCGTGAAGGTGACGGTCGGCTCACAGCGGTCCAGGCCGTACGCGCGCGTGATCGCGAACATCGCCGCCTCGACGTCCTCGGCCCCCTCGCCGCCCGCGAGCAGCAGCTCGCCGATACGCAGCGTCAGGTCGAGCACGCGCGGCACGGCGGGGCCCGTCTCGCCCTGCCGGTGCACGGTCTCCGGCACGGGCCGCTCGCCCACGGGCATCCGCAGCATGGCCCGCATCCGGTCCTGCCAGGGCGCGTCCTTGGTGAGCCGGACGACGGGGACGCCGTGCGCGGGCGTGAAGGCCGGCGGGGAGGTCCTGGCGCTGTACGTGCTCGGCGGGGCGAAAGCCGACCCCTCCGGCTCCGGCGGCGGTTCCGGCAGCAGCCCCTCGGGAACCGCGAACTCCGAGCTGGGGTGGTCCTCTTCCGGCGCGCCCGGCTGCTCCACCCCCGGGGGCGGAGCGAAAGCGCTGTGCGCCTCGTCGGACTGAGGCTTCCGGTCTTCCGGACCCTCGGGCTCCGCCATATCTCGCTGTCCTCGCTCCCTCTCGTACGAGCCCCGTGTCCGGCCCTCCTGCCCAGTATGGGCATGTCCAAGGGGTCAGCGGCCGCCCGGCTACGCGACGCGGGCGGGACACCGAGGTGTCCCGCCCGCGTCAGGGGTTCGTGCAAGCGGCGTCAGTGCGCGCCGCCCTGCGCCTCCAGGCGCTTGAAGGAGGCCTCGATCTCGGCCTCGGCCTCGGCGCGGCCGACCCAGTTGGCGCCCTCGACGGACTTGCCGGGCTCCAGGTCCTTGTAGACCTCGAAGAAGTGCTGGATCTCCAGGCGGTCGAACTCGGACACGTGGTGGATGTCGCGCAGGTGCTCCACGCGCGGGTCGGACGCCGGCACGCACAGCAGCTTGTCGTCGCCGCCCGCCTCGTCGGTCATCCGGAACATGCCGATGGCGCGGCACTTGATCAGGCAGCCCGGGAAGGTCGGCTCGTCGAGGATGACCAGCGCGTCCAGCGGGTCGCCGTCCTCGCCGAGGGTGTTCTCGACGAAGCCGTAGTCCGCCGGGTAGCTGGTCGAGGTGAAGAGTCGACGGTCCAGGCGGATCCGACCGGTCTCGTGGTCCACCTCGTACTTGTTCCGCGAACCCTTCGGGATCTCGATGGTGACGTCGAACTCCACGGGTGGCTCCTCCATGATCAAGACATAGCAAGACGTGATTGACGGTGATTAAGTGTCCCTCACGCACTTGGGTGATCGCGAAAGGGGCTGGTGCGGCGGTGCCGAAGGTCAGGACGTGGCAGCTCGCAGCGGGCGCCGCCGTTGCCGGCCTCGCCCTCGCCGCCGGGGCGGTTGCCGCGGCGGGCCCCTGGGACTCGGGCCAGCGTAAGGCCGAGAAGGAGTGGGCGGTGGCCCACGGGCGTACGGGTGGCGTACATCACGGGCGGCCGGCGCCCCGGCGCCCCGCCCCCGCTCCCAGCGCCCCTGCCGTGCTCACCGCCCTCGGCGGCCCGCGCACCGCGTCCGCGCAGGCTCCCGCGACCGTCCCGGCCGTCCTCGCGAAGGCCCTCGGACCGCTGCTCGGCGCCCCCGGCCTCGGCCCGTCGCCGACCGCCTGCGTCGTCGACCTCGGCACCGGGGAGCGGCTGTACGGGAAGGGGGCGACGGTCCCCATGACCCCCGCGTCCACCGTGAAGATCGCCACGGCCGCCGCCGCCCTGTCCGCCCTCGGACCCGACCACCGCATACCCACCACGGTCGTCGCGACCGCGGAGGCGAAGGAGATCACCCTCGTCGGCGGCGGCGACGCCACCCTGGACCGGGCCCGTCTCGCCACGCTCGCCGACCGCACGGCCCGCGCCCTGCGCGAGCGCCGCGCCGGTGCCGTCCGCCTCGTCCACGACACCTCGCTCTACACCGGCCCCCTGCTGCACCCCATCGGCCCCAACGACAACATCGCCCCGGTCAGCGCCCTGATGGTCGACCAGGGGCGCAACGACCCGCGGAGCACCGGCGCCGCCACGCGCACCGCCGACCCGGCAGGCGAGGCCGCCCGCGTCTTCGCCACGATGCTGGAGGAGCGCGGCGTGCGCGTGAGCGGAGTCCCGCGGCCCGGCCGGGCGGCAGCGAAGGCCGTCCCGCTCGCCCAGGTACTCTCCGACCCCCTCTCCACGATCGTCGAACGGATGCTGACCAGCAGCGACAACGACATAGCAGAGTCGCTCGCCCGGCAGACCGCGACGGCCACCGGGGAGAAGGCGGACTTCGCCGGCGCCGGACGGGCCGTGACGGGACAGCTGCGCCGTCTCCAGCTGCCGCTGGACGGCGCCCGGTTCGCCGACGGCAGCGGTCTGAGCAGGCAGGACAAGGTCTCCGCCGCCTTCCTGACGGCGCTGCTCGCCCGCTCCGGCGACCCGGCCCACCCCGAACTGCGCCCGGTCCTCACCGGCCTCCCCGTCGCGGGCTTCACCGGCACCCTGGAGAACCGCTACGCACCGTCCTCGTCCGGCTCCGGCCTCGTCCGCGCCAAGACGGGCACGCTCACCGGCGTCAACACCCTCGCCGGCACCGTCGTCGCCCCCGGCGGGCGACTCCTCGGCTTCGCGTTCCTCGCCGACGGCACCCCCTCGCGGGGCGCGGCGCAGGACGCCCTCGACCGCCTGGCGTCGGCCCTCGCGAAGTAGCCCCGTCCACCCGGCCGGGCCCTGCGCGCCGCGGCACCCGCGCGGGCGGGCGGCCCGCGCAGGACACGGCACGCGCCCGCACTCCCGCGGCCGGGTAGGGGGCGGACGGGGCGGCCGACACCTGCACGCCCCGGCGGTGGAGAACGTACGGTTGACGCATGACGAGCATCGGTGGTGCCGAGATGGTCGACTGGAACCTCGCCGCGGCGACCGCGACCCGCTTCGTGCGGCCAGGTCCCGACGTGAGCCGTGACGAGGCGCGAGCCGTCGTCGCCGAGCTGCGCCGGCACGCCAAGGCCTCCGAGGAGCACGTGCGCGGCTTCACAGCGATGATCCCCGCGGGCTCTCAGCCGCAGGACACCCCCGTCCTCGTCGTGGACCGGGCCGGCTGGATCAGGGCGAACGTGGCGGGCTTCCGCGAACTGCTGCGCCCCCTGCTGGACAAGATGCAGGAACGCCGCTCGGGCACGCCGGGCGGCGCGGTGCTGGGCGCGGTCGGCGGCAAGGTGACCGGCGTCGAGCTCGGCATGCTCCTGTCGTTCCTCGCCTCGCGGGTCCTCGGGCAGTACGAGACCTTCGCCCCCGCCACCCGCGACCTGCCGGCCGGCGACCCGGCCGACCCGAACGGCAACGGCGGCGGCAGGCTGCTCCTGGTCGCCCCCAACATCGTCCACGTCGAGCGCGAACTGGAGGTCGACCCGCACGACTTCCGGCTCTGGGTCTGCCTCCACGAGGAGACGCACCGCACCCAGTTCACCGGCGTGCCGTGGCTTCGGGACCATCTCGAGGGCGAGATCCAGTCATTCCTGGGCGAGACCGAGATGGACCCGATGACCGTTCTCGAACGGTTCCGGGAGGCCGCGCAGTCGCTCGTCGGGGCCCGCCCCGAGGGCGAGGACGACGAGGGCGGCCACTCCATCGTCGAGCTGGTCCAGACACCCGCCCAGCGGGAGATCCTCGGCCGGCTGACCGCCGTCATGTCCCTGCTGGAGGGCCACGCGGACTACGTGATGGACGGCGTCGGGCCGGACGTGGTGCCCTCCGTGAGCGAGATCCGGGAGAAGTTCCAGCAGCGCAGGGCACGTGGCGCGAGCCGCCTCGACCTCGCGCTGCGCAAGCTGCTCGGCCTGGACGCCAAGCTGCGGCAGTACCGCGACGGCGAGCGTTTCGTGCGCTCCGTGGTGGACCAGGTCGGGATGGACGGGTTCAACCGGGTCTGGACGTCCCCCAACACGCTCCCGACCAAGGCGGAGATCGCCACACCGGCGGACTGGGTCGCGCGGGTGCACCGCAAGGGCGAGGGCGCACCGTAGAGCAGTGGGAAGGTGCACCGTAGAGCAGTGTCGTGAACGACGGGCCGGGACGGCAGAACGGCGCCCCTCCAATCACCCGTCCGAGGGACCGTGGGCGTTGGGCAGGCGTGCAATGCTCGGGTATTGGCTCGGTTCTGTCACCATCGACGCACTCTGAGTGACTGAATTCCCGTCGCTCTCGTTCACCTCGGACCGAGACACCCCTCCCGAACTTCACGAAGGGCACCGGACATGGGTCCCCATCCTGCGGTCGCGGCGATACGCCTGGCGGTCCGCCGCGTACTCCACGAAGTCCTCACACAGCACGCAGAGCACACACAGCACGCAGAGCACACCGACACCGCCGCAGCCGCCGCCCGCGCCACGCGAGAGTGCCCGCTCGTCCTCGTCGCCTGCTCCGGCGGCGCCGACTCCATGGCGCTCGCCTCCGCCCTCGCCTTCGAGGCCCCCAAACTCTCCGTCCGCGCCGGCGGCATCACCATCGACCACGGCCTCCAGGACGGTTCCGCGCAGCGCGCGGCCGACGTCGTCGCCCGCCTCACCGCCATGGACCTCGACCCCGTCGAGGCCGTCGCCGTGCGCGTCGGCCGCGAGGGAGGGCCCGAGGCCGCCGCCCGCGACGCCCGCTACGCCGCGCTCGACGAGGCCGCCGAGCGCCTCGGCGCCTCGGCCGTGCTGCTCGGCCACACGCGTGACGACCAGGCGGAAACCGTTCTGCTCGGTCTCGCCCGCGGATCCGGCATCCGCTCGCTGTCCGGTATGGCCGCCGTCTCGGGGGCGGACGGCCGCTACCGCCGCCCCTTCCTCCAGATCGACCGCCAGACCGCCCGCACGGCCTGCATGGTCCAGTCGCTGCCGGTCTGGGACGACCCGCACAACGCCGACCCCGCCTACACCCGCTCCCGGCTGCGCCACGAGGGCCTGCCCGCCCTGGAGAAGGCGCTCGGCAAAGGCGTCGTCGAAGCCCTTGCCCGTACCGCGAGCCTCTCCCGCGACGACGCCGACGCGCTCGACCGCTGGGCCGCCGACGTGGCCGCCCGGGTACGGGACGAGAGCGGCGCCCTGGAGTGCGCCAAGCTCTTCGACCTGCCGGCCGCCGTACGGCGGCGGGTGCTGCGCCGGGCCGCCATCGAGGCCGGTGCGCCGGCCGGTTCCCTCTTCGCCCGGCACGTCGAAGAGGTCGACCGGCTGATCACCGGCTGGCGCGGTCAGCGGGCCATCAATCTGCCCGGCCGGGTGGAGGCGCGTCGCCAGGGTGGCAGACTGGTCATTCGGCAAGGCTGAACCGCCGAGACAGAAAGCGACGCGGGTGAACGAGAAGGACATGGGCAACGACCTCCAGTCGGTGCTCATCACCAAGGAAGAGATCGACGCCAAGCTCGCCGAGCTTGCCGCCAAGATCGACGCGGAGTACGCGGGCAAGGACCTGCTCATCGTCGGAGTCCTCAAGGGCGCCGTGATGGTGATGGCGGACCTGGCGCGTGCGCTCGCCACCCCCGTCACGATGGACTGGATGGCCGTGTCCTCGTACGGCGCGGGCACGCAGTCGTCCGGCGTCGTCCGGATCCTCAAGGACCTGGACACCGACATCAAGGGCAAGCACGTCCTGATCGTCGAGGACATCATCGACTCGGGCCTGACCCTGTCGTGGCTGCTGACCAACCTCGGCTCGCGCGAGCCGGCCTCCCTGGAGGTCTGCACCCTGCTGAGGAAGCCGGACGCCGCGAAGGTCGCGATCGACGTGAAGTGGATCGGCTTCGACATCCCGAACGAGTTCGTCGTCGGATACGGCCTGGACTACGCGGAGAAGTACCGCAATCTCCCCTTCGTCGGCACGCTCGCGCCGCACGTCTACGGGGGCTGAGGCACCGGCACGTCCCGGGGAACCCAGGCCGCCTTTCCGCCGTTGGAGCATGGGAAGGCGGTCTCCGGTGACAATGCTGAGGTACCGTCCGAAGAACAGTTGTCTTTTCTCATAGCAGTCTCATAGCAAGTCCCACAGCAGCATTTACCTACGGGCAGGAGGGACGGAGCGGATTCGCTCCGTATGGATGGACGTGAAGCGATACTTCCGTGGGCCGGTCATGTGGATCGTGCTGGCCGTCCTCGCCGTGGTCGTGCTGATGCAGGTCGTCGGCTCGTCGGGCGGCTACAAGACGGTGGACACCGGCGAGGTCGTCCAGGCGATCGACAAGAACCAGGTCAAGCAGGCAAAGCTGACCACTGGCGACGAGCAGATCATCAAGATCGAGCTCAAGAAGGGCCAGAAGGTCGACGGCGGCACCAAGGTGCAGGCCAGCTACATCGGCACCCAGGGCGCCGATCTGGCCGACAAGCTGCAGGAGAAGTTCGAGGCCGGTGAGATCGAGAAGGGCTACACGGTCTCGCCGTCGAAGCAGAGCCCGTTCGTCTCGGTGCTGCTCTCGCTCCTGCCCTTCGTCCTGATCGTCGTGGTCTTCCTCTTCCTGATGAACCAGATGCAGGGCGGCGGCTCCCGGGTCATGAACTTCGGGAAGTCCAAGGCCAAGCTCATCACCAAGGACACCCCCAAGACGACCTTCGCCGACGTGGCCGGGTCCGACGAGGCGGTCGAGGAGCTCCACGAGATCAAGGAGTTCCTCCAGGAGCCCGCCAAGTTCCAGGCCGTCGGCGCCAAGATCCCCAAGGGCGTACTGCTCTACGGCCCGCCCGGCACCGGCAAGACGCTGCTCGCGCGCGCCGTCGCGGGCGAGGCGGGCGTCCCGTTCTACTCGATCTCCGGTTCCGACTTCGTCGAGATGTTCGTCGGTGTCGGTGCCTCCCGTGTCCGGGACCTGTTCGAGCAGGCCAAGGCGAACGCCCCGGCGATCGTCTTCGTCGACGAGATCGACGCCGTCGGCCGGCACCGCGGCGCGGGCCTCGGCGGCGGGCACGACGAGCGCGAGCAGACGCTCAACCAGCTGCTCGTCGAGATGGACGGCTTCGACGTGAAGGGCGGCGTCATCCTGATCGCCGCCACCAACCGGCCCGACATCCTCGACCCGGCGCTGCTGCGTCCGGGCCGCTTCGACCGGCAGATCGCCGTCGACCGTCCCGACATGCAGGGCCGGCTGGAGATCCTCAAGGTCCACCAGAAGGGCAAGCCGGTCGCCCCGGACGTCGACCTGTCCGCCGTGGCACGCCGTACGCCGGGCTTCACCGGCGCCGACCTGTCGAACGTGCTGAACGAAGCCGCGCTGCTCACCGCGCGCAGCGACAAGAAGCTCATCGACAACCACATGCTGGACGAGGCGATCGACCGCGTCGTGGCGGGCCCGCAGAAGCGGACCCGGATCATGTCCGACAAGGAGAAGAAGATCACCGCGTACCACGAGGGCGGACACGCCCTGGTCGCGGCGGCCTCACCGAACTCCGACCCGGTCCACAAGATCACGATCCTGTCCCGCGGCCGGGCCCTCGGCTACACGATGGTGCTCCCAGACGAGGACAAGTACTCCACCACGCGCAACGAGATGCTCGACCAGCTGGCGTACATGCTGGGCGGCCGCGCGGCCGAGGAGCTCGTCTTCCACGACCCGACCACGGGCGCGGCGAACGACATCGAGAAGGCCACGGCCACCGCCCGCGCGATGGTCACGCAGTACGGCATGACCGAGCGGCTCGGCGCGATCAAGTTCGGCGGCGACAACACCGAGCCCTTCCTGGGGCGCGAGATGGCGCACCAGCGCGACTACTCGGAAGAGGTCGCGGCGCTCGTCGACGAAGAGGTCAAGAAGCTCATCGAGACGGCGCACAACGAGGCGTGGGAGATCCTCGTCGAGAACCGCGACGTCCTCGACAACCTGGTCCTCCAGCTGCTGGAGAAGGAGACCCTCGGCAAGGAGGAGATCGCGGAGATCTTCGCCCCGATCGTGAAGCGCCCGGCCCGCCCGGCGTGGACCGGCTCCTCCCGCCGTACGCCCTCCACCCGCCCGCCGGTGCTCTCCCCCAAGGAGCTCGCCCTGACGAACGGCGCCAACGGCAGCACGCCGACGGTGGCGGACGTCACCAAGGCGGTCCCGACGGAGACCGTCGAGGCGGTCCCCGAGGAGCGCCCGGAGGCCTGAGCCCCCGGCTCGGCGCCGCCCCGGAATGAATGCCGCGTCCCCCAGGTTCTAGCCTGGGGGACGCGGCATTTTGGTATGTCCGCAGCCCGAGCAAGAGGAACGAGGCACAGATGACCGACCCGGTGACGCTGAACGGCGAGCGCGTGATCGCCGAGTTCGACGAGAAGCGGGCGGAGAACGCCGTACGCGAGCTGCTGCTGGCGGTGGGCGAGGACCCGGACCGCGAGGGGCTGCAGGAGACGCCGGCGCGGGTGGCGCGGGCGTACAAGGAGATCTTCGCCGGGCTGTGGCAGCGGCCGGAGGACGTGTTGACGACGACGTTCGATCTCGGCCACGACGAGATGGTCCTCGTCAAGGACATCGAGGTGTATTCGACATGTGAGCACCACCTGGTGCCCTTCCGGGGCGTGGCGCACGTCGGCTACATCCCTTCGACGACAGGGAAGATCACGGGCCTGTCCAAGCTGGCCCGGCTGGTGGACGTCTACGCCCGCCGCCCGCAGGTCCAGGAGCGGATGACCACCCAGATAGCCGACTCGCTGATGGACATCCTGGAGCCGCGGGGCGTGATCGTCGTCGTCGAGTGCGAGCACATGTGCATGTCGATGCGCGGCATCCGCAAGCCCGGAGCCAAGACGATCACCTCGGCGGTGCGCGGCCAGCTGCGGGACGCGGCGACGCGCAACGAGGCGATGAGCCTGATCATGGCGCACTGACGGCTCTCGCCACCGGCGCCGCGGATCACATCGCGCGGGCCGCCTGGTTGGTGTCGTCGTCGCCGTCCTCCGGCAGCTTGCAGACGCGCTCCAGGAACATCGCGGCCGCGATCACGGCGATGCCCGCCACCACCGAGAGCCCGGCGTAGATCGCCTGGTCACGGCGGGCGGGCACGTCGAGCGAGCCGAGCAGGAACACGCCCGTGCCGCCGTACATCCCGCTCACCAGCGCCGCGACCAGCGCGCTCGCCTGGCCGAAGACCACGGCGCGCGCCGCCATCAGCGGTTCGACGCCCTTCGCCCCCGGCCGGCGCTCGCGCTGCGCCTTCAGCCGGGCGCGCAGCGACAGGGCCGTGGCGGCGAGGACGGCGGCGATCACCCCGAGCACGATGGGCGCGGCCAGCGGCACACTCGGCAGGGTGCCCAGGGAGTCCCACAGGCGGGCGCCGCCCCAGGAGAGGACTCCTGCCGCGGCGAAGAGTCCGGCCAGCACACCGAGCCGTAGTTGCTTCACCGCTAAGAGCCGCCCTTCAGCTGTGGTGTCGTACGGGACATCCCCGTACGGGACCGCGCCGCACGCGATCGCCACGGGACCGCGCCGCACGCGATCGTCCCGTACGAGCCTAACGACTACTCGGGCAGCCGCAGTTCCAGGTCGGCCCGGGGCTCCACACCGGCGACGCCGATGCCCGCGAGCAGTTCGGCGACGGCTCCCCGGCCCGGCAGCTGGGCCTCGGGCTGGACGTCGTGCCAGGGGGCGAGCACGAAGGCGCGCTGGTGGGCGCGCGGGTGGGGGAGGGTGAGGACCGGGTCGTCGGAGACGACGTCCGCGTACGCCACGATGTCGACGTCGATCGTGCGGGGGCCCCAGCGCTCGTCGCGGACGCGGTCGAACGCCTCCTCGATGGCCTGGCCGCGCTCCAGGAGCGAGGACGGCGGCAGGGTCGTCTTGATCACGACCACCGCGTTGAAGTAGGAGGGCTGGCTGCCGGGCTCGACGCCCCACGGCTCCGTCTCGTACACCGGGGAGACCGCCTTGACCCGCAGGCCGGGGGTGTCCTCGAGGGCGTCGATCGCGCCCTGGAGGGTCTCCAGTCGGTTGCCCAGGTTGGAGCCGAGCGAGATGACCGCCTGTTTGGGGTTGGACAGGGTGATGTCGGCGGCGTCCACCTGAGCCACCACGGAGGTGGGCACAGGCTGCACGGTGGGGTCGCTCGTGGCCTTGTTCATACTCGGCTCCGGGTGATCGTGATGGTCACGTCGTCGAAGGGCACCGTGATCGGGGCGTCCGGCTTGTGCACCACCACCTCGACCTCCTCGACGCCGTCGTGCTTCAGACACTGCTGGGCGATGCGCTCGGCCAGCGTCTCGATCAGGTCGACGGGCTCGCCCTCGACGACCGCCACGACCTCCTCCGCCACCACGCCGTAGTGCACGGTCTTCGCCAGGTCGTCGTCGGCCGCCGCCGGGCGGGTGTCCAGGCCGAGCACCAGGTCGACGATGAAGGTCTGGCCCTCCTCCCGCTCCCGGGGGAAGACGCCGTGGTGCCCGCGGGCCTTGAGGCCGCGCAGCGCGACACGATCCACGCGAATCACTCCTGCTTTCTGTACTAGCGGGATGCGGGCTCCCGGCCATGTGCGGACGGCGCGGTACCCGCATTCGAATCTACCTGCGAGCACCGACACGACATGCCCACGGGTCCCGGGGGAAACCGCGTGGGCTGGGGTAGCCGCGTATACCCGGGGGAGGCCGGCCATCAACCTCCTGTGGGGCGCTTACCCACTTACGAGGGGCTGTCCTCGTCCTCTTCGCCCTCGGTTTCCGTCAGTACGGGGGAACCGTGATGTGACCAGAGCTTCCAGCCGTCGGATGTGCGGCGGAACACATTGGTCGCGACGACGAGCTGGCCGACGAGCGGTCCGAGTTCGCCGGCCTCCTCGGCGGGACCGCCGCTGAGGATGTTCTCGGTGCAGGTGACGAGGGCCGTGTCGCCGGCCACACTCACCTTCACGTCGGTCAGGAAGAACTGGATGTACTCGGTGTTCGCCATGATCAGCGCGTACGAGCGCAGGACCTCGCCGCGGCCCGAGAGGACGGGCCAGCCGGGATGGACGCAGGAGATGTCCTCGTCCATCCAGAGCGCGGACAGCTCCTCGAAGTCGCCCTGCTCCATCGCCTCGTAGAAGGCGGTGTTGGCCTTCTCGACCAGCTCCGTGTCGGTAGGGCTCACCGGGCGCCCTCGACGGCGCGTGCGACGCGCACGGCGTCGGCCGTGGCGCGCACCTCGTGGACCCGTACGGCCCAGGCGCCCTCGTGGGCGGCGATGGCGGAGACGGCGGCGGTGGCCGCGTCGCGTTCCCTGGCCGGCGGTGTCGCGCCCTCCTTGGCGAGCACCCGGCCGAGGAACCGCTTGCGGGAGGCGGCGACCAGGACCGGGCGGCCCAGGGCGCGCAGCTCCTCGAGATGGGCCACGAGCGCGAGGTCGTGCTCGGCCATCTTGGCGAAGCCGAGACCGGGGTCGACGACGATGCGCTCGGGCGCGATGCCTCCCGCGACGACGGCCTCCATGCGCTCCCGCAGTTCGGCGACCACCTCGGCGACGACGTCGCCGTACACCGCGCGGCTGTTCATGTCCTCGCTGAACCCGCGCCAGTGCATGACGACGAACGGGGCGCCGGTGTCGGCGACGGCGGGGACCATGCGGGGGTCGGCGAGACCGCCGCTGACGTCGTTGACCAGGACGGCACCGGCGGCGATCGCCTGTTCGGCGACGGAGGCGCGCATGGTGTCGACGGAGACGACCACGCCCTCGGCGGCTAGCCCGCGGACGACCGGGACGACCCGGCGCAGTTCCTCGGCCTCGTCGACGCGGGTCGCTCCGGGCCTGGTGGACTCGCCGCCGACGTCGACCAGGTCGGCGCCCTGGGCGACCAGGTCCAGGCCGCGCTTGATCGCGGCCTTGGTGTCGAACCAGCGGCCTCCGTCGGAGAAGGAGTCGGGCGTCACATTGACGACCCCCATGACCGCACAGCGATCCCACTCCGGCAGGCCGTCGGCCGTACCCCGTCCGCGCAACGTACTCATGTGGCCAGCCTAGGGCCTGCCCGGCGGATCGTGGCCGGGGCAGGGCGCCGGGGAGACATCCGGGCCGGGGCCCGTCGCCGGGGAGGCATCGGGGGCCCGGGCGCGGTCAGGCGGCGCGGACCTCGTGCTGTTCGGAGCGCCGCGGGAGGTGGGCGCAGGGGCGTGGGTCGCGGGCGGCGCGGCGGCGGGCGAACGGGCGGGGCGGCGAGAGGGTGACGAAGCCCTCCGCCTGCATCGCGGCGAAGCCGATGCGGGGCAGGTCGCGGGTGCTGCGGAAGACCACGAAACGCGGTTCCCAGCGCGGCCGGAACTTGGCGTTGAACTTGTACAGCGACTCGATCTGGAACCAGCGGGAGAGGAAGACGAGCAGCCCGCGCCACAGTCGCAGCACCGGGCCGGCGCCGATCTTCTCGCCGCGGGCGAGCGCCGAGCGGAACATGGCGAAGTTGAGGGAGACCCGTTCGACGCCGAGGGCGGGGGCGGCCTGGAGGGCGGCGACGATGAGCAGCTCGTTCATGCCGGGATCGGCGGAGCGGTCGCGGCGCATCAGCTCCAGGGACATGCCGTCGTCCCCCCAGGGAACGAAGTGGATGATCGCCTTCAGATCGCCGTACGGAGCGTGCTCGTCCGCCTTGTGGGCGGTGGCGATCACGGCGTCGCCGTCGGCCGGGTCGCCTATCCGGCCGAGCGCCATCGAGAAGCCGCGCTCGGTGTCGGTGCCGCGCCAGTCGGCCGCGGCGCGGCGGATCCGTTCCAGCTCCTCGTCGGTGAGGTCACGGGCGCGCCGTACGCGCGTCTCGTAGCCGCCTCGCTCGATGCGCTTGACCATCTGGCGTACGTTGCGCATCGCGCGCCCGGTCAGGGAGAAATCCGCGACGTCCACCACCGCCTCGTCCCCGAGTTCCAGCGCGTCGAGGCCCGTCTCGCGCGTCCAGACCTCGCCGCCGGTCTCCGAGCAGCCCATGACGGCGGGCGTCCAGGAGTGGGCTCTCGCCTCGTCCATGAAGCGCTCGATGGCCCCGGGCCATGCCTCCACGTCGCCGATCGGGTCGCCGCTGGCCAGCATCACGCCGGAGACGACGCGGTAGCAGACGGCGGCCTTGCCGCTGGGCGAGAAGACGACACCCTTGTCGCGGCGGAGCGCGAAGTGGCCGAGCGAGTCGCGGCCGCCGTGCGCGGCCAGCAGGGCGCGCAGCCGGCGCTCGTCGTCGGCGGTGAGGCGGGCGGCGGGGTGCTCGGGACGGAAGGCGAGATAGATCGTGGTGACGGCGGTCAGCAGGCCGAGGGAGCCGAGCGAGTAGCCCACGGTCCAGGGGACGTTGCCGGTCCAGTCGACGGGGCCCTCGAAGCCGACCAGCCCGTACATGACGTGTTCGAGGCGGTCGGTGAGGCCGGGGCTGCCGACGATCCTGCCCGGGTGGACGCTCACGATCACCAGGCCGAGGCCGAGCGAACCGGCGCCCATCACGACGAAGTTGGCCAGTGCGCGCCACCGGCTGCGGGGGTCGGGGAGGGCGGCGAACTCGTCCCGGTGACGCAGCAGGAGGGCGAGCAGGCCCAGGGAGAGCAGGACGCCGACGACGGAGTGGCGGTAGACGAACTGGGCGAGGGCCCCGGCGGGCAGCAGGATCACCGCGGCCCGCCAGGCGCGCCGCTTGTGGCGTTTGATGCCGTGTGCCAGCAGGAGCAGCAGGACTCCGGTGCTGAGCGAGAGCGCGGCGGCGAACGGGCCGAGGGCTCCGGGCAGCACCTCGGCGAGGGTGTGCATCCGGCTGTGCCGGAACCGCGGGAAGACACCGGCCGCGATGTCGATCAGACCGATGAGGGTGCAGGCCGAGCCGACGAGCGCGGGTACCGCCTCGGGACGGGGCCCGCGCAGGACGCGGCGCACCCGGTTCATCGTCCGATGCGTCACCCGTCTCGGAACCAATGCTGATTTGTCCCCATCTACCGTTGCAGACATCGCTTCCCGTGACTTCGCGAGAGATCGTGCGTCCGGGCCACAGGTCGGTCGGCCCCGGACGATGTGCGCTCTCTAGGACGGCACTTCACGGAGGCGGGTTCATCCGCCGCCGGGAAATTCTCGGCGGACCGGCCCCGGCCGGGCGCGGGTCACCGACGCCGGCCCGTAGCAGAAAGCACACGCCACTCATGGGTCTGACCAGCAACAAAGTCCTGGCCTTCGCCATAGCCGCAGCCGTGCTGCTGTTCGCCGCCACCGTGTGGCTGTGGCCCAGGCTGGCCCGCAAAGGGCTGCGTCCGGTGGCCGGGCGGATCGGGCTGCTGCTCGCCACGCAGCTGGCGCTCTTCGCCGCCGTCGCCCTCGCGGCCAACAACTCCTTCCTCTTCTACGGCTCCTGGGCCGACCTCTTCGGGCAGGAGCAGGAGATGGGCGTGGTCGAGGACCACGCGGCGGGCAGCAGCATCGAGGTCGTCGAGCGGCGCGCGCCGGACGTGCTGGGAGGCTCCCGCGCGGTGACGGGTGGGCAGATCCAGAAGGTCGTCGTGTCGGGCGCGACGTCGGGGATCGACAGCCCCGCGTACGTCTACCTGCCGCCGGAGTACTTCCAGGAGAAGTACCGCACGCGCACCTTCCCCGCGGCCGTCGTGCTCACCGGCTACCCGGGCACGGCCGAGAATCTGCTCAAGGGCCTCAAGTACCCCGCCACGGCACACCGGTTGGCCGGAGAGGGCCGGATGCAGCCGATGATCCTGGTGATGCTGCGGCCGACCGTCGCGCCGCCGAGGGACACCGAGTGCGTGGACGTGCCGGGCGGGCCGAAGTCCGAGACGTTCTTCGCGACGGACCTGCCGCAGGCGGTCTCGGAGACCTACCGGGTGGGCACGGCCGCGCGGAACTGGGGCTTCATCGGCAACTCCACGGGCGGCTACTGCGCTTTGAAGATCGCGCTGCACCATCCCGGGCGGTTCGCGGCGGGCGCCGGTCTGTCCGCGTACTACAAGGCGGCGGAGGACCCGACCACGGGTGACCTCTTCCACGGCGACAACCGGGCGCGGCAGCGGGCGGACCTGCTGTGGAGCCTGGACCATCTGCCGCAGGGCAGGTCCTCGTTCCTCGTCACGACGTCCCGGCAGGGCGAGGGCAACCTGAAGGGGACTCTCGCCTTCATCGAGAAGGTGAAGGCACCCGCGCGGGTGTCGTCGATCACGCTCGACAGCGGCGGTCACAACTTCAACACGTGGCGGCGGGAGATCCCTCCGGCCCTGGAGTGGCTGAGCGGACGGCTCAGCGCGACGTGACCCCCGCGGGAGGCGCTCCGCCGCCCGCCGTCGTCAGGGCTTGTCCACGGACACCGGCGGCGGGACCGTGCCGATCGACTCCACAGTGACGTCCGCGCGTGCCACGTCGCGGGCGTCCGCGTCGACGGAGCGGCGCAGCGCCTCGTGCAGCCGGGCCGGGGTCAGCACACCGAGGAAGCGGCCGGTCTCCTCCTCGTCGATCACCGCGATCCAGCCCGCGTCGTGCTGGAGCATCGTGGCGAACGCCTGCTTGAGCGAGGCGCCGACCGGCAGCCACGCCTCCATGCGGCGGGCGTGCTCGTGCACGACGCCGCTGCGCCGCGCCTGTTCGGCGGAGATCCAGCCGTGCAGGTTGTCCGCGGCGTCCAGGACCACGGCCCAGCGCGAGCCGAGCTCGCGGGGGAGCGGATCGCCCACGTGCACCACGGGGGGCTGCTCCAGATCCCCTTCCTCGATGGGGGTGACCGACAGTCGCTTGAGCCCCCGGTCGGCGCCGACGAAGTCGGCCACGTAGTCGTTGGCGGGCGCGCCCAGAACGGTGGCGGGAGCGTCGAACTGCTCGATCCTGCCCTGGCCGTAGACGGCGATGCGGTCCCCGAGCCGTACGGCCTCCTCGATGTCGTGCGTGACGAACAGGACCGTTTTGCGCACCTGCGACTGGAGCCTGAGGAACTCGTTCTGCAGGTGCTCGCGCACCACGGGGTCGACCGCGCCGAAGGGCTCGTCCATCAGCAGCACGGGCGGGTCGGCGGCGAGTGCGCGGGCGACGCCGACGCGCTGGCGCTGGCCGCCGGACAACTGCTCGGGATAGCGGTCGCCGTGGACGGACGGGTCGAGGCCGACGAGGTCGAGCAGTTCGGCGGCGCGCGCACGGGCCTTGGCGCGGCCGGTGCCGAGCAGGTGGGGAACGGTGGCCGTGTTGTCGAGGACGGTCCGGTGCGGGAAGAGGCCCACCTGCTGGATCACGTAGCCGATGCGGCGCCGCAGCGCGACGGGGTCGACGGTGGAGATGTCCTGTCCGTCCACGAAGATGCGGCCGCTGCTCGGCTCGATGAGGCGGTTGACCATCTTCATCGTGGTCGTCTTGCCGCAGCCCGAGGGACCCACCAGCGTGACCAGTTCACCCTCGGCGACCTCGAAGGAGAGGTCGTCCACGGCGGTCGTGCCGTCGGCGTACCGCTTGGTGACGTTGTCGAAACGGATCATGGCTCCCCATTGTGACGGCGCATGTGTGAAAGCCATGTTGCTGCAATGTGCCGGTCCCCGGGGATTGTCAGTGGCGGGGGTTAGGGTCGAAACCGTCGACCGCCGGCATTGATCCGGCGTTCCGGGGGAGGTGGGGAGGGATGAGTGGGGAGCGGGCCGCGAGCAGTTGCCTCGCGGCGAACGACTGGTTCTGCGCGGAGTATCTGCGCAGCCGCAGCGAGGAGCTGACGGAGGCGACGGTCCAGCACGTCTGGATCACGGTGGCATCGGTCCTGATCGGACTCGTGGTGGCGCTGCCCCTCGCGCTGCTCGTGCGTGCCCGGCCGCGGTTCGCCGGACCGGTCCTCGGCCTGACGACCCTCCTCTACACGATCCCCTCGCTCGCGATGTTCTCGCTGCTGCTGCCCTTCCTCGGACTGTCCGCGGCACTGGTCGTGACGGGCCTCGTGCTCTACTCCCTCACCATCCTCGTGCGGAACATCCTGGCGGGGCTCGCGGCGGTGCCCGCCGAGGCGCGTGAGGCCGCCCGGGGCATGGGTTACGGACCGGTCCGCCTGCTGTGGGAGGTGGAACTGCCGCTGGCGCTGCCCGCGTTGATGGCGGGCGTGCGCATCGCCACGGTGTCGACGATCGCGCTGACCACGGTCGGAGCCCTCGTCGGCAAGGGCGGCCTGGGCAATCTCATCGACGACGGGGTGCAGACCACCTTCAAGGCGCAGGTGCTGACGGCATCCGTGCTGTGCGTGCTGCTGGCGGCGGTCGCGGACCTGCTGCTGCTCGGAGCGCAGCGGCTGCTCACCCCCTGGACCCGTGTGCGCGCGGCGGAGGGGAAGGTCTGATGGCTGTGCCGGCCGACGTGTGGACCTGGCTCACCACCGGGGCCAACTGGTCGGGCGAGAGCGGTGCCTGGCACCGGCTCGGCGAGCATGTGTACGTCAGCGGTGTGGCGCTCGCCCTGGCCTGCGCGACAGCCCTCCCGGTGGCCCTGTGGCTGGGGCACATCGGCAAGGGCGGCGCCCTGGCGGTCAACATCTCGAACGCGGGCCGGGCGATCCCCGTCTTCGCCGTCCTCGCGCTCTTCATGCTCACGCCGCTGCGCAGCGCCGGCTATCTGCCGACGATCATCGCGCTGGTGCTGTTCGCCGTGCCCCCGCTGCTGACCAACGCGTACGTGGGGATGCGCGAGGTGGACCGGGCGGTGGTCGAGGCCGCGCGGGGGATGGGCATGTCGGGCGGCCAGCTCTTCCTCCGGGTGGAACTGCCCCTCGCCTACCCCCTGCTGATGACCGGGGTGCGTTCGGCCGCCGTCCAGGTGGTGGCCACGGCGACGATCGCCTCGATGGTGGGCCAGGGCGGCCTGGGCCGGATCATCACCGCCGGCTTCACCACGTACAACACCGCGCAGGTCGTCGCGGGCGCGCTGCTCGCCGCCGCGCTCGCGCTCCTCGTGGAGGCGCTGCTGGTCGCCGTCGACCGGCGGCTGAACCCGCTGCGCAGGGCCGCGACGGCACCGGGCGGCTGACGCGGCGGAGCGGATGGACCCTTTTTGTTCGATGTGTCGGTCGCATGGACGGAGAACCTGATGAGCAAGACCTCACGCGTCGCGGGCGCGGTACTCGGTGTGGTGGCCCTCGCGGGTTCTCTTGCCGCGTGCGGCGGTGAAAGCCTGGAGCAGGAGAAGGACAGCGCCGCATCGGCCGGCGGACCCGGGGACAAGGGCACGCTCGTCGTGGGCGCGGCGGCCTTCACCGAGTCCAAGGTGCTCGCCGAGCTCTACGCCCAGCTGCTGGCCGACGCCGGATACGAGACGTCGGTCACCACGGTGAAGAACCGCGAGCTGTACGAACCGTCCCTGGAGAACGGCGAGATCGACGTCGTCCCGGAATACGCGGCCACCGTCGCCGAATTCCTCAACGCGAAGGTGAACGGGCCGAAGGCGCCGCAGGAGAAGCCCGTCGCATCCAGCGATGTCGACGCCACCGTCGCCGCGCTCACCGAGCTCGCCGAGCCGCGCGGACTGAAGGTGCTCGACGCGGGCGAGGCCGTCGACCAGAACGCGTTCGCGGTGTCCCGGGAATTCGCCGAGAAGAACAACCTCAAGACACTTTCGGATCTTGGGAAGTCGAAGCTGAAGGTGAAGATCGCGGCGGGCGACGAGTGCGAGGTCCGGCCTTTCTGCGCCCCCGGTCTGAAGAAGACGTACGGCATCGACGTCGCCGGCGTGGACCCCAAGGGGGTCGGGACGCCGCAGGCCAAGCAGGCCGTCCAGGACGGTGAGGACCAGCTCGTCCTGACCACCACCACCGACGCCACGCTGGAGAGCTTCGGCCTGGTCCTGCTGGAGGACGACAAGAAGCTCCAGAACGCCGACAACGTCCTTCCGCTGGTCAATGCGCGGGACGCCGGGGACAAGGAGATCGCCGAAGTCCTCGGCGCGCTCACCGGGGTGCTGACCACCGCGGATCTCGCCGAGTTGAACCGTGCGGTGGACGCCGAGCGCGCGAAGCCCGAGGACGCCGCGAAGGAGTATCTCCTGTCGAAGGGGCTGATCGAGAAGTAGAGGCGCACCGGCTCGGAGTTCTCGACCAGAGATTTGCCGGGCCGACACCCCATTCGCCGCCTACGCACGGTAAATTTCGGGCCATGCCACGAGGACGCCACCGCCATTCCCCGCCCCTGCACAAGCTGCTGCCGCCCTCGGCCGTGGCCGGAGCGTCGGTACTGTGCGCCGCCGGCGCGTGGTTCGTCCAGGACGCCGTCGTGCTGCGCACCCTGGTGGCGGCCGCGGCTGCCGCCGCGGTCACCGGCGCGGTCCTCATGCGCAGTTGGGACCGCAGCGCAGGCCGCCGGGTCGCGGAGCTCACGCGGGCCCGCGCGAGCGACCAGTGGAAGACCGAGGAGCGCATAGCGGAGCTCGAGGCGGACATCGAGGAGTCGCGCGAACTGCGCATCAAGCTCGATGCCAAGCTGCGTGCCAAGCGGGTCGAGCTGGCCGGGCTGCGCGGCGAGCACGCCGCCCTGCTGCGGCGGTACGCGAACGCCGAGACGGAGCGGGCCAGCGCCCTGGAGGGCCGCAGGCAGCTCGCGATCGAGGCGGCCGCGCCGTCGAAGGCCCTGCCCCCGGCCGGTTCGACGCCCACCGCGGCCACGTACCTGCGGGCCGCCAAGGCACTGGACGAGCTGTCGCGCAACGCCGCCGCCCAGGAGGCGAGGCGCACCGTCGAAGAGGCACGCGCCCGGGATCTGGCCGAGCGGTCCCAGGAGGCGGACGAACCGCAGGGGAAGCACGCGGCGGGCGCCGGGGCCGGGCAGCAGGCCCGTCCGGCGTCCGCCCTGCCCGCGCGCCGTCCGGTGCCCGCCGCGTCGGCGGTCGTCCCCTACGGCGCCTCGCGTGCGCGCGCCAAGCGCCCCGAGGGCGGCTTCGACTTCTTCGGCACGGGGGCGGGCGCCGGCTCCGCGCCGGAGGACCCGCGGCCCGCACAGAAGGCGATCGAGGCCGTGCAGCACGAGGACCTGGCCGACGTGGTGGGCGAGGAGGCTCTCACGGCCGTGCGCATGAAGGACCCCCGCGCGATCGGCAAGGTCATCGACCTGACCGCCCACGACGAGACGGAGCAGCTGGACGTGGCCCGGCTGCGCGACGCCGTCTCCTAGCGACGGGGAACAGGAACAGGAACGGGCACGGCGAGGGCCCTGATCGGAAGGCCGCCCGCGCAGGGCGGCCTTCGGCGTCTACTTGTCGATGTCGCCGACGACGAAGAACAGCGATCCCAGGATCGCCACCATGTCGGCGACGAGCGTTCCCGGCAGCAGCACGGTCAGCGCCTGGATGTTGTTGTAGGACGCCGAGCGGAGCTTGAGCCGGTACGGCGTCTTCTCGCCCTTGGACACCAGGTAGTAGCCGTTGATGCCGAGCGGGTTCTCGGTCCAGGCGTAGGTGTGGCCCTCGGGCGCCTTGAGCACCTTGGGCAGGCGCTGGTTGATCGGCCCCGGCGGCAGCTCGGCGATCCGGTCGAGGCAGGCGTCCGCCAGGTCGAGCGCGTTGTGCGTCTGCTCCAGCAGCACCTCGAAGCGGGCCAGGCAGTCGCCGTCGGTGCGGGTGACGACGGTCAGGGTGTCCTGGAGCTCCCCGTACGCGAGGTACGGCTCGTCCCGGCGCAGGTCGAAGTCGACGCCCGACGCCCGGGCGATGGGTCCGCTCACCCCGTACGCGTGCACGGCCTCGGCCGGCAGGACGCCCACGCCGCGGGTGCGGCCGCGGAAGATCTCGTTGCCCAGGACCAGCCGGTCGTAGACGTCCATCCGCGAACGGACGTCGGCCACCGCGTGCCTGGCCCGGCCGAGCCAGCCGGCGGGCAGGTCCTCCTTGAGGCCGCCGACGCGGTTGAACATGTAGTGCATCCGGCCGCCGGAGATCTCCTCCATGACGTGCTGGAGCTCCTCCCGCTCGCGGAAGGCGTGGAACACCGGGGTGATACCGCCCAGTTCGAGCGGATACGACCCGAGGAACATCAGGTGGTTGAGGACCCGGTTGAGCTCGGCGAGCAGCGTGCGGGTCCACACCGCCCGCTCCGGCACCTCCATGCCGAGCATGCGCTCGACGGCCATCACCACGCCGAGTTCGTTGGAGAAGGCGGAGAGCCAGTCGTGGCGGTTGGCGAGCACCACGATCTGGCGGTAGTCGCGTGCCTCGAAGAGCTTCTCGGCGCCGCGGTGCATGTAGCCGACGACCGGCTCCGCGTGCCGGATGCGCTCGCCGTCCAGCACGAGTCGCAGCCGCAGCACGCCGTGGGTGGAGGGATGCTGGGGACCGATGTTGAGCACCATGTCGGTGCTCTCCGCCGCTCCGCCGATGCCGACCGTGGTCTCCGTCATGCTCACCAGTCTGACAGAGGCCCGCCGGGCCGCCCCGGCCCGATCCGCCGCACCAGCCAGGCGAAGTCGCCGAGGCCGCCCCGCGCCGTCAGCTCCGCCGCCTCGCCGGTCCGCGACAGGGCGCGGACGTAGGCCGCGGGATCGGAGGACGCCAGCGCCAGCGGCGGCCGTCCGGCCGTCACGCCCAGCCGGTTCAGGGCCTCGCGCTGCGTCAGCAGCCGGGCGGACGGCACCGCGGCGGCGCACGCGTCCAGTGCCACATGGGCCGTGATGTCGCAGCTTCCGTCCGGGACCGGGCGCACCTCGCGGCCGTCCCGGAAGCCCGTCAGCGTGCCGAAGGGCGGTCTGGCGCCGGCCGTGTGCGCGTAGTCGACGGCCACCGCGAGGCCCGACGCGACCCGGCCGGACGCCCGCGCCCACGCCTCGTCGCGCGGCCGGCCGATCTCCGCCCGGGACCCCGGCTCGGTCAGCGGCCACCAGCGGGCCAGCCACGCGGCGTCGGCGCCGTCGACCTTCTCGCCGAGCCGCTCCTCGCCGGCGGCGTCCACCAGCACCCTGCGCACCACGCCCCGCTCGTCCGCCTCGGCGACGTCGACGGGGACGTTGTCCAGCCACTCGTTCGCGAACAGCAGCCCGTGCACCCCGTCCGGGGGCGTGTCCGTCCACACGATGCGCGGATCGAGCCCG
This sequence comes from Streptomyces sp. NPDC049597, assembly GCF_040675505.1. NCBI lineage: Bacteria > Bacillati > Actinomycetota > Actinomycetes > Kitasatosporales > Streptomycetaceae > Streptomyces > Streptomyces sp. NPDC049597. The sequence continues at coordinate 191,609 of NZ_JBFAOY010000009.1, forward strand.
GCGGGCCGCGGCGCGCGCTCCACGGCGCAGGCGCGCACCGGGTAACCGGGGGGCAGGGCGGCCAGCACACCCGAGAGCAGTTCGCCGCGGCCCGCGCCCATGTCCACGAGCGCGGGCTCGTCGATGCCGTACGCGTCCGCCACGTCGAGCAGCAGCCGCGCGACGGCCGAGGCGAACAGCGGGGAGGCGTGCACGGACGTACGGAAGTGCCCGGCCGGGCCTTCGGGCCGCAGGTAGAAGCCGTCCGGCCCGTAGAGCGCGGCCTCGGTCGCCGCCCGCCACCCGCGCAGGCCGGAGCCCACGGCAGGGGGCCCGGCAGAGGTCTCATACGTCACGCGCACCAGTCTCCACCTTGCGGAGTACGCCTTCGTCTACCGGATCGCCCCTCCGGTTGACTCCGGCACCTATCCCCCTTCCTTACGCTTGGTGACGTGCAGCGCCTCTACGACTTCCTCCGCAGACACCCGACGGGCGTCGACTGCTCCTGGGCCGTCGTGCTCTTCGGGTTCGCCATGCTGTGGGCGGTTCAGGAGCCCGTGGGCGCCGGGCCCCGGATCACGGCGGTCGGGGTCGTCCTGGTGCTGAGCGTCGTGGTCGCCCTGCGCCGCCGCATGCCGGAGAGGATGCTGGTCCTCGCGGCGCTCGCAGGTGTAGCGCAGCTGGTGCTGGACGTCGAGGTCAACCCGGCCGACTTCGCGATGATGGTCATCATCTACACGGTCGCCGCGCACGACGGTCCCCGCTGGGCCTCCCGGCTCGCCCTGGTCGGCGGCCTGTCCGCCGCCACGCTGGCGCAGATCCGCTGGCCGGCGGAGGAGCAGGGCACGCTCGGCCGGATCTTCGTCACCGTGGTCATGAGCCTTCCGTTCGCCCTGGCCTGGGTCCTCGGCGACTCGATACGCACCCGGCGCGCCTACTTCGCGCAGCTGGAGGAGCGGGCGAGGCGGCTCGAGAAGGAGCGCGAGGCGCAGGCGAAGGTCGCGGTCGCGGCCGAACGCGCCCGGATCGCCCGTGAGCTCCACGACGTCGTCGCGCACAACGTCTCCGTCATGGTCGTCCAGGCGGACGGCGCCGCCTACGTGCTCGACGCCGCGCCCGACCAGGCCAAGCAGGCGCTCGAGACCATCTCCTCCACCGGCAGGCAGGCGCTCGCCGAGATGCGGCGACTGCTCGGCGTGCTGCGCACCGGGGACGCCCCGGAGAGCGGTGAGTACGTTCCGCAACCGGACGTCGAGCAGATCGAGGAACTGGTCGAGCAGGTCCGCGCTGCCGGGCTGACCGTCGACTTCAAGGTCGAGGGCACGCCGCGGCCGCTGCCGAGCGGTGTCGAACTCACCGCGTACCGCATCGTGCAGGAAGCCCTCACCAACACCCGCAAGCACGGCGGCCCGGAGGCCGGCGCCAGTGTGCGGCTCGTCTACTTCGACGACGGGCTCGGCCTGCTCGTCGAGGACGACGGACGCGGCTCGTCGCACGAGCTGTACGAGGACGGCGGCGCGGACGGCCGCGGCCACGGACTGATCGGCATGCGGGAGCGCGTCGGTATGGTCGGCGGCACGCTGGACGCCGGGCCGCGGCCGGGCGGCGGCTTCCGGATCAGTGCTCTGCTGCCGCTCAAGCCCGCCCACTGACCAGCCCGCTACAGCCCCCTACAGGCCGAGGAGCCGACCCTGATGCCCATCCGAGTGATGCTCGTCGACGACCAGGTGCTCCTGCGCACCGGATTCCGCATGGTGCTCGCCGCCCAGCCGGACATGGAGGTCGTCGCCGAGGCCGGGGACGGCGCGGAGGCGATCGAGAACCTGCGGTCCACCGCCGTGGACGTCGTCCTGATGGACGTCCGCATGCCGCGCCTCGACGGTGTCGAGGCGACCCGCCGCATCTGCGCCGAGCCGGACGCGCCGAAGGTGCTGATCCTGACCACCTTCGACCTCGACGAGTACGCCTTCTCCGGCCTCAAAGCGGGTGCCAGCGGCTTCATGCTCAAGGACGTACCGCCGGGCGAACTGCTCGGCGCCATCCGCTCCGTGCACAGCGGCGACGCGGTCGTCGCGCCGTCCACCACGCGGCGGCTGCTCGACCGGTTCTCGCCGATGCTGCCGAGCTCCGGCGCGGAGCCGCAGCACAAGGAACTGCAGCGCCTGACCGACCGTGAGCGCGAGGTCATGATGCTTGTCGCGCAGGGCCTGTCGAACGGCGAGATCGCGGCCCGGCTGGTGCTCTCGGAGGCCACTGTGAAGACCCATGTGGGCCGCATCCTCACCAAGCTCGGCCTGCGCGACCGGGTGCAGGTCGTGGTGCTGGCGTACGAGACGGGCCTCGTGCGCGCGGGCGGCGGCGGACGGGTCTGAACACCGGCTCCGGTCAGCGCAGCACGGTCCGCTCACCCAGCCGGCGCACGAACTCGCCCACCGCGTCCGACACGTCCCCGGCCGTCCACTCCAGACCCTCCGACGACACGGTCATCTCCGTCATCGAGACCCCGGGCGGACAACCCTGTGCGAACCAGCGGCGGAAGAGCGTCACCCCCGTCTCCTCCGACTGCGCCAGCGCCGCCTTGTTCAGCGTGTCCGCCTCGTACGGCAGCCAGACCTGGAACTGGTGCGTGTGCGGGACCGGGGGACTGACGCGCGCCCAGGGGACGCCCGCCTCGCGGAGCGCGTCCGTCAGCGCCGCCGCGACGACCTTCGCGTGGGCGACGTACGACGGCAGGCGCGGAAGCTCGCGCTCCAGGCCGACGAGGGCCGACAGCACCGCCGGGTACTGCTGGAACATCTGGCCGCCGTACCGGTGGCGCCAGGCGCGCGCCTCGTCCGCGAGCGACTCGGGCCCCGCGAGCACCGCACCCGCCATGCCGCCCAGGGACTTGTAGAAGGAGACGTACACGCTGTCGGCGAGCGCCGCGATGTCGTCCAGCGGGCGGCCGAAGTGGGGGGCGCATTCCCACAATCGCGCGCCGTCGAAGTGCACCACCGCATCACGTGCGCGTGCCGCCTCCACGACGGCGACCAGGTCGTCCCAGGAGGGCAGGACGAATCCCGCGTCCCGCAGCGGCAGTTCGAGCATCAGCGTGCCGAAGGGCTCGTCGCACTCGGCCACCTCGTCGGCCGTCGGCAGCCTCGGCCGGTTCGTTGGATGGATCGTGCGCAGGCCGCTGACCACCGAGAGCGCCGAGCGCTCGTGCACCTCCGGATGCGCCCGCGGATGCAGCGCCACGGTCCGGTTGCCGGTGCGGCCGGCCCAGCAGCGCAGGGCCGCCTGCTGCGCCATCGTCCCGGTCGGGAAGTACACCGCCGCCGGAAGGCCCAGCAGGGCGGCCGTTCGCCGCTCCAGCTCCGCCACGACCCCGTCGCCGTACATGTCGACCGGCTCGTCGAGGTCGTAGACGTCGGCGGCGCCCGAGGTCAGCGCAGCAAGGCCGTCCCGCACGCGCAGTTCGGCGGAGGTCCGCCACAACGCGCGCTCCGACGTGCGCCACGCTGCCAGTCTGCGCCGCCGCTCATCGCGCTCGTCCTGCTCGCTCGTATCCGTCACCGTCCGATCATCGCCCACAGCCTGTGGACGACTGCGGGGGCGGCGGTGACGCTGGCGTAGCATCGTGACGAGAAATCGTCCGGTACCCCCCGCGGACTGGAACGGAAGGCACCGCCGCGTGAACGCCACACCACCACAGGAACCGCTCGACCCGCGGGACCGCCCCGCCCGGCTGACCGTGGGCGTGGTCGGGGCGGGCCGTGTCGGACCCGCCCTCGCCGCCTCGCTCCAGCTCGCCGGGCACCGGCCGGTGGCCGTCTCGGGCGTCTCGGACGCCTCCGTGCGCCGGGCCGCCGAGCTGCTCCCGGACGTGCCCCTCGTGCCGCCCGCCGAAGTCCTCGCCCGCGCCGAGCTCGTGCTGCTCACGGTCCCCGACGACGCGCTGCCCGGCCTCGTCGACGGCCTGGCCGGCGCCGGCGCCGTGAGGCCGGGGCAGCTGCTCGTGCACACCTCGGGCCGGTTCGGCGCCAAGGTGCTCGACCCGGCGACCCGCGCCGGGGCGCTGCCGCTCGCCCTGCACCCGGCGATGACGTTCACGGGGACGGCCGTGGACGTGCAGCGGCTCGCGGGCTGCTCGTTCGGAGTGACCGCGCCCGAGGAGCTGCGGCTCGCGGCCGAGGCGCTGGTCATCGAGATGGGCGGCGAGCCCGAGTGGATCGAGGAGGCGGCCCGCCCGCTGTACCACGCGGCCCTCGCGCTCGGCGCGAACCACCTCGTCACCCTGGTCGCCCAGTCCATGGAGCTGCTGCGCGCCGCCGGGGTCGCGGCCCCGGACCGTATGCTCGGCCCGCTCCTCGGCGCGGCCCTGGACAACGCGCTGCGCTCGGGGGACGCCGCCCTGACCGGCCCCGTCGCCCGAGGCGACGCGGGCACCGTCGCGGCGCACGTCGCCGAGCTGCGCAAGCACGCTCCCGGCGCCGTCGCCGGATATCTGGCCATGGCCCGTACGACCGCGGACCGGGCCCTCGCACACGGCATGCTCAAGCCGGAGCTCGCCGAAGACCTGCTGGGCGTCCTCGCGGAGGGGGACCTGCGATGAGCCGTAAGACCAGGCGCGACGTCGAGCTGGTGCCGACGCGGGATGACCTCCGGTACGTGGTCGATCACCACGCCGTCCCCGGCCGCACAGCCGTCGTGATGACCATGGGCGCCCTCCACGAGGGCCACGCCGGGCTCATCCGGGCCGCCCGGGAGCACGTCGGCGACAAGGGCTTCGTCATCGTCACCGTCTTCGTCAACCCGCTGCAGTTCGGCGCGGGCGAGGACCTCGACCGCTACCCGCGCACGCTGGACGCGGACCTTGCCGTGGCCCAGGAGGCGGGCGCCGACGTGGTGTTCGCCCCGTCCGTCGACGAGGTCTACCCGGGCGGCGAGCCGCAGGTGCGCATCACCGCGGGCCCCATGGGCGGTGTGCTGGAGGGCAGGACGCGCCCCGGCCACTTCGACGGCATGCTCACCGTCGTCGCCAAGCTGCTGCACCTCACGTCACCGGACGTCGCGCTCTTCGGCCAGAAGGACGCCCAGCAGCTCGCCCTGATCCGCCGCATGGTCCGCGACCTGAACTTCCCCGTGGAGGTCGTGGGCGTGCCCACCGTCCGCGAGGAGAGCGGCCTCGCCCGCTCCAGCCGCAACGCCTACCTCTCGCCCGCCGAGCGGCGGACCGCCCTCGCCCTGTCCCGCGCGCTGTTCGCCGCCCATGACCGCCTCGCCGCACAGCAGGCGCTGCACGCGCGTGCCGAGGCGGTCCCCGCCGCCCCGGCCCGCGCCGCCGCCCTGTCCGCGATGGGCGAGGCACGGGCGGCCGCCGACGCCCACGCGGTCGCGCAGGCCGCCCCGCCGGGCGGCGCGGACGCCGTGCGGGCCGCGGCCCGCACCGTGCTGGACGAGGCCGCTCAGGCCGATCCGCCGCTCGTGCTCGACTACCTGGCACTCGTCGACCCCGCCACCTTCACCGAGGTGCCGGACGACCACACCGGTGAGGCGATCCTCGCCGTCGCCGCCAAGGTCGGCACGACCCGCCTGATCGACAACATTCCGCTGACCTTCGGAGCCCAGCAGTGACCGGAATACGGCTGACCGCACCCGCCCCCGGCTGGGCCATCGATGCCGACGTCGTCGTGGTCGGCTCCGGGGTCGCGGGCCTCACGGCGGCCCTGCGGTGCGCCGCGTCCGGCCTGGCCACCGTCGTGGTCACCAAGGCCCGCCTCGACGACGGCTCCACCCGCTGGGCGCAGGGCGGCATCGCCGCGGCGCTCGGCGAGGGCGACACCCCCGAGCAGCACCTCGACGACACCCTCGTCGCGGGCGCTGGCCTGTGCGACGAGGAGGCGGTGCGCACCCTGGTCACCGAGGGCCCCGGCGCCGTGCGGCGGCTGATCGCCACCGGCGCGCGTTTCGACACCGACCCGGGGTCCGGCGAGATCGAGCTCACCCGCGAGGGCGGCCACCACCGCCGGCGCATCGCCCACGCGGGCGGTGACGCGACCGGCGCCGAGATCTCCCGCGCCCTGGTCGACGCGGTCCGCGACCAGGGACTGCGGACCATCGAGAACGCCCTGGTCCTCGACCTGCTCACCGACGCCGAGGGCCGCACGGCCGGCATCACGCTGCACGTCATGGGCGAGGGCCAGCACGACGGCGTGGGCGCCGTGCACGCCCCCACGGTCGTGCTCGCCACCGGAGGCATGGGCCAGGTCTTCTCCGCGACCACCAACCCCGCCGTCTCGACCGGCGACGGCGTGGCGCTCGCGCTGCGCGCGGGAGCCGAGGTCTCGGACCTGGAGTTCGTGCAGTTCCACCCCACTGTGCTGTTCCTCGGCCGGGACAGCGAGGGCCAGCAGCCGCTGGTGTCCGAGGCGGTACGGGGCGAGGGCGCGCACCTGGTGGACGCGGACGGGATCCGTTTCATGGCCGGGCAGCACGAACTGGCCGAGCTCGCCCCGCGCGACATCGTGGCGAAGGGCATCATGCGCCGGATGCAGGAGCAGGGCGCCGAGCACATGTACCTGGACGCCCGCCACTTCGGCGCGCAGATGTGGGAGCACCGGTTCCCCACGATCCTGGCCGCATGCCGCGCCCATGGCATCGACCCCGTGACCGAGCCGATCCCGGTCGCCCCGGCGGCCCACTACGCCTCCGGCGGCGTCCGCACCGACCTGCACGGCCGGACCACCGTCCCGGGCCTGTACGCCTGCGGTGAGGTGGCCTGCACGGGTGTCCACGGCGCCAACCGGCTCGCGTCCAACTCCCTCCTGGAGGGCCTGGTCTTCGCCGAGCGGATCGCGGCCGACGTCGCGTCCCGCGCGGACGCCCGCGCCGGTGCGCCCCGCGAGGCGGCCGGCGACACCGTCCCTCTGCTCGCGCCCGAGGAGCGCCACGAGATCCAGCGGATCATGACCCACGGCGCCGGTGTGATCAGGACGGCGGCCAGCCTCGACGACGCGGCCGACGCCCTGGAGGCGCTGTCGCTGAACGCGGCCCACGACGCCGACGGACCCAAGGCGGCCGAGCCCGGCGTCGAGTCCTGGGAGGCCACCAACCTCCTCCTCGTCTCCCGGGTCCTCGTCGCCGCGGCCCGCGAGCGCGCCGAGACCCGCGGGTGCCACTGGCGCGAGGACCACCCCGACCGCGACGACGCCGACTGGCGCCGTCACATCACGGTGCGCCTCACGCCCGACCGCCGCCTCGTCCCACGGCGTACCGCCAGTGAAGCCCTTCCGCCCGTAACCCCCATCGCCCCCAGGGAGCCGCAACCGTGACCACGCCCGAAGAACGTCCGGAGCCCGTGGACGTACCGCTGATCCAGATCGGCGCCCCCGCCGCCGGCACGGGCTGCGGCGACGGCTGCGGCTGTGCGGACGAGACGTACGAGAGCGGCCTCGACCCCGCGCTCGCGGAACTGCTGGCAGCGGCCGGCCTGGACCCCGTGCAGGTCGAGGACATCGCCCACCTCGCCATCGAGGAGGACCTCGACGGCGGCGTGGACGTCACCAGCGCGGCGACCGTCCCGCAGGACGCCGTGGCCACCGGTGACTTCACGGCCCGTGAGGCCGGCACGGTCGCGGGCCTGAGGGTCGCCGAGGCCGTCCTGTCGATCGTGTGCACCTCCGACTTCGAGGTCGAGCGGCACGTCGAGGACGGCGACCGCGTCGAGGCGGGCCAGAAGCTGCTCTCGGTCACCGCGGGCACGCGTGACCTGCTCACCGGCGAGCGCAGCGCACTGAACATCCTGTGCCGCCTCTCCGGCATCGCGACCGCGACGCGCGCCTGGGCCGACGCCCTCGAAGGCACGAAGGCAAAGGTGCGCGACACCCGCAAGACGACGCCCGGCCTGCGCGCCCTGGAGAAGTACGCGGTGCGCTGCGGCGGCGGCGTCAACCACCGGATGTCGCTGTCCGACGCGGCGCTGGTCAAGGACAACCACGTGGTGGCGGCGGGCGGGGTCGCCGCGGCGTTCAAGGCCGTGCGGGAGCGCTTCCCGGACCTCCCGATCGAGGTCGAGGTCGACACGCTGCACCAGGTCCGCGAGGTCATCGACGCCGGCGCCGACCTGATCCTGCTGGACAACTTCACCCCGGCGGAGACCGAGGAGGCCGTCACGCTGGTGGCCGGCCGCGCGATCCTGGAGTCCTCCGGCAGGCTCACCCTGGCCAACGCCCGCGCGTACGCCGAGACGGGCGTCGACTACCTCGCGGTGGGCGCGCTCACGCACTCGTCCCCGATCCTCGACATCGGTCTCGACCTGCGCGAGGTCGACGCCTGATGCTGCTCACCATCGACGTCGGCAACACCCACACCGTGCTGGGCCTCTTCGACGGCGAGGAGATCGTCGAGCACTGGCGCATCTCCACCGACTCGCGCCGCACCGCGGACGAGCTCGCCGTCCTGTTGCAGGGCCTGATGAGCATGCACCCGCTGCTGGGCGAGGAGCTGGGCGACGGGATCGAGGGCATCGCCATCTGCTCCACCGTCCCCTCGGTTCTGCACGAGCTGCGCGAGGTCACCCGCCGTTACTACGGCGACGTCCCGGCGGTGCTCGTCGAGCCCGGCATCAAGACCGGCGTCCCGGTCCTGACGGACAACCCCAAGGAGGTCGGCGCGGACCGCATCATCAACGCGGCCGCCGCGGTCGACCTCTACGGGGGCCCGGCGATCGTGGTCGACTTCGGCACGGCGACGACGTTCGACGCGGTGAGCGCGCGGGGCGAGTACGTGGGCGGCGTGATCGCCCCCGGCATCGAGATCTCCGTCGACGCGCTCGGCGTCAAGGGCGCCCAGCTGCGCAAGATCGAGGTCGTCCGCCCCAGGAGCGTGATCGGGAAGAACACGGTCGAGGCGATGCAGGCGGGCATCGTCTACGGCTTCGCCGGCCAGGTGGACGGGGTGGTCCACCGGATGAAGCGGGAGCTGGCGGAGGACCCGGACGAGGTGACGGTGATCGCGACGGGCGGTCTGGCGCCGATGGTGCTGGGCGAGTCGTCGGCGATCGACGAGCACGAGCCGTGGCTGACGCTGATCGGCCTGCGCCTGGTCTACGAGCGGAACGTCTCGCGCCTGTGACGGCCCGGGGCGGTCGCCGGGAAACGGCACCACCCTGGGCGCAACGCCCGCTTTCGTACCATTAAACGGAATTTGTGCCGTCGGCTCGTATGGTCGGGGCATGCCCACGCCATACGGATCCCACGGCGGCATGGCGTTCGGCGCTGACGAGCTGCGAGTGCTCCGACGCGCCCTCGCCGCCGCCCTTCACCCCGCCCCCCTCGCCGACGAGGACGTCAGGGACTGCCTGCGACTGGCCGATTCCGTCGACGAGGCCGTGCGCGAGGCGGGCCGGCTGCGGGACTTCCTCGTCGCCGATCTCGCCCGCTACCGCGCTGCTCTGCCCGGCTCCGCCTCCGGCTATCTGGAGCTCCTCCAGGAGGCGCTGGCCGCCGGCCACGAACCCCTGACCGACGATCTCGCCGCCCTGCGCGCCCTGCGCGGCCATCCGGTGGCCGCCGCCGTGCTCCGGCGCTGTCTGGCGCTCGCCGAGCAGTCCGTACGGGCGCGGCTCGCCCGGGCGGCCGTCCCCCCGCCGGCCGTGCATGTGCCGGCTCCGACGGGTGTCCGCCGTGCCCGGCTCATGGCGCTGCCCGGCGGACGTGCCGCCGAGGATCCGAAGAGCAAGCCGCAGCCACAGCCACAGCCACAGCCGCAGCAGCCGAAACCCACGCCGCCCGCCCCGGGCGAGCGGCCGGTGCCGAAGCCCTCGGAGGTCTTCCCGCCGCGCCGCAAGCCGGTGCCCCCGCCGGAGCAGCGCGCCGCCGGATAGCTACTCTGGAGGGCATGGACTACGTTTCCGCGCTCGTGCCCCCGGTGGTGATGGCCGCCTTCTTCATCGGTCTGGTCGTGACGATCGTCAAGAGCCAGGGCGGTTCGAACAAGGCCAAGGAGGACGCGGCGGTGGACGCCGCGCTCGCCCGCACCGAGTCGGTGAAGCAGACGGGGTCCGACGCCTGACCCGAGCAGTGCAACGAGGACGTACGGCAGATTTGTGGCCGTACGTCCTTTTTGCTCCATCAATAGGCGATGACTCCCGTATCTCCCACTATGGTGGCAATGTGCCCCGTCAATTGGGAGAGCTCGAAGACGCCGTCATGACCCGGGTCTGGCAATGGAACCGGCCGGTCACGGTCAGGGAAGTCCTGGAAGACCTCCAGCAGGAACGGTCCATCGCCTACACCACCGTCATGACGGTAATGGACAATCTCCATCAGAAGGGCTGGGTGCGCAGGGAAGTCGACGGCCGCGCCTATCGATATACGGCCGTCTCGACCCGGGCCGCCTACTCGGCCGCACTGATGAACGAAGCCTGGTCCCAGAGCGACAACCCCGCCGCCGCTCTCGTCGCCTTCTTCGGGATGATGTCGCCCGAGCAGCGCGAGCAGCTGCAAGCCGCCCTGCGCATCGTTCAGGGCGGCGAGGCCGCCGACGGCCCGGGGGCCGCGGGGCGATAGCGTCGGGCCATGCCTTATGCCGCAGCAAATGCCATCACCGTCCGGCGGGCCCGGACCAGCGATGTGCCGGACGTCCGCCGTCTCGTGGATCCGTACGTGAGCGAAGGCATCCTGCTCGACAAAGCGACGGTCACCCTTTACGAAGCCATCCAGGAGTTCTGGGTCGCGGAACGCGACGCGGACGCCAGGGTTGTCGGCTGCGGCGCCCTCCATGTGATGTGGGAAGACCTCGCCGAAGTGCGCACACTCGCCGTGGACCCGGCCTTCCAGGGGCACGGCATCGGTCACCAGGTGCTGGGCAAGCTGTTGCAGACCGCCCGCTGGCTGGGAGTGCGCCGGGTTTTCTGCCTCACCTTCGAAGTGGACTTCTTCTCCAAGCACGGCTTCGTCGAGATCGGGGAGACGCAGACTCCGGTGGACACGGATGTCTACGCCGAGCTGCTGCGCTCCTATGACGAGGGTGTCGCCGAGTTCCTGGGGCTCGAACGAGTGAAGCCGAACACCTTGGGCAACAGCCGGATGCTTCTGCACCTGTGATCGCCGCAAGGGCCCGGATCTCTATGTCCGAATCGCGCACGTTTCCCGCGTTCTCGCGGTTCTGAACCTCTGCCAAGGGTTTGTGTTTTCCAGGGAAAAGCGGTTTCCTTTCCGCGTACTGCATTTTCGATGAAAGGAAATCCGGTGGCACAGAAGGTTCAGGTCCTTCTTGTCGACGACCTCGACGGCGGCGAGGCGGACGAGACGGTGACGTTCGCTCTGGACGGCAAGACCTACGAGATCGACCTCACCACCGCCAATGCGGACAAGCTCCGGAGCCTCCTCGAGCCCTACGCGAAGAACGGCCGGCGCACCGGCGGCCGCGCGGCGACCGGCCGTGGCAAGGGCCGTGCGGCGTCCGGCGGCAACAAGGACACCGCCGAGATCCGCGCCTGGGCCAAGGCGAACGGCTTCGAGGTCAACGACCGCGGCCGCGTCCCGGCGACCGTCCGCGAGGCCTACGAGAAGGCGAACGGCTGAGTTTCCGTCGGCTGCACCCGCGCGCGTCCGGCACGCAGAAGTCGGACGCGGTGGCACTCCGTGGCCACCGTGGCCACCAGCCGTACGAGATCGGGGGCATCCCCACTGTCCCCGAATCCGGCGAGAGCCGGCAGCCGGCCCCAGCGCCCCGGGGGGCGCAGCCAGCGTGCGGCTCCCCGGACGTCGTCGCGTCCGGGCGGCGGCGGGGCGGTCATCCGCCCGCCCTCGCCCACGGCGGTCAGGTCGAGATCGACCCCGCCCCATTCGAGCCAGTCGAGCAGCCCCGGCAGCTCCTCGGTGCTCCCGGCGGCCACGAGCAGCCGCATCATGCGCCCCTGCACGGCGACCGGCCCGGTGCGGTCCGTCCGCCGCAGCACGGCGGCCCCGGCGTCCGCCGGCAGCTCCAGCACGTCGAAATCCCGGCCCGTCAGCAGCTCCACGGGTGAGCCGTCGGCCACCGCCCAGCCGAGTGTGCTGCGGTACCAGTGGGCGGTGCCGCCTTCGAGGGGCGCGCGGGGATGCGGGACGGCGAGGACCATGCCCGGGGAACTGCGGACCGGCTTCTCGGGTTACGCAGGGTGGACGTCTCGTCGCACCGCGTGTGCGAACCGGCGCTGTCCGGACGTCCCCGCCGGAGCAAGGTTGTTCGCCCGTAGCTGAGGGAACGGCTGCGCGCCGCATGGACTGTCGGTGCCAGCGGGTAAGACATTCCTAGTGGGGAGGGGCGACACGCTCGCAGCGCCGTCTCGCGTTCGCCATCGGCGTACTGCCGGTGGGGGTAACTGCCTGGCCTGCGGGAACATCGTCTCGCACCATCGGGTTGGAGCAGTTGTCGGCGTTCAGGGGTCAGGAGGCCACAGACGGGTGTCGGCAGTTGGAATGAGCGGTCCCCGCTTGCGGGACTAAGCTGCGGAAGGACAGGGAGGGGATCGACCCCTAACTGACTGACCGCTCTGAGGAGCGATTAACGATGTTCGAGAGGTTCACCGACCGCGCGCGGCGGGTTGTCGTCCTGGCTCAGGAAGAAGCCCGGATGCTCAACCACAACTACATCGGCACCGAGCACATCCTCCTGGGCCTTATCCACGAGGGTGAGGGTGTCGCCGCTAAGGCCCTGGAGAGCCTCGGGATTTCGCTCGAGGCGGTCCGCCAGCAGGTGGAGGAGATCATCGGCCAGGGCCAGCAGGCCCCGTCCGGGCACATTCCCTTCACCCCCCGTGCCAAGAAGGTCCTGGAGCTGTCGCTCCGAGAGGCTCTTCAGCTGGGCCACAACTACATCGGCACGGAGCACATCCTGCTCGGCCTGATCCGCGAGGGCGAGGGCGTCGCCGCCCAGGTCCTCGTGAAGCTCGGTGCCGACCTCAACCGGGTGCGGCAGCAGGTCATCCAGCTGCTCTCCGGTTACCAGGGCAAGGAGGCCGCCACGGCCGGCGGTCCGGCCGAGGGCACGCCCTCGACCTCCCTGGTCCTCGACCAGTTCGGCCGGAATCTCACCCAGGCCGCTCGTGAGTCCAAGCTCGACCCGGTCATCGGGCGCGAAAAGGAGATCGAGCGGGTCATGCAGGTGCTGTCCCGCCGTACCAAGAACAACCCCGTGCTCATCGGCGAGCCCGGCGTCGGCAAGACGGCGGTCGTCGAGGGCCTGGCGCAGGCCATCGTCAAGGGCGAGGTGCCCGAGACCCTCAAGGACAAGCACCTCTACACCCTCGACCTGGGTGCGCTGGTCGCCGGCTCCCGCTACCGCGGTGACTTCGAGGAGCGCCTGAAGAAGGTCCTCAAGGAGATCCGCACCCGGGGCGACATCATCCTGTTCATCGACGAGCTCCACACCCTCGTGGGTGCGGGCGCCGCCGAGGGCGCGATCGACGCCGCGAGCATCCTCAAGCCGATGCTGGCGCGAGGCGAGCTGCAGACCATCGGCGCCACCACGCTCGACGAGTACCGCAAGCACCTGGAGAAGGACGCCGCTCTGGAGCGCCGCTTCCAGCCCATCCAGGTCGCGGAGCCGTCGCTGCCGCACACGATCGAGATCCTCAAGGGTCTGCGCGACCGTTACGAGGCCCACCACCGGGTCTCCATCACGGACGAGGCGCTGGTCCAGGCCGCCACCCTGGCCGACCGGTACATCTCGGACCGCTTCCTGCCGGACAAGGCGATCGACCTGATCGACGAGGCCGGTTCCCGGATGCGCATCCGCCGGATGACCGCGCCGCCGGACCTGCGCGAGTTCGACGAGAAGATCGCCGCCGTGCGCCGGGACAAGGAGTCCGCGATCGACTCCCAGGACTTCGAGAAGGCGGCTTCCCTCCGCGACAAGGAGAAGCAGCTGCTGGCGGCGAAGGCCAAGCGGGAGAAGGAGTGGAAGGCCGGCGACATGGACGTCGTCGCCGAGGTCGACGGCGAGCTGATCGCCGAGGTCCTCGCCACGGCCACGGGCATCCCGGTCTTCAAGCTGACCGAGGAGGAGTCCTCGCGTCTGCTGCGCATGGAGGACGAGCTCCACAAGCGCGTCATCGGCCAGAAGGACGCCATCAAGGCGCTGTCCCAGGCGATCCGGCGTACCCGCGCCGGTCTGAAGGACCCGAAGCGCCCCGGTGGTTCGTTCATCTTCGCCGGCCCCTCGGGTGTCGGTAAGACCGAGCTCTCCAAGACGCTCGCCGAATTCCTCTTCGGCGACGAGGACGCGCTGATCTCCCTCGACATGTCGGAGTTCAGCGAGAAGCACACGGTTTCCCGTCTCTTCGGTTCCCCGCCCGGATACGTGGGTTACGAAGAGGGCGGCCAGCTCACCGAGAAGGTGCGCCGCAAGCCGTTCTCCGTCGTCCTCTTCGACGAGGTCGAGAAGGCCCACCCCGATATCTTCAATTCCCTTCTGCAGATCCTGGAGGACGGTCGTCTGACCGACTCCCAGGGCCGCGTCGTGGACTTCAAGAACACGGTCATCATCATGACGACCAACCTCGGGACCCGGGACATCTCCAAGGGCTTCAACCTGGGCTTCGCCGCCCAGGGCGACGTCAAGACCGGCTACGAGCGGATGAAGGCGAAGGTCAACGAGGAGCTCAAGCAGCACTTCCGGCCGGAGTTCCTCAACCGTGTCGACGACACGGTCGTCTTCCACCAGCTCACCGAGGAAGACATCATCCAGATCGTCGACCTCATGATCGCCAAGGTGGACGAGCGTCTGAAGGACCGGGACATGGGCATCGAGCTCAGCTCCACGGCCAAGTCGCTCCTCGCCCAGAAGGGCTACGACCCCGTCCTGGGTGCCCGGCCGCTGCGCCGGACCATCCAGCGCGAGATCGAGGACGTGCTGTCGGAGAAGATCCTCTTCGGCGAGCTGCGCCCCGGTCACATCGTGGTCGTGGACACCGAGGGTGAGGGCGAGCAGAAGAAGTTCACCTTCCGCGGCGAGGAGAAGTCGGCTCTGCCGGACGTCCCGCCCATCGAGCAGGCGGCCGGCGGAACAGGGCCGAACCTGTCGAAGGACTCGTGACGGCCCTGCGGGCCGGATGACGTGAGGGGCCCGGCCCCGGACTCAGGTCCGGGGCCGGGCCCTTTTCGTATCCGCGTGTTCAGCAGCGTGCGGGCTTGCGCCAGGAGCATTCCAGGGCGGTGTCCGGTTCCCCCGCGCGGGCACCGGTGGGCCGGGCGGTCGTGATCGTGCCCTTCGCGGTGTCCGAGGACGCCAGCGTCACGACGACCGCGTCCTCGATGCTCTTGACCGAGGACGCCAGGTAGTCGTTCAGAACCACGCTGAACACGAGCTCGCGGCCGCCCGCGTCGGTGACGTACCCCGACAGTGCCGATGCGCCGGTGAGCGAGCCTGTCTTGGCGCGGGCGTTGAGCGCCGCGGGCGTGGAGCACATCCGGGAGCGCAGGGTGCCGCCGACCAAGCGGTCCGGGGCGCAGGCCAGGGGCAGGGACGCGTACCAGTCCGCGTACCAGGGCTCGTCGCGCACGGCGAGCAGCAGGCCGGCGAGTTCCTCGGCCGGGAAGAGGTTCATCCGGGACAGGCCGGATCCGTCGGCCTGGCGCAGGGAGCCGGTCCGTACGCCTTCCTTCGCCATGTGGGCGCCGATGGCCTTCAGGCCCGCGTCCCATGTGCCGCGACCGGAGGCCCGGTGGCCCATCGTCTTCGTGAGGGCCTCGGCGTGCATGTTGTTCGAGAGCTTCATGAAGGGCCGCAGCAGCTCCTTGAGCGGCATGGAGCGGTGCGAGGCGAGCGTGCGGGCGCCGGGCGGCGTGGGGCGGCCCAGGCGCGGGCTGCCCGCGATCCGCACGCCGTGGGCGGCGAGCGCGTCGGCGAAGACGGCGGCGGCGTAGCCGGTGGGCTCCCAGACGGTGATCCACTCCTTGGTGGGATTCGCGCCGAGGGGGATGTCGCCGCTGACGGTGATCGTGTTGGTGCCGTGGCGGCGTTCCACGGTGAGGGTGTCGGGGCGGCCCTGCTCCACGGTCGTGCCCTGGACGTCGAGGCGTACGTAGTCGTTCGGCGGGGTCAGTCTCACCGTCGGCCGGTCGCCGGGGCGAGCGCCCGGGGCGGCCTCGACGACGACCGTGCCGGAGTCGTAGTCGGTGTCGGGCGCGAGGGTGAGCGCGGAGATTTGCGCCGAGTAGTACGAGGACTCGTCGTCGGCCGCCCAGGAGCGGCCGAGGCGCTGGTCGTCGAAGCGGGTGTCGTCGGCGACGAGCCGTCCGGTGACCCGCCGGATGCCGCTCGCGGCGAGATCGGCGGCGAGGCGGTCGTAGTCCTTCGCGAGCGTCGTGGGGTCGCCAGTGCCGCGCAGGTAGAGATCGCCGTGCAGGGTGGAGCCGATGCGGGTGCCGGTGGCCAGGACATCGGTGGTGAAGCGGTGGTCCGGGCCGAGGAGGGCCATGGCGGCGACGGACGTGGGGAGTTTGGTGTTCGAGGCGGGCATCAGGCGGTCGCCCGCGTCGCGGCGGTAGAGGCGCTCCCCGGTGGCGGCGTCGGCGATCACGACGCTCACCGCCCCGCCGTCGAGGCGGGCGTCGGAGAGGATCCTGTCGATCGCGTTCCCCAGGCCGGAGTCCGCGGGGCCGGCTCCGGCGGGGGAGCTCAGGGTGAGAGTGCAGGCGAGTCCGGCGACGGCGGTCCAGATCCAGCCGCGGCGGAGACCGGGGCGGCGGTTCACGGGATTCACGGGTCTGCTCATGCCACGGGAGGATCCCGCAAGCACACTCGCTCCGGAAGGACGCCTCGGGCCGTGTCGTGTGGCCCCGGTCACCGTTGAATGCCGCATTTCGGGCGCTCTTCGCCACCCCGCGGAGGCCCTGAGTCCGTGGCCTGGGTCACGATCCGGGGGCTCCGGGTGGGCCCCGGCCGTGACAAGGGGCACAGGGCAAATCGGACCTACTAGACGGAATAGTGTCGTCTCGGAGCCGGGGGCGAGGTGTTCGGCCCGCTGTGGGGCGGGACTTTCGGCCCTGGGTCGGCCGGCGGCGCCCGAGGTGTGGTGCGCAACGCGCGGGCGGGGCCCCGACATGCGGCTAAACCCTGACCTGTCCCTGTTTGTCGACCTTGTTTCGCCTGCCCGTGCGTGGTTCCCGAGGGCGTCAAGAGACCCCGTTCACACGGTCTTCGCTACGACGTGATGTCGTAGTTGAGGCATTTGAGGCGACTTGAGGGGCCGGGTTACCAATGTGGAGCCAGCCCGGCGAGCACGCCGGGTCCATTCATGCCCGGAGGTTCTCCCGTATGTCGAAGCGCACCGTGATCAACCGTCTCCGCCCGTCCGTGCTCCGTACCCGTGGCGCCGTCGTGGCCGCCGGAATGGGCGCCGTGATGGTCGTCGGAGCCGGTGCGGGTGTCGCCTCCGCCGATGCGGGCAAGTCCGCCAAGCCGGCGGTCGTGGACGCCGCGTCCGCCGTGGCCGCCCAGGCCGACGCCCAGGCTGGAGTCGCCGCGCAGCTGAAGGCGAAGGCCGCGACGGCCAAGGCCGAGGCCGCGAAGAAGGCCACGGCCAAGAAGGCGCCCAAGAAGCCGGCCGCGTGGGTCAAGCCCGTCGCCAAGTACACGCTGACCGCGAGCTTCGCCCAGGGCGGCGCCATGTGGTCCGCCAAGCACTCCGGCCAGGACTTCGCCGTTCCGGTCGGCACCCCGGTCAAGGCCGCCGGCGCCGGTACGGTCGTCAAGGCCGGCCCGAACGGTGGCGGCGACGGCCCCGCGTACGGCAACGCCGTCGTGATCAAGCACGCCAACGGCAAGTACTCGCAGTACGCCCACCTGTCGACGATCAACGTCTCCATCGGCTCGACCGTGAAGGCCGGCCAGACGATCGCGAAGTCCGGCAACACCGGAAACTCGTCCGGCCCCCACCTGCACTTCGAGATCCGTACGACCCCGAACTACGGCTCGGCGCTCAACCCGGTGTCCTTCCTGCGCACCGTCGGCGTCACCATCTGACGCACCCCCGAAGGGCTCGGCCCCGGGCATGGCGCGGCTGGGACGATCGGATCGAGGGCGACCTCGAGGGCGGCATCACGCTGCTCCTCGGGGTCGCCCTCGGCGTCGTCAGGGGCCCCGGGAGTCCGCCGCGTGCCCGCCCGGCCCATCCGTGCAGGTCAGTCGTCCAGGGGGAGCATCGGGAAACTGCCCGTGTTCGTCGGGGCGTGTTCCGGCAGCCAGAGCACCGCGATCGCCCCGCCCGAAGCGCCCAGCGGCGTCGAGCCCTCCGGGGCCGCGTTGCGGAAGGTCAGGCGGGCGCCCAGCACCCGCGCCTGGCCGACCGCGATCGTCAGGCCCAGGCCGTGGCCCGTGCCCGCCCGGTCGCTCGCGCCCGTACGGAAACGGCTCGGCCCCTCGCGCAGCAGCGCCTCGGGGAACCCGGGCCCGTGGTCCCGTACGCGCACCACACGGCCCTCGACGGTCACCTCGACGGGGCCCTTGCCGTACTTCATGGCATTGGTCAGCAGATTGCCCAGGATGCGCTCCAGGCGCCGCGGGTCGGTGTTCACCCAGGACTCGTGGACGACCCGGATCTCCGCCTCGGGGTGCAGCGCGGCCACCCGCCGGCCGACGAACTCCCCGAGCTGGATCTCCTGGAGCTCGGCCCGCTCCGACGCGCTGTCGAGCCGCGCCACCTCCAGCACGTCCTCCACCAGTGTGCGCATCGCCTGCGCCCTGTCCCGGACGAGCTCGGTGGGGCGGCCGGGCGGCAGCAGCTCCGCCGCGGTCAGCAGACCCGTCACGGGCGTGCGCAGCTCGTGCGCGATGTCCGCCGTGACCCGGCGTTCCGCCTCGATGCGGGACTGCAGCGCGTCGGTCAGGGCGTCCACGGCGCGGGCCAGCTCGTCCGTCTCGTCGCGTACGACCCCGCCGATGGCGTCCCTCACCCGTACGTCGGTGTTGCCCTGCGCCACGTTTCCCGCGGCCGCGGCCGCCTTGCGCAGCCGGCGCGAGAGCTGACCGCCGATGAGCACGCCGAGCGCGGAGCCGCACAGCACGACGGACACGGAGCCGATGATCAGCGCCCGGTCGAGGTCCTTCATCACGGTGGCGCTGCGGCCGGCGAACTCGGTGTGCAGGGACAGCACGTCACCGTTGGCCAGCGGTACGGCGGCCCAGATCTCCGGCGTCTCGCCGCTGTCGTCGACGTAACTGCCGCGCCGGTTCTCGCGCACCAGTTTCTGCAGCTCGTCGGGGAGGGCCGAGTCGTTGATCTTGCTGTTGAAGCGCGGGTCGCGGTTCTTGGAGGTCTCGTACCAGCGCTGGGCGAGCAGGATGCGGTCCATCTGGACGTCACGGGCGTTGTCGAGCATGGAGACGCGCGCCGCGTTGTGCACGACGAGGCTCAGCGCCATGGCGATGAGCGCGCCGACGGCGGCGATGGCGATGCTGATCTTCCACCGGACGCCGGTGCGCAGGGTCCCGGTGCGCAGGGAGGGACGTCTCATCCGACGGGGTCCTGTCCGGAGCTCATACGGCCTGTGTCACGCCCTCAGCTTGTAACCGAAGCCGCGGACCGTCTCGATGCGGTCCTGGCCGATCTTGGTCCGCAGCCGCTGCACATGGACGTCCACGACGCGGGTGTCACCGCCCCAGCCGTAGTCCCAGACCCGCTCCAGCAGCTTGTCGCGCGAGAGCACCGTGCCGGGTGCCGACGAGAACTCCAGCAGCAGCCGCATCTCCGTGGGGGTCAGCCCGACCTGCTTGCCGCCCCTGCGGACCTCCATGCCCTCGGTGTCTATCTGCAGGTCCCCGAAGACGAGCACGCTGCCCTGCTCCTGCTGCCCGGCGGACGTGTCGGCCGCACCGCCGCCGGCGTGTCCGAAGCGGCGCAGCACCGCGCGGATGCGCGCCACGAGCACCGCGCCGTCGAAGGGCTTCGTCACATAGTCGTCGGCGCCGGCCTCCAGGCCGAGCACCACGTCGATGGAGTCCGCGCGCGCCGACAGCATGATCACGGGGACGGTCGACTCGTCGCGGATGCGCCGGCACAGGCTGACGCCGTCCAGGCCCGGCACCATCACGTCGAGCAGCGCGATGTCCGGCCGGTCGGCCCGGAACGCCTCCAGGCCCTGGAGCCCGTCGGGCACGGCCGTGACCGTGAAGCCGACGCGCTCCAGCGCGAGCTGGGTGGCCTCGCGGATGACATCGTCGTCTTCGACGAACAGGACATGGGTCTCGGCCATCCGTCAGCTCTCAGCTCTCGTTCGGGTTCGTTTCTCTGCGGGCACGTCTCAGCGGGCGGGGTGGTCAGTTGTCGCCCGGGGCGGGGGCGTCCGTGGCCACGACCTCGCCCTCGCCGACCGACCTGCTGTACTCGTTGCGCACCCAGAACTGCTGGGTGAACTTCCCGCCGGACCAGCGGTAGGTGGTGACCTCCTCGCCGGACGGCTCGGCCACCGGATCGCCCTTGGCGTACACCTGCTTGGTCACCACGAGGTCGCCCCGGTCGATCGCCGAGTACACGGCGGGCTCCTCGACCGCGAAGACGTTCTCGTACGCGTCGCCGTTCTGCCGGTACACGTAGGTGCCGAGTCCGACGGCGTCGGCGCAGGTCATCACGTTCACCACGACATCGGGCGCGGAGCTGCCGGTGATGACCCCGTACGAGGTGTCCACGGGGTACGAGTCCCTGGCGCACGGCCGCAGGTCCGCCTTGACCCGGGCGCTGACCTTCGGGTCGTTCTTGAGCAGCTCCACCGCGTCGACCGCTTTCGCGAACTGCCCGGCGCTCCCGGACGCCGCCGGGGAGGGCGTGGCCTTCGCCGCGTGGTCGGACGGGGCGGCCCCCTCGTCCTGCAGCCCCGAGCCCCCGGTGGAACAGCCGGCCGCCAACAGGGCGAAGGCGACCAGCCCGGCCGTCGCCGTGCTGCCCGCCACCCGTGTCCCGCTGCCTCTGCCTGTCAGGCCGCGCACCGCTCCCGCTCCCGTTCGCCCTGCTGGTGGGTACGCCGCGACTCGTCGCGCTCCAGGGCGCGGGCGTCGAGGTCCCGCGACTGAAGCTCCTGGCGGAGCTTGGCGAGCGCCCGGTGCAGCGTGCTCTTCACCGTACCCGGCGACATTCCCAGCGCGGCAGCGGTCTCCTCGGTGCTCATCTGCTCCCAGTGCCGCAGCACGACCACGCTGCGCTGCTTGGGGGCCAGCACCTTGAGGACGTCCATCAGCAGGGCGCGGTTCGCGCGCTGCTCGCTGCCGTCGTCGACGCTCGCGTCCGGGAGCTGCTCGGTGGGGACCTCTTCGAGCTTGCGGGCACGCCACCACTCGGTGCGCGTATTGATCATCACGCGGCGAAGGTACGCGTCCGCGAGCGACTTGTCCGCGATTCCGTCCCAGCGGCCGTACGTGCGCACCAGCGCGGTCTGCAGGAGGTCCTGGGCCTCGACGGGGTCGGGGACGAGACGCCGGGCGCTGCGCAGCAGCGCCTCCTGCCGGGTGCGTACGTACTCCTCGAATTCCAGCACCTCGCCGTGCGCCATTCCAACCGCCTCCGTCCCCGTGAAACCCCGTGTGTCGTTGCGGGACAGAAGTTACGGAGCGGTTGTCACGGCGCTGTGCGAAGCAGCCGTCGGGCGGCGCACGGCCGTCCATCGGTTCTGTAACAGCCGATGTTTGAGATGCGGTGGAGACGGGGTAGTTCCCTTGGTTCAGCCGAGGGGGAGCCGGTAGAAGCCGCCGTCCAGAGGCTCGACGAGCCCGTCGGCGACCAGCCCGTCGAGTGCCCGGCCCCGCTGCACGGGTTCGTCCCAGACCGCGTCCAGCGCCGACTGCGGTACGGGTGCCGTGGCCTCGCGCAGGACCGCCAGCAGCCGGCCGCGTACCTGCCGGTCCGTGCCGGCGTACGTCTGCCCGCGGCGCGCGGGACCGTCGTGCGCGGGCTTGCCCGCGAGCCGCCAGGCGCACCGCGCGGCGATCGGACAGCGGCCGCAGTCCTCGTTCCGTGCGGTGCACACCAGCGCGCCGAGCTCCATGGACGCCGCCGCCCATCGGGCCGCGGTGCTCTCCTCGTCGGGGAGCAGAGCACGGGCCAGGCGGCGTTCGGCCGCGGTCGTCGCGTTCGGCGGGTACTGGACGCCGGTCGCGGCGCGGGCGAAGACCCGCCGCACGTTGGTGTCCAGCACCGCGTGCCGCTGGCCGTACGCGAAGGAGGCCACCGCCGCCGCCGTGTATTCACCGATGCCCGGCAGGGCGAGGAGCTGCGCGTGGAGGCGCGGCACCTCGCCGCCGTGCCGCTCCGTTATGGCCTGTGCGGCGCCGTGCAGCCGCAGCGCGCGGCGCGGGTAGCCGAGCCGCCCCCAGGCGCGGACGGCCTCGCCGGGAGCCTCCGCCGCGAGGTCGGCCGGGCGCGGCCAGCGGGCCAGCCACTCCTCGTACACCGGGAGCACCCGGGAGACCGGGGTCTGCTGCAGCATGAACTCGCTGACCATCACGCCCCACGCGCCGGCCTCCGGGCGGCGCCAGGGAAGGTCGCGGGCGTGCTGGTCGAACCAGGCGATGACGGGGACGTGGAGGGCTTCGGGGTCGAGGGCGTCGGGCGTCTGGGAATCATGAGTGACAGTCATGGCACGCACGATCCTGGCACGCCCCGGCGGCCGTGTGCCGCATGCACCCCGCCCCGGGCGGGGCCGCGCGGCGGCGCCGGGGCCGTGCGAGGGCGTGCGGGCCGGGCGGCCACGGCGCGCGTTTGGGCCGGGCTGCGCGGGACCCGCGGCGCCCGTGGCGCGCGTGCGCCGGGCCTGTGCGGGGGAGCGGGGGCGGCCGTGGCGCGCGGGTGCCGGGCCGTGCGCGGGAGTGGGGGCGGCCGTGGCGAGCGGGTGCCGGGCCCGTGCGGGAGCCGCGGCGCCCGTGGCGCGTGTGCTCCGGGCCTGTGCGGGGGAGCGGGGGCATCCGTGGCGCGCGGGTGCCGGGCCGTGCGCGGGAGTGGGGGCGGCCGTGGCGAGCGGGTGCCGGGCCCGTGCGGGACCCGCGGCGCCCGTGGCGCGTGAGCGGGGGCTGAGGGCCGCCGTGGCGCGTGCGCCCGGCCCGTGCGCGGGAGCGGGGGCATCCGCGGCGAGCGGCGCCAACCCGTGCGCGGGAGCCGGGGCACCTGTGGCGCGCGTGCGCCGGGCCTGTGTGCTGGGAGCAGGGGTCGTCCGCGGCGAGCGGGTGCCAAGCCCATGTGCGGGAGCGGGGGGCCGCCCGCCCGGTCGCCCGCCCCGCGTCACGGCACCCGGGCGGCGTGGGCCGTCTCATCGGCGGGCCGCGGGGCGGGGCCGGGGCCGGTGACCCAGCCCACGATTCCGGTCCGGCTCGCGCGCATGGCGCCGAGCAGCGACCGGGCCGGGCGCAGCAGTGCCACCGAGCAGACCGCTGCGACGAGCGCGCCGACCACCAGGCCCGTCAGCACGTCGTGCGGGTAGTGCACCCCGACGAAGACCCGGGAGAAGGCCATCAGCAGCGCCATCGGCACCGTCAGAACCGCGATCCGCGGCCACGCGATCACGAGCGCCACGGCCGCGGCCCCGGCGATGGCCGAGTGGTTGCTCGGGAAGGACCAGTCACCGTACGGCGGACAGGGCACCAGCGGCGCGGCGGCCTCCGTGACCGTGCGGCACGGACGCTCCTCGTCCACCAGGGACTTGAGGGATTCACTGACCACGTAGCCGGCCGCCGTCACCAGCGGTGCGAGGACGGCGAGGGCTGTCGCGCGCAGGTCACCGGTGCGCGAGCGCCACCAGGCGAGGAGGAACAGCACACCGAAGAGCAACAGCCCCGCTTCCGTCCAGAGTTCGGCGAGGTGCCGCACCCAGGAGGGCGTGGTGTGGGCGAAGTCGGTGATGTCGCGGTAGAGACCGCGGGTGATGCTGCTGTCCATGGTCACGGACCGTATCGTCCCAGGCGGTCCGGTCACCCATCGCGATCGTCCGGAGCGGCCCCGGCGACCGCAACGGCCTTTCGGGACGTGGTCCGTGATGATGATCAGCAGAACTTCTGCCCGAGGCGGCGGGTGGGGCCGGAGTTGGCCGCGATCTCTCGTAGAGTTCGGTCCGTGGGATCTCTGCGCAATCCGATCGGGCCGCTTCCCTCCTCCATCTACTGGCGACGGAGGGCAGTCGCGGCGTCACTGGTCGCGCTGCTCGCGGTGCTGATCGTGTGGGCCGTCACGTCCGGCGGGGACGACGACGGCAAGAACACCGCGGACGGCAAGGGCCCGGCCCCCGCACACTCGATCACTCCCGGACCCGACCATTCCGGCCCCGCGATCAGCCAACAGCCCGGCGGGCGTGACGAGTCGGGCGACGGTGCGAGCGGTTCCGGCGGTGCGGGCGGCTCCGGCGACGGTGCCACGAGCCCCGGCGGCGCGAGCGGCGGGGACGGCGCCACCACGAGCGGTCCCGGCGCCACGGGCGGCACCTCGGGAGGTGCCCCCGGCGTGCAGGTCCCGGCCGGTTCGGCACTCCCCAACTGTGCGCCAAGCGCACTGCGGTTGACCCTGAGCACCACGAAGGTCTCCTATGCGCCGGGCGAGAAGCCCGTGTTCAGGCTCGTCGTCGCCAACTCGTCGCCCACGACGTGCAAGGCGGACTTCGGACCGAAGGCCGCGGTGTTCACCGTCACCGACAGCGAGGACAAGGACGTGTGGTCCTCGGGCCACTGCCCGCGCACGGCCCCGGCCCGGTTCCTCAGCGTCCCCGGCAACGGGACGATCACGCACACCGTCGAGTGGGACAGGAAGCGCAGCGCGCCGCAGTGCCCGACGACGTCACCGGGCGGCGCGGCTCCGGGCACCTACCTGGTCGAGGTGACGTTCCCGGGCGAGACGGTGCTGCCCGCGTCGTTCCGCCTCGACAAGGACTGACTCGACAAGGACCGAACCGGCCGGCCGCAGAGCCACCGGGACACGGGCGAGGGGCCTCACGACCAGGTCGTGAGGCCCCTCGCCCGTACAGGTCTCAGACGTACCGCTCGAGGATCGACGACTCCGCGAGCCGCGACAGGCCCTCGCGCACGCTGCGCGCCCGTGCCTCGCCGACGCCGTCCACGGCCTGGAGGTCGTCCACGCTGGCGGCCAGCAGCTTCTGCAACCCGCCGAAGTGCTCCACGAGCCGCTCGATGATCGCGCCCGGCAGCCGGGGGACCTTCGCCAGCAGGCGGTAACCCCGCGGCGAGACCGCGGAGTCCAGGGTCTCGGGTGAGCCGCTGTAACCCAGGGCCCGTGCCACGACAGGCAGTTCGAGCAGCTCGGTGTGGGTGAGGGCGTCCAGCTCCGCCAGCGCCTCGTCCACCGTGCGCGAGCGCTTGGCCGTCGGCTCGGGCACGTAGTCGCGGACGACCAGCTCGCGCTCCGGCTCCACGCCCGCGATCAGCTCGTCGAGCTGGAGCGCGAGGAGGCGGCCGTCGGTGCCCAGCTCCACCACGTACTCGGCGATCTCGGTGGCGATCCGGCGCACCATCTCCAGGCGCTGCGCGACCGCCGTGACGTCCCGGACGGTGACGAGGTCCTCGATCTCCAGCGCGGACAGCGTGCCCGCGACCTCGTCGAGGCGGAGCTTGTAGCGCTCCAGGGTGGCCAGCGCCTGGTTGGCCCGCGACAGGATCGCGGCGGACTCCTCCAGGACACGGCGCTCACCGTCCACGTAGAGCGCGATCAGCCGCATCGACTGGGACACGGACACCACGGGGAAGCCGCACTGGCGCGAGACCCGGTCCGCGGTGCGGTGCCGGGTGCCGGTCTCCTCGGTCGGGATGGAGGCGTCCGGGACCAGCTGGACACCGGCCCGGTGGATCTTGGAGATGTCCTTGTCGAGGATCAGCGCGCCGTCCAGCTTGCACAGCTCGCGCAGCCGGGTCGCGGTGAACTCCACGTCCAGCACGAAGCCGCCGGTGCACATCGACTCGACGGTCTTGTCCATGCCGAGAACGATCAGTCCACCGGTGTTCCCCCTCAGGATGCGCTCCAGGCCGTCGCGCAGGGCGGTGCCCGGGGCGACCGCGCTCAGGGCGGCGCGGATCAGCGCTTCGTTGCCCGTGCCTTGGCCGGACTTTCCGGGTGCTGCTGCCCCGTCCTTGGCTGCCACTGCACTCCTCCGGCTCGTACGGGTGGGCGAGACCAGGGCAAAGTCTACCGGCGGGCCTCGTCGTCCTGGGGGGCGTACGCCTCAGGCGCCGTCCGGAGCCTTCCGGCGGACGCGCGGGAGCACCCGCAGAGCATCCCCCATGTCGGCGACCTCCGTGACCCTCATGCCCGCCGGGATCTTGCCCGGGTCGCAGGGAACAAGGGCGTGGGTGAAGCCGAGACGGTGCGCCTCGGCGAGCCGCCGCTGGACGCCCGTCACCCGTCTGACCTCGCCGGCGAGTCCCACCTCGCCGATCGCGACCAGGTTCTTCGGCAGCGGGGTGTCGCTCGCCGCCGACGCCAGCGCGAGGGCGATCGCGAGGTCGGCGGCGGGCTCGGAGAGCTTCACGCCGCCGACCGTCGCGCTGTAGATGTCGCGCTTGCCGAGCGCCGAGATCCGGCCCCGCTGCTCCAGGACCGCGAGCATCATCGACACCCGCGAGGTCTCCAGACCGGAGGTAGTGCGCCGGGGAGAGGGGATCTGCGAGTCGACGGTCAGGGCCTGCACCTCGGCGACGAGCGGACGGCGGCCTTCCAGCGTGACCGTCAGGCAGGTGCCGGGAACGGGCTCGTCGCGGCGGGTGAGGAAGAGGCCCGAGGGATCGGCCAGGCCGGTGATGCCCTCGTCGTGCAGCTCGAAGCAGCCGACCTCGTCCGTCGCCCCGTACCTGTTCTTCACGCCGCGCACGAGGCGCAGGCGGGCGTGCCGGTCGCCCTCGAAGTGGAGCACCACATCGACGAGATGCTCCAGCAGCCGGGGACCCGCGATCGCGCCGTCCTTCGTCACATGGCCCACCAGCAGCGTGGACATGCCGCGCTCCTTGGAGGCGCGGATCAGGGCGCCGGCGACCTCGCGGACCTGGGCCATGCCGCCGGGCGCGCCGTCGATCTCGGGGGAGGCCACCGTCTGCACGGAGTCGAGGATCAGCAGGGAAGGCTTGACCGCGTCCAGATGGCCGAGGACCGCCGACAGGTCCGTCTCCGCCGCCAGATAGAGGTGGTCGTGCAGGGCTCTGATCCGGTCGGCCCGCAGCCTGACCTGACTCGCGGACTCCTCGCCCGTCACGTACAGCGTGCGGTGGTCGTCGCTCGCCGCCTTGGCCGCGACGTCGAGCAGCAGCGTCGACTTGCCGACGCCCGGCTCGCCCGCGAGCAGCACGACCGCACCCGGCACGAGACCGCCGCCGAGGACCCGGTCGAGCTCGTCCACGCCCGTGGTGCGCGCGGCCGCCTGCCGGCCGTCGACCTGACCGATGGGCAGCGCGGCGGTGGAGACCCGGCCGGCGGCCGTGGTGCGGACGGCGGGCGCGCCGTACTCCTCGACCGTGCCCCACGCCTGGCACTCGGGGCAGCGACCGAGCCACTTCGCGGTGGTCCAGCCGCATTCGGTGCAGCGGTAGGACGGCCGGTCCTTCGCGGATTTCGTACGGGCAGCCATGCGCAAACCGTAGCGGGGCCCACTGACAGCTCTGCCCGGCGCCCGCTCGTGGAGGGCGCGCTGCCCGGCGCACGGCGCGAAACGGCGCGTGCCCCCGGGCGCGGAATCTGTCCCCCTGTCCTCCTTCAAGAAACGGTTCACCCGTAGGGAGTAAAAGTGCTCAAGCGGTACGAACGGGGTCCGGTGCTGCCCCTACGGTCACGGAGTGACGAGCAGCAGGCTGGAGCCCCCTACCCACATCACCGGCGCACACCGCGCGCACCGTCGCGCGCCCCGTCCGTCCGCCGAGCGACCGCCCGCGCGCTACGAGCCGCATCTCGACGGCCTGTTCACCTACTGCCTCTCCGTGCTGTGCGACCACGACGCGGCGACGGCGGTCCTCGGTGACGTCCTCGCCATCGCCGAACGGCACCACGGCCGCTGCCCGTCCGGCGAGTCCGAGCGGAGGGCCTGGATGTACGCGCTCGCGCGCTGGGCCTGTCTGCGCCGGCTCGGCGAGCAGCGCCGCAGGCGCCAGGGCGCCCACACCGGACGGCCCCCCGCGGGCGACGATCCCGCGCCAGGCGTCGCCCCCGAGGCCGCCGAGCGCCGCCGCGCCGAACTGGCCCTGCTGGCCTGGCCCGAGGCCGCCGGCACCACCCCCGAGCAGCGCGAGGCCCTCGAACTGGCCGTGCGGCACGGCCTCGGCCCGGCCGCCGTCGCCTCGGTCCTCGGTCTCGGCGAGGTCGCGGCCCGCGAGCTGCTGGCAGCGGCGGCCTGCGAGGTGGAGCGCACCCGGGCCGCGCTCGCCGTCGTCGAGACCGGCAACTGCCCGGCGGTCTCCCGGCTCACCGGCGACAGCCGCGTCCTGCTCTCGGCCGCGCTGCGCCGCGAGCTCGTGCGCCACGTGGACGACTGCCCCCGCTGCCGCAGAGCCGCCGAGCGCGCCGGCGCGCGGGGGCCCTGGCCCGGCTCGGCCGTCACACCGGCCGCGCTGCCCCTGGTCGAGGCGCCGCGCGCCGCCGTGTACGTCGCGATGCGGCACGTCCCGCGCGCCCGGGCCGGCGGCCCCCGCTTCGGCCCGGGGGGCTTCCCGCTCGACCCCAAGGACCACGCCGCCCGGCGCGACCGGATGCGCGCCCGCGCGGTGACGACCACGGTCGTGGCCACGGTCGTGGCCGCGCCGGTGCTCGCCCTGTGGGCTGCGTACCGGGGGGCGCCGTTGACCGGTGAGGGTCATCGCGGGCCGGTCATCAGCGCCGGCGACCGGGACGGCGCGGGCGAGGGCGATCCGTACGGCCACTACGAGAACGCGGGCAACGCGAGCACGAAGCCCGACCCCCGTTTCACGGCCGACCGGCACACGCCCGACGTCTCCGTCGAGGTGATCAGCACGGGCACCCCCGTCCCGCCCTCCGCTCCCGGGCGGGGCCCGGGCAGGCTCACCGTCGAGGCGCAGCCCGCCGGGGACACCACCGTCATCACGCTCATCGCGTCCGGCGGCGCCCCGGTCGACTGGTCGCTGTG
Source organism: Streptomyces sp. NPDC049597 (assembly GCF_040675505.1). Taxonomy (NCBI): domain Bacteria; kingdom Bacillati; phylum Actinomycetota; class Actinomycetes; order Kitasatosporales; family Streptomycetaceae; genus Streptomyces; species Streptomyces sp. NPDC049597. Next base: position 220,660 of record NZ_JBFAOY010000009.1, read on the forward strand.
GACGGACGTGCCCTGGCTGCGCACCACGCGCTCGTCCGGAACCCTGTACCCCGGCGAAACGATCACTCTCTACATCACCGTCGACTCCTCGCGGGAACCGTCCGGCTACTGGCGCGCGCAGGTCGGCATCGAGCCGGCCGGCGCGGTCGTGGCGATCCGCGGCCGCGGGGAGGCCGGCCCGCCGCCCTCCCGGCCCGACCCGATTCCCGCACCGCCGTCGAGCACACCGCCCTCCAGCCCGCCGCCGTCCTCGCCGGACCCGACGCCGCCGACCTCGCCGCCGCCGTCCTCGCCCGCCCCGGCCGACCCGCCCACGTCACCGCCCGCGTCGGAACCGCCGACCGAGCCGGCGCCCCCGCCGCCCTCGGACTGACCCGGCCGACACGCTCACCGTGGCGTCCGCCCGGCATTCCCCGCACGAGGGGCGTGCCGGGCGGGCCTGCCGGGCCGCGGTCCGGCCGGTGGCCAGCCCGTCAGCGGGGCTTCGGGTCCGCCGGGTGCGGCGCCACCAGCGGAAGCGACGACGCCATACGCGCCTCGCACAGCTCCACGAGCACGTCGTACGCCGCCTTGCCCATCAGCTCCGTCAACTCCGGGCGGTAGGTCACGTACACAGGCTCGCCCGCGCCGTGCGCCGACGTCGCCGACGTGCACCACCAGTGCAGGTCGTGCCCGCCCGGGCCCCAGCCCCGGCGGTCGTACTCGCCGATCGACACCTGCAGCACGCGGGTGTCGTCCGGCCGGTCGACCCATTCGTACGTACGCCGCACCGGCAGCTGCCAGCACACGTCCGGCTTGGTCTCCAGCGGCTCCCGGCCCTCGCGCAGCGCGAGGATGTGCAGCGAGCAGCCAGCGCCGCCCGCGAAGCCCGGACGGTTCTGGAAGATGCAGGAGCCCTCCCAGCGGCGCGTCTGGCGCTCACCGTCCTCGTCCTGCTGCACCCAGCCGGTCCGGGTGCCGACGTCGTGGAACTGCCACAGGTCCGGCGTCAGGCGTGCCACGTGCTGCGCCACGCGCTGTTCGTCCTCCTCGTCGGAGAAGTGCGCGCCCAGCGTGCAGCAGCCGTCATCCGCCCGCCCGGCCTGGATTCCCTGGCACCCGCTGCCGAAGATGCAGCTCCAGCGTGAGGTGAGCCACGTCAGGTCGCACCGGAAGACCTGTTCGTCGTCGGCGGGGTCCGGGAACTCCACCCAGGCCCGGGGGAAGTCCAGGCCCTTCTCGTCGGGCTCGCTCTTCTTGGCTGAGCGCTTGTCGGGGTTGTCGGGCCGCTCGGACCTCGTGACGGGCACTGCTTTGCCCTGCTTCGCCTTTTTCGTCTTTGGCACGGCTCCAGCGTATGCGGGCGACCGCAGTAGCGTTCCCTCCATGAGACTCGGAGTCCTCGACGTCGGTTCGAACACGGTGCACCTCCTGGCGGTGGACGCCCACCCCGGCGCCCGCCCCCTTCCCGCGCACTCCCACAAGGCGGAGCTGCGTCTCGCCGAGCTGCTCGACGAGGGTGGCGCCATCGGCGAGGAGGGCATCGAGCGGCTGGTCCACACCGTTGCCGACGCGTTGCAGGCCGCCGAGGACAAGGGCTGCGAAGAGGTCCTCTCCTTCGCCACCTCCGCCGTGCGCGAGGCGACCAACGCGGACAAGGTCCTGTCCCGCGTCAAGGCCGATACGGGGGTCGAGCTGACGGTCCTCACCGGTGAGGAGGAGGCGCGTCTCACGTTCCTCGCGGCCCGCCGCTGGTTCGGCTGGTCGGCCGGGAAGCTGCTGGTCCTGGACATCGGCGGCGGCTCGCTGGAGATCGCGTTCGGCATCGACGAGGAGCCCGACGCCGCCGTCTCCCTGCCGCTCGGCGCGAGCCGGCTGACCGCGGGACTGCTGCCGGGCGACCCGCCTGACCCCCAGGACGTGAAGTCGCTGCGGCGTCATGTGCGCGCCGAGATCGCCCGCGTCGTCGGCGAATTCAGCCGGCTGGGCCCGCCTGACCACATCGTCGCCACCTCCAAGACCTTCAAGCAGCTGGCCCGTATCGCGGGTGCGGCCCGCTCCGCCGAGGGCCTGTACGTCCAGCGGGTGCTGAGTCGTGCGTCACTCGTCGGCTGGGTGCCCAAGCTCGCCGCCATGACCGTGGAGCAGCGCGCCGGCCTGCCCGGCGTCTCCCCGGGCCGGGCCCGTCAGCTGCTGGCAGGAGCCCTGGTCGCGGAGGGTGCGATGGACCTGTTCGACGCCGAGGAACTGGAGATCTGTCCCTGGGCGCTGCGCGAGGGCGTCATCCTGCGGCGCCTCGACCATCTGCCGACCGCCTAGCGCGTGCCTTTAGGCTGTCTCCGTGGCAGAACCAGTGGTGCGCATCCCGGATGCGAAGGTTGTCCTGTCGACGGCTTCCGTCTATCCGGAGTCGACGGCGACCGCCTTCGAGGTCGCCGCGCGCCTCGGCTACGACGGGGTCGAGATCATGGTCTGGACGGACCCCGTCAGCCAGGACATCGAGGCGCTGCGCAGGCTCTCCGACTACCACCAGGTCCCCATCCACGCCGTCCACGCCCCGTGCCTGCTGATCACCCAGCGGGTCTGGTCCACCGATCCGTGGGTCAAGCTCCAGCGGGCGCAGGCCGCCGCGGAGAAACTGGGGGCCTCCACGGTGGTCGTGCACCCGCCGTTCCGCTGGCAGCGGCAGTACGCGCGCGACTTCGTCCGCGGCATCTGGCGCATGGCGGACGAGACGGACGTCCGGTTCGCCGTGGAGAACATGTACCCCTGGCGCTACCGGGACCGGGAGATGCTCGCGTACGCCCCCGACTGGGACGTCACCAAGGACGACTACCGGCACTTCACCATCGACCTGTCGCACACGGCGACCTCGCGGACCGACACGATGGCGATGGTGGACCGGATGGGCGACCGGCTCGGCCACGTGCACCTGGCCGACGGCAAGGGGTCCGCCAAGGACGAGCACCTGGTGCCCGGCCGTGGCGACCAGCCCTGCGCCGAACTGCTGGAGCGCCTGGCCGGCAACGGCTTCGACGGCCACGTCGTCATCGAGGTCAACACGCGGCGCGCCATGTCCGCCGCCGAACGCGAGGCCGACCTGGCGGAGGCGCTGGCCTTCACGCGACTGCACCTGGCCTCGGCGGCCTCGTCGCGCGTCCGCGGCGGGACCGGTACCACGCGATGACGCATACGACGCGATGACGGGTACGACGTGATGACCGGCAGGGCCCGATGACCGACGCGGCACCCCGGCGGCGCGGGCGGCCGGCCCGCAAGGCGGCCGACGAGGGGCCCGGCGCGCGCGAGCGGATCCTCGAGGCGGCGCGCACCGAGTTCGCCGAGCGCGGCTACGACAAGACGACGATGCGCGGCATCGCGCGGGCGGCCGGGGTCGACGCGGCGCTCGTGCACCACTACTTCGGCACCAAGGACGACGTCTTCGCCGCGGCGATCGAGGTCTCCTTCGAGCCCGCGCTGGCCATCCCCGTGATCCTCGGCGCGGGCACCGAGGGCATCGGCGAGCGGCTCGCCCGCTACCTCATCGGCGTCTGGGAGAACCCGGCGACCCGCGCCCCGCTGCTCGCCATCCTCCGTTCCGCGCTGACCCACGAGGCCGCGGCGAAGGTGCTGCGCGGGTTCGTCCTGCGGCGGCTGCTGGAGCGGGTCGCGGGCGACCTCGACGTACCGGACCCCACCTTCCGCGCCGAGCTCGCCGCGTCCCACATGATCGGTATCGCGATCCTGCGTTACGTGATCAAGGCCGAGCCGCTGGCCTCGGTGGACACGGAGGAGATCGTGCGGATGGTCGCACCCACCCTGCAGCGCTACCTCACGGACCCCGGCCCGCCCGGCGTCTGAGCGGGCCAGGAGACGATCTCTGCGCGGAGCAGGACACCGAGCCGACCGAGGACTGAGCCGCGTGTCCCGCATTCCGGACAAGCTGTCCAGATCTTGGAGCCGCGGCGTACGCTCGAGACAGGTACACCCATCACGACGAGGAGCGAGCGACGATGCCCGAGCTGAGGTCCCGCACTGTCACCCACGGCCGCAACATGGCGGGCGCCCGCGCCCTTATGCGGGCCTCCGGTGTACCGGGCGCGGACATCGGCCGCAAGCCGATCATTGCCGTCGCCAACTCCTTCACGGAGTTCGTGCCGGGCCACACCCACCTGCAGCCGGTCGGCCGGATCGTCTCCGAGGCGATCAGGGAGGCGGGCGGCATCCCGCGCGAGTTCAACACGATCGCCGTCGACGACGGCATCGCCATGGGCCACGGCGGCATGCTCTACTCGCTGCCCTCGCGCGACCTGATCGCCGACTCCGTGGAGTACATGGTCGAGGCGCACTGCGCCGATGCCCTGATCTGCATCTCCAACTGCGACAAGATCACGCCCGGCATGCTGATGGCCGCCCTGCGCCTCAACATCCCGACGGTCTTCGTCTCCGGCGGCCCCATGGAGTCCGGCCGCGCGACGCTCGTCGACGGCACCGTCCGCACGCTCGACCTGGTCGACGCGATCTCGGACGCGGTGAACGACAAGATCTCGGACGAGGACATCCTCCGCATCGAGGAGAACGCCTGCCCGACCTGCGGCTCCTGTTCCGGCATGTTCACCGCCAACTCGATGAACTGCCTGACCGAGGCCATCGGGCTCTCCCTGCCCGGCAACGGCTCGGTGCTCGCCACGCACACCGCCCGCAAGGGCCTGTACGAGCGCGCGGCCCGCACCGTCATGGACATCACCCGCCGCTACTACGAGCAGGACGACGAGACGGTCCTGCCCCGCTCCGTCGCCTCGTTCGCGGCCTTCGAGAACGCGATGGCCCTGGACATCGCGATGGGCGGCTCGACCAACACGATCCTGCACCTGCTGGCAGCGGCCCAGGAGGCGGGCGCCCCCTTCGGCCTGGACGAGATCGACACCGTCTCGCGCCGGGTCCCCTGCCTGGCGAAGGTCGCGCCCAACGTCGCGAAGGACCGCACGTACTACATGGAGGACGTGCACCGCGCCGGCGGCATCCCCGCCCTGCTGGGCGAGCTGCACCGCGCCGGGCTGCTGAACGAGGACGTGTACTCCGTCCACAGCCCGTCCCTCGCCGACTGGCTCAAGACCTGGGACGTGCGCGGCGGCTCCCCGTCCGCCGAGGCCGTCGAGCTGTGGCACGCGGCCCCCGGCTGCGTCCGCTCCGCCGAGGCCTTCTCCCAGTCCGAGCGCTGGGACAGCCTCGACACGGACGCCGAGGGCGGCTGCATCCGCTCCGTCGAGCACGCGTACTCCAAGGACGGCGGCCTGGCGGTGCTGAAGGGCAACCTGGCCGTCGACGGCTGCGTCGTGAAGACGGCAGGCGTCGACGAGTCCATCTGGACCTTCGAGGGCCCTGCGGTCGTCTGCGAGTCGCAGGAGGAGGCCGTCGAGAAGATTCTCAACAAGCAGGTCACGGACGGCGACGTGGTCGTCATCCGCTACGAGGGCCCCAAGGGCGGCCCCGGCATGCAGGAGATGCTCTATCCGACGTCCTTCCTGAAGGGCCGAGGGCTCGGCAAGACCTGCGCCCTGATCACCGACGGCCGCTTCTCCGGCGGCACGTCCGGCCTGTCGATCGGCCACGCCTCCCCGGAGGCCGCGTCCGGCGGCACCATCGCCCTCGTCGAGGACGGCGACCGCATCCGCATCGACATCCCGGGCCGCTCCATCGAGCTGCTGGTCGACGAGGCCGAACTGGCCCGCCGCGAGCAGGCGCTGGGCGGCGCGTACGCCCCGAAGTCCCGCGAGCGCAAGGTCTCGGCGGCGCTGCGCGCCTACGCGGCCATGGCGACGAGCGCGGACAAGGGCGCGGTGCGGGACGTCTCCAAGCTGGGCTGACCCGCCCGTATCGCAGTCACCGGAGACCCGGCGCGCTCACCAGCGCGCCGGGTCCTTCGCGTCGACGGCGAAGACGGACCCGTCGGGGGCGGTGGCGAAGACGGTGCCGGGCGCTGTGACGGGGGCGGGCAGCATGGCCGCGTAGGTGAACCGTCCGTCGTCCATCCGGGGCCTGGTCTGGCCGGTCAGCGTGCCGCGGGCGACGTCGACGGCGAGCAGCCGCCCGTCACCGGCCGACACGTACACGGAGCGGTCGTCGGCCGCCGGCCGGGACAGGTGGGTCACCGCCGTCTCCAGGCGCCACAGCTGCGCGTCCCCGGGCGACCGGGACGTGTCGACGGCGAGGAGCGAACCGCCCGCACCCGACAGGTAGACGACCGACCCGGCGACGGCGGCCTGCGCCTGGTCGACCGGGGCGGCCAGCGGGACACGGCCGACGGCGCGGTCCTTGGACGCCGTGTCCACACGGACCACGGCGTCGGTGAACCCGTCCGCGTCGGACGAGAGCAGATACAGCGAACCGTCCACGGCCCCCGCCGGGGTCAGCGACCCCTGGAGCCGCTCGCTCCACAGCCGCCGGCCGCTCGTCGGATCGATCGCGCCGACGCGTGTGGCCGTTCCGTCCGCGGACAGCGTCACGTCGAACGCGGGACCCTCGCCGCCCGCGGCCCGGACCCACTGCGTGCCCGGCCCGCCGAGCCGCTTGCGCCACCGGTCCGCGCCCGTCGCGGCGTCGACGGCCCGCACCTGCCCGCCCTCGGCGACCAGCAGCACGATGTCCCCGAGGGGGCGCACCGTGGCGTACGCGGAGATGTCGAGGCCCCACCGCACCGCGCCGGTCGCGGGGTCGAGCGCCTCGTAGCGGTCGCCGCCCGCCGTGACGACGTGCAGCAGGCCACCGGCGATCACGGGCTCCCGACCCGTGTCGCCCTGTCCCCGGGCCGTCCGGGGCTCCGCGACGGGCGCGGACCAGTCGGTGCTGCCGTCGGCCGGGTCGAGCCGGACCGCCCCGCTGCCGGGAGCCGTGCAGAAGAGTGCAGGGCCGGCCCCGGTGCACACAGGGGTCCGGTTCTCGCCGTCGCCGCGGTGCAGGGCCACGCTCCAGGGGCGGAAGGACTGCCCGGCGCGCGGTGCCGCGCGGTCCGGCCCCCGGTCGTCCGACAGGGCCGCGACAGCCACGACCGCACCGGTGGCCAGCACGGCGAGGGCGGCGGCGACCGCCGCCCACCGGGCCCGGCCGCGGCGCCTCGCGCCGGCCTTCCCGCCGGCGCCGGCGGGATCCTCCGCCGCGGGGAGCCGCGGTCCGCGCTGCTCCGGTCCGCGCTGCGCCGGTATGTAGGCCTGGGTGTCGCACCCGGACGACGGCGACGACGCGCGCAGCGCCACCATCAGCTCGTACGGCGTGGGCCGCTCGCGCGGGTCCTTGGCCAGGCACCTGCGCAGCAGCGGTACGAGATCCTCCGGCACGCCCGCAAGATCGGGCTCGTTGTGCACGACCTGGTACGCCACGAGGTAGGGGCTGTCGGAGTCGAACGGGCCGCGCCCGGTCGCCGCGTGCACGAGCACGGCGCCCAGGGCGAACACATCGGCCTCGGGCCCGACCTCGCGCGGGCGCTGGAACTGCTCGGGAGCCATGAACGGCGGCGTCCCGATCAGCTTGCCGGTCTCCGTGCGCAGATCGCTGTCCGCCGGACGGGAGATCCCGAAGTCGATGACTTTCGGTCCATCCGGGGCCAGCAGCACATTGCTGGGTTTCAGGTCCCGGTGCACCACGCCGGCGCGATGGATGTCGCGCAGCGCCTCGGCGAGTCCCGCGCCGGCCCTGCGCAGCTCCGACGCATCCAGGGGGCCGTTCCGCTTGACCCGGTCCGACAGCGTGGGACCGTCGATGAACAGCGTGGCCATCCAGGGGCGTTCGGCCTCGGGGTCGGCGTCCACGACCGGTGCCGTGAAGGCGCCGCTGACCCGGCGCGCGGCGGCGACCTCCTGACGGAAACGCGCTCTGAACTCGGGGTCCGAGGCGTGCTCGGCGTGGATGACCTTGACCGCGAGCCGCAGGCCCGAAGCGGAGGTTGCGAGGTGGACGACGCCCATGCCGCCGTTGCCGAGGCAGGCCTCGAGGCGGTACTGCCCGGCATACTCCGGATGCTCCGCTTCCGGGAACGACCCGGTACTGCGCAGCGGTGGCATCTCCCACCCCCGTCTGATGGTGCGCACGCGCGACGCTCGGAGCCTAGTCGATGATGCGTGCGATCCAGCCATGGCTTGCTAGCCTGCGCGCGGCAAGTCACGCCGCTTTCACCACACGTGCGTCAGACGTGCGTCAACGGGGGAGAACTCCATGGCTGTTGAAGAAGTGCAGGGCGAACAGGCCGGGACCGAGGCCGTGGAGACCTTCACGGTCAAGCGCTACCCGGTCGCACCCGGCGTCCGGCTGAACGTGCGCTCCGGCCCCGGTACCCAGTACGCGATCGTCCGGGTGCTGCCGTACGGCGCGAGCGTCCCGATCAACTGCCAGAAGCCGGGTGAGACGATCACCGGCCCCTACGGCACCACCAACATCTGGGACAACATCGCCAACGGCGAGTTCGTCTCCGACGCCTACGTCCAGACGGGCAGCGACGGCTACGTCACCATCCGCTGCTCCTGACCCTCCGCCTCGCCGTGGGGATAATCGACCCGTGAGCGAGAACAACGAGAACCCCGGCGACACCACCGGCAGCGGCACCGGACCGCGGCCCGAGCCCATCCGTTGGTTCGGCACCACCTGGGTCGAGCACGACGGGGGCTACGGGCTGCGCCGGGCCGCCGTCGGCGCCGGGGCGCTCGTCACCGCCTTCGCCGCCGCGCTCGTGCTGCGCTTCGCGTACCAGGGTCTGGCCATCGCCGAGGTCGGCGGCTTCGTGAACGCCCTCGTCGTCGTGATGTTCGCCGTCTGCAGCGCCATCGCCTTCCGTACGACCTGGGCGGGCTTCGGCCGCCGGCCGACCGGCTCCCCCGCCGAGGACTCGCTGCGCAGCCTCAAGGTGATCGGCTTCATCGGCTCCCTCATCGCCTACTCCCTGCGCTGCCTGGCGGAGGCCCCCGGCGAGGGACTGCGCCGCGCCGAGTACGAGACGGCGCTCCGGCAGTACGAGAAGCGCCGCGGCAGCCGCTCCGGGAACCCGGCGAACCGCGCCCGCGGGAACGGCAAGCGGCGCGCCTAGGTCTCCCGGGCGCTCACGCCCCGCCGGCGTCGGGGTCCCGCTCCGCCGCGGCGTCGTGGGCGGCGCGCGCCTCGGCGATGGCGACCGGTGGCGTGGTGCCGCGCGACGAGCGGCACGCGTCGGCCGGCGAAGACGTTCCGGGCTGAGGGCGGACGGAGACGTTCCGGCTGAGGATGGGGCGCATGACGGATTCCGCCCAGTCCCGGCGCGCCCTCTCCTTCGACACCGCGGCGGACCAGTACGACGCCGCCCGCCCCGGCTATCCGCCCGCCCTCTTCGACGCCGTCGAGGAACTGGCCGGCCGCCCGCTCACCGACGCACGGACCGTGGACGTCGGCGCCGGCACCGGCATCGCCACCCGGCTGCTGCGCGAGCGCGGCGCGCGCGTCACCGCCGTGGAGCCGGGCGCCGGTATGGCCGACCGGTTCCGCCGGTCGCTGCCCGGCGTTCCCCTCGTCCGCGGCCTCGGCGACGCCCTCCCTCTCGCCGACGCGAGCGCCGACTTCCTCACGTACGCCCAGTCCTTTCACTGGACGGACCCCGCCCGCTCCCTCCCCGAGGCCCTGCGCGTCCTGCGGCCCGGCGGCGCACTCGCCCTGTGGTGGAACGTCGCCGACCGGGACGTCCCCTGGATCGCCGCGCAGGAGGAGCGGCTGAGGCGTGACCTCGGCAGCGCGGCACACGGCGCGCCCGGCGCCGCCCGCGCCCTGCCCGACGGCGTTCCCCGCGCCGAACGCCGTCTGCACTGGAGTCGGCGCGTCCCTCTCGGCACCCACCTCGACAACCTCGGCAGCCACTCGCTGTTCCTGGTCGCGGGCAGGGACGCGGCCCGCGCCTTCCTCGACCGCGAGCGGGCCGAGCTGCTGCGGCTGTTCCCGGACGGATGGGTCGATGAGGCGTACGCGGTCGACCTCACGGTCACCCGCCGTCCTGCCTGACCGGTTCCCACCCGGCCCCGTCCCGACGTCCCTCGTCCTTGACGCCCCGGCATCGCCAGGCGCATTATTCATCACATGATGAATTCCTCTGGAGTCGCGATCCTGGCCCGCGGCCTCACCGTCGTACGAGGAGACCGCACCGTCCTGCGCGGCCTCGACTTCACCGTCCTGCCCGGCCGGATCACCGGGCTCCTCGGGCCCTCCGGCTGCGGCAAGTCGACCCTCATGCGCGCCGTCGTGGGCACCCAGGCCAAGGTCGCCGGCGCCCTGGAGGTCCTCGGCCGCCCGGCCGGTGACGCCGGACTGCGCTCCCGGATCGGCTACGTCACCCAGGCCCCGTCCGTCTACGACGACCTCACCGTCCGCCAGAACCTCGACTACTTCGCCTCCGTGCTGCTCCCGGGCCGGGCCCACCAGGACGCCCGCGAGGAGCACGTCGCCCGCGCCGTCGCCGACGTCGACCTCACCTCGCACGCCGACGCCCTCGCCGGCCGTCTCTCCGGCGGCCAGCGCAGCCGCGTCTCGCTCGCCGTCGCCCTGCTCGGCACCCCCGAGGTCCTCGTGCTCGACGAACCGACCGTCGGCCTGGACCCCGTCCTGCGCCGCGACCTGTGGGACCTCTTCCACCGCATCGCCGACGACCGGGGCGCGACGATCCTCGTCTCCTCCCACGTCATGGACGAGGCCGAGCGCTGCCACCGGCTCATGCTCATGCGCGACGGCGAGATCCTCGCCGAGGACACCCCCGACGACCTGCGCGCACGCACCCGTACCGAAACCGTCGAAGCGGCCTTCCTCCGCCTGGTCGACGAGGCCGACGCCCTCCAGGAGAACGCCCGATGAGCTCGGCCCGTACCCTCGCCACAGCCGCCCGCGTCCTGCGCCAGCTCCGCCACGACCCGCGCTCCATCGCCCTGATGCTGCTCGTGCCGTGCCTGATGCTCCTGCTGCTGCGCTACGTCTTCGACGGCAGCCCGCGCACCTTCGACTCCATCGGCGCCTCGCTGCTCGGCATCTTCCCGCTCATCACGATGTTCCTGGTGTCCTCCATCGCCACCCTGCGCGAACGCACCTCGGGCACCCTGGAACGACTGCTCGCCATGCCCCTCGGCAAGGGCGACCTCATCGGCGGGTACGCCATCGCCTTCGGCCTCGTCGCCGTCGTCCAGTCCCTCCTCGCGACCGGGCTCGCCCTGTCGGTCCTCGGCCTCGACGTCGTCGGCTCGCCCTGGCTGCTGCTCCTGGTCGCGCTCCTCGACGCCCTGCTCGGCACGGCACTCGGCCTGTTCGTCTCCGCCTTCGCCGCCTCCGAGTTCCAGGCGGTCCAGTTCATGCCGGCCGTGATCTTCCCGCAGCTGCTCCTGTGCGGCCTGTTCACCCCGCGCGACCGGATGCAGCCCGCCCTCGAAGCCGTTTCGAACGTGCTGCCCATGTCCTACGCGGTCGACGCCATGAACGAGGTCCTGCGCCACACCGACACCACCGCCGCCTTCCTCCGCGACGTCCTGGTCGTCGCCGCCTGCGCCGTCCTCGTCCTCGCCCTCGGCGCCGCCACCCTGCGCCGGCGCACCGCCTGAACCGTCCCTGCCCGCCACGTGGACGCCCACGGCACGTCACCGCCCCCGGTGCAAGGATGTGAGCGCACGCATCCCGACCGGCGAGGTGAACAGAGCCATGACCCAGACAGTCGCAGTCCTCGGTACGGGCAAGATCGGCGAGGCCCTGCTCAGCGGCATGATCCGCGCCGGCTGGCACCCCGCCGATCTGCTGGTCACCGCCCGTCGTGCCGAGCGTGCCGAGGAGCTCCGCACCCGTTACGGGGTCGAGGCGGTCACCAACGCCGAGGCGGCCAAGCGCGCCGACACCCTCATCCTGGCCGTCAAGCCCCAGGACATGGGCAAGCTCCTCGACGAGCTCGCCCCGCACGTCACCGCCGACCGGCTCGTCATCAGCGCCGCGGCCGGCATCACGTGCTCCTCCATCGAGGAGCGTCTGGCCACGGGAACCCCGGTCGTGCGTGTCATGCCCAACACCCCCGTCCTCGTCGACGAAGGCATGTCCGTCATCTCCGCCGGCAGCCACGCCACCACCGAGCACGTCGTGCACGCCGAGGAGATCTTCGGCGGCGTCGGCAAGACCCTGCGCGTCCCCGAGTCCCAGCAGGACGCCGCCACCGCGCTCTCCGGATCGGGCCCGGCCTACTTCTACTTCCTGGTCGAGGCGATGACCGACGCCGGCATCCTCCTCGGCCTCCCGCGCGCCCAGGCCCACGACCTCATCGTCCAGGCCGCCATCGGCGCCGCGGTGATGCTCCGCGACAGCGGCGAACACCCCGTGAAGCTCCGCGAGGCCGTCACCTCCCCGGCCGGAACCACGATCAGCGCCATCCGCGAACTGGAGAACCACGGCGTTCGCGCGGCCCTCATCGCCGCCCTCGAAGCCGCCCGCGACCGCAGCCGCGAGCTCGCCTCCGGCAACGGCTGACCCTCTCGTAAGCGAGGCCGCCGCCGTGAACGGCGGCGGCCCCGTGCTTCCCCGCTTCAGGCCGGCAGCAGCCCGATCGCGCGATAGGCGGCGTCGACCGTCGGACGCGCCATCCCTCTGGCCCGGTCGGCGCCCTTGCGCAGCACCTCGTCGATGTACGCCGGGTCGGCCGCAAGTTCGGCGTGGCGCACCCTGACCGGCCGCAGCACCTCCACCACGGCGTCGGCGACGTCCTTCTTCAACGCGCCGTACGAGCCGTACTCCCCGGCCAGCTCCCTCGGATCACGCCCGGTACAGGCCGCCATGATCTCCAGCAGGTTGGTGACACCCGGCCGCTCCTCCCGGTCGTACGCGACATCCCGCCCGCTGTCCGTGACCGCCCGCATGACCTTCTTGCGCACCACGTCCGCCTCGTCGAGCAGATACACGATCCCGGCGCCGGCCTCGTGGGACTTGCCCATCTTCGACGTGGGGTCCTGCAGATCCATCACCCGTGCGGCCACCGGCGGATGCGTCGCCCGTGGCACGGTGAAGGTGTGCCCGTACCGCTGGTTGAACCGGACGGCGAGGTCTCTGGTCAGCTCCACATGCTGGGTCTGGTCCTCACCGACCGGCACCTCGTCGGTCCTGTAGGCCAGGATGTCGGCCGCCATCAGAGCCGGATACGTCAGCAGCGAGAGCCGTACGCTCTGCCCGGACTCCCGCGCCCGCGCGCTCTTCTCCTTGTACTGGATCATGCGCCGCAGCTCGCCGTCGGTGGCCGTGCACTCGAGGATGTACGAAAGCCGCGCGTGCTCGTCCACATGGCTCTGCACGAAGAGCGTGCACAGTTCCGGGTCCAGCCCCGCGGCCAGCAGCAGCGTCGCCGCCTGCCGGCTGAGCCTGCGCACCCGCGCCGGATCGTGCTCGATGGTCAGCGCGTGCAGGTCGACCACGCTGAACAGGGAGCCCGACCGGTGCTGGTCGACCTCGACCCAGCGTCGCATCGCTCCGAGGTAGTTGCCGAGGGTCAGGTGCCCGGTCGGCTTGATGCCGCTGAAGATCCGCTTCATTCCGTACTCCACTCCGTGTCGGGTCGAAGCCGCCGCAGCGGCGGCCGGACCCCGGAGCGGGGATACGAGAACGGCCGCCGAAGCGGCGGCCGTTGAAGAGCATGCGCAGGTGCCGGCCGCCGTCAGGCGGCCCACCAGAGACTGAGGCACGTGCGCGTGGTCATGCGGCACAGCCTACGCCCGCGGGGTCAGAGTTGACACCGGGTTGCGCCATCCGTAGTGTTCTCCGAGTTGTCCGACGTGAGCACCGGCTCAGGCTGGTCCCCGGACACCATTCCGCAAGACCCACTCGAACGAGCGACAGAGTTTCTGGCGCCCGTCTTTTGCGTGCGTTTTCACGGAATGAGGAATCCTCGTTCGACTTTCGAACGAGCGAGACCCCGATTAGCGTCGGGCCTCGGGATTCCGCTAAAGTCTCACTCGTCGGAACGGCCCAACGGCCGGGAGGACAACCCCCTCTGACTGGGAATCAGGCCCGAAAGGATCTGATAGAGTCGGAACCGCCGGAAAGGGAAGCGCGAAAGCGAAGAACTGGAAAGCACCGAGGAAATCGGATCGGAAAGATCTGATAGAGTCGGAAACGCAAGACCGAAGGGAAGCGCCCGGAGGAAAGCCCCAGAAGATTCTGCGGGTGAGTACAAAGGAAGCGTCCGTTCCTT